>JBGTCY010000239.1:0-2478 GCA_041748615.1 Chitinophagales bacterium
CCCACAGTAATGAATTCTTATCAGGGCATTAATCAATAAATCGCCCAATCAACTCATCTGCTAATCATCACATCTGCTAATCATCACATCAACTCATCAGCCCCCTACCTACTCTTAGGTATTCTTTCCTGATTTAGGCTTAGCTTTGAAAATTCAAATCCGGCAACCTAATTTTGTCTTTAGAATAAATCTAAATAAGTGTGTTAAACATTGTCATTGCAGATAGGGACTTCCTGATTAAAACAGGACTCAAGTGCATCTTGTCAAAAAGACCGGGCATGCAAATTACTGCACAGGCAAATGATGCAATTGAACTTTTTGACGCCATCCGCAACTCTAAACCCGATGTGCTGATTATGGATTATGACCAGCCGGGCGCATTTTCCATTGATGACATTGCCGCACTCAAGCGCAGATACCGCGACCTCAAAATTCTCGTGATTTCCAACAACCGCTACAAGCATGACATCGTGACCGCGATGGAGTTAGGCGTAACCAGCTACCTGCTGAAAGAGTGTGGCGAAGATGAAATCTTTGACGCGATTTATGCCACCGCGAAAGGTGAAAAATTCTTTTGCGCGCAAATCGTTGAAGACATCTTAGGCGGAAAATCCCCCGCTAATTGCGAAGGACTGACACTCACCGAACGCGAACTGGAAATCGTGAAATTGGTAGCTGCCGGTCACACGACCGCTGAAATTTCCGCGATGCTGCATCGCAGTGTTCACACCATCAACACGCATCGCAAAAATATTCTCAACAAACTCGGACTGAATACTCCTTCCGAATTAGTGCTCTACGCGGTGAAGCGCGGGTTGATTGCCGCTTAATCCCGATATTGGAGCTTACAACTGTTTTCGTTTTTTAAGCGCCAAAAAACAATTCACAAAAAATAAATCATACTCAATTTTAAAAATTCAATATACAATTTAGAACAGACTCTCTGTTACTATGGTTTGATTTTTTTTGTTGTTGGAATTTATTTGTGATTTGCTTTTTGCGATTTGTAATTTCAATTCAATAGACCGGCTTTTTTTCTGAGGGCTAAAAACGTAGTTTCATATTATTCCCCTATCACATAAGCTGAGCAATTGCATCAATCAATAAAATCGTGAGAGTCTTTTTATGTTTGTGAAAATTTTTCATCCTTTCACATCTTGCACTTTCATTGAAAACATCCACATCCTTTCACTTCCGCAACTGGGCGCGGAATCAGCAATGTCGTGCTGAAAAATATTTTCAGCCCGCCACTGAAACTGAACTCATTGCAATCGTAAAAAATGCAGCCGCGCTTGGCAAAAAAATCAGGATGGTGGGAGCGGGACATTCATGGTCAGATGTGGTGTTGTCGGATGATTTTCTGGTGAACCTTGACGATTACTCTCAGCCGGTGAAATTGAATTTGTCCAACCTGCAAGTGACGGTGCAAGCCGGAATGCGGCTGAAACAATTACACATCCTGCTTGAAAAAAACGGAATGGCGATGCGCAATCTCGGCTCCGTCTCCGAGCAAAGCATCGCGGGCGCAATCTCCACCGGCACACACGGCACGGGCATTCAATACCCAATCCTTTCGACACAAGTCATCGGGTTGCGCGTCATCCATGCAGCGGGAGATATTGTTGAAATCGGGGAAGAACATCCTCTCCTCGATGCGTACCGGTTAAGTCTCGGTACTTTGGGCATCATTTCGGAAGTGACACTGCAATGCACCGCATTTTTTCATTTGAAAGAAAACGCTGCACCCATGAATTTTGATGAGGCGGTCAGGCAGTTGCCGGAGTTATTGCAAACTAACGACCATCTCAAATTCTGGTGGTTTCCCCATGTCAATTTCATCCAGGTCTATCGCTACAACCGCACCCATGAACCGCTCCACACCTTTTCAGCCGCGGAACGCTGGATGCGGGATTCATTTCTCGCGCAATATGTTTTCAGCGGATTGCTGAAGACCGGAAAAACATTTCCCGCAATCATCCCGCGCGTCAATCGCTTCATCAACACACTGCATTTCAAAACTTACGAAAGGATTGATAAATGCTACCGGGTTTTTAATGTCGCCATGCCGCCCCGTCACCGCGAATCGGAAATCGCCATTCCGGTGGAACAAGCCGGTGAGGCATTGCTTGCCATGCGGCAAATGATTGAACGCGAAAAACTCTTCATCAACTTCGTGGTGGAAGCCCGTTTTGTGAAAGCCGATGACTGCTGGCTGAGTCCCGCCTATCAACGCGACAGTTGCTACATTGGCGCCTATCAGCATTGCAAACAATGGGACAACTATCTCCATGCTTTCGAACTGCTGATGAAAAACTTTCACGGTCGCCCGCACTGGGGAAAAGAGTTCACACCCGCGCGCTATGATTTCCAATCACTGTACCCGAAGTGGAACGACTTTTTGAAACTGCACCATGAAACAGACCCGGAAGACAGGTTCGGGAACCGGTTTACAAATACGGTATTCAATCTCCCCTCGCG
>JBGTCY010000240.1:0-7813 GCA_041748615.1 Chitinophagales bacterium
GATGGGGGATGCACTGAAATCAAGGGTCTATAATTTTGATTGCTCTCGGTTTATTTTTTTAACAAATTGAAATGAACCAGTAAATCAATGCTTTATAATTAGATGCGATTGCCCTGGCAGGAGAAAAAGGATTTGTTAAAATAAGTTTAATTTAAATAGTCATTTCGATAACATCAGGCATTGCAAATGCAAAAGAATACGAAAAATCAACAACATGAATGAAAAACTGACAATACTGGTAAAAAAGGAAAACAGACGTTTTATCAAATGTTATTCAAAAAACGCAAAATAATATTTCATCTTTGAAGGACGGATTGATAGAATTGCTTAAAGTGCAGGAAAAAAAAGAATTGCCCCTTCATCCTGACGTTGAAAAAACAGCGGGAATTATAAAGACAGGAAGCAAGGACCCGATGGATTTTTTATTTGGAAAAAAATAAATTGCGTACCAATGCAAAGCGTATCCTTGAAAATTTTTGGTTCATTGACCAAACGCGTTCAGATGTAGAAGCATCTGTTTTATCCGACTGGGTAGATGTAGAGGATGCCATGCAATATTTTTCAGCAAAAAAAGCGGGGATGGATTTGATTTTAACAAAAGATTATCATCATTTTTATTTATCTGAGATTGAAGTACTCAGCCCTTTAAATTTCAAGACCTTGTTTTACGCAGGCAGGTTGTTCGGACGTTGACAGCAACAACTGTTTATGTAAGAGGTTGGATATAATAAATATGCAAATCAACTTCAAACCCGCTCAAATTTTGGTGGATTATGCCAAGGCGGGAAAGAAGTTTTACGGGGAGTGGGTGTTAGAATTTCGTTTCAACTTTTATGAATTATTTCGTTTGACAACAAACCCGCGAAGGAGCTATAGAAAATATTTATATCTTTATTGCGTTAAATCTATTTTATAAAAAAGCTGTACGCTGTCTTTTTGCTTTTATTTTTCTGTATGGTACTGCCGGCAAAGGAAGAGAACAATAAGGAAAAACATAAATTTTCTTTCGGTGTCTTCATTACGCCTCACCTTGCCAACCACATTTTAACGCATGACGACAGGGTACCGGCTGTTGTTCCTGAAATATACCGTGATATTGAAAAAACGAGAATAGGTTTTTCGGCAGGATTTACTGCCGGTTATCCTATCCACAAGAAAATCATGTTGCAAACGGGTTTCTCATTTTCCGATTACGGCTATCGTATCAGGAGAAATAATTTGACATTCGATCCACAGTTTGACGGCAGCGGTTTTAATCCTGCATTGCCTCCTCTTCCCGGTGCGCCTAAAGATGTCAGAATTATTTTTCATTATTATTTCATTGACATACCGCTTCAATGCAGATATGTATTTTTTTAAAAAAATAAAATCAGTTTGTTTGCGAGCAGCGGAGTGGAGTTCAATTTTAATATTTCGAACAAAAACAGGTTTACTCAATGGTTTCATGACGGCACAAAAAAAAGTGAGACCATCCATCTTGAAACCGGCAGCGGTCATGAATTTCGCAAGTTCAATCTATCAGCGCTCGCGGGCATCGGCATGGATATTCAGGTGCATTCGAAAATCGCTTTGTTTTTCCAGCCGATTTACCGGCAGCAATTGTTTTCATACATAGCCCATCAGCCCATCAAGCGCAGGCTCAACTCGGCAGGTTTGGTGACGGGGATAGAGTTCAGGATGTAGTTATCGGAAACCTGTTCTGATAGTGAGTTCTATCTCAATTTGACGATTTGTTTCGTCACGATTTTATCACCATTGAGAATGACAAGAAAATACATGCCGGTATCTAAATTTCTTAATGACAACTCTTTACCATTTAATACAGCAGGTATTTGTTTTCCATCGGAATTAAACAAGTAGATTTCTTTTAAATCATTTGCATGAATTAAAGCTTTATCAATGGCAGGGTTGGGAAAAACGGTAACATTTTCCTTGTTTAAGGCTACCGGTTGCAGGTCGGTGGTGGGTTTATTATTCGTTACGGACAAAGACGCTTGAATGGATTGAGTATTATTCCCAAACATTTCCGCGCGAATTCCATTCAACAGTTTATAAATATATTGATTGTAATACACTTCAATATCCGCCAGAGTATTTTCAGGAATATAACCGGATTGCAGGTACTGAATTTGTCTGGAGGTAACTTTTGGTTTATCCAAGCTGTCAGAAAAATTTTTATTCCATAGTTCAAATCGTGCTTCCTGAATTAATGTATCGCCTATTTGAACAGGAGATGAAGCATGAACCTGATGAATTAAAAAAGGAAGTTGCAAATCCTTGCCAATTTCAATGGGTTTGGAAGATGATGGAATATGAAGATGCATGGTTATATTCCCTGAAAAATTTTCTTTATAGTTCAGCCATGTATGAATAGGATTTTCATAATAGAAGAAAAAATCATTTTCAGATAAAACTCGTTCCGCTTCCTGTTGACTGACGTTACCCAGTAATTCCTGAAGAAATGACAATGCTACATTCAGGTTTTCATTTTCCAAATAATAGGAAACGGAATCTGTTAAAGCCAACTGATTTATATCGGAGAGGTCAATCAAATAAGAGGGAATATGGTATTCAACAGACAAAGTACAGCCCGGACATAATATCCAGGAACCGTTTACTTCCATCGTAGGAAATTGGTGAATATCATAATATATAATTGTATCGTCCGTAAAGTATCGCTTGTAATGTTCAGTTGTCCACTCGCTCATATTTACACAACCGGTATCTGTTTGGTAGCAGTATTCATCCTGGAAATCAAGCCATTCCGGTTGGGCTTTGATGTCGTGGGCGGAAATATATTTTCCAGTCCCCGGTATGGTATCTAAAAAACGAGGCTGTCCGGGTGTGAAATCTACCAATATGGCATTGTTATCAATAATACATTCTCCTAAATAGTGCCCCGATGTTGCCACATCCCTCAATGAATCCGGTGAAAATATCTCCGATTGAATTAATTCTGTGGAGGCCTGAAGCCAATAGTCAAAACATTCACGATTGGAAACGGATAACTTAGAACCGATAATTGAAAATTGTTTATATGCAATTAATGAGTCAAAATAATTATTGACATAGGAGTCATATTCAGGAAAATATACATTAAAATACGGGCTTTTTACAATACGTGCGATTTCCCGGATTGCCTGTATTTGTCCGCCCTGCGACTTCAGGTTTTGGAGATAGGTAGTATCATTCAGAAACAGGTATTCATTTGGGTTATCGAATACTGTCAATGGATAAAATTTAATTGGAATCGTGTCGGTATTGGTAATGTAAATGACGATGGAATCATTGCTTTTGATTTCCAGTTCATCCCACCCTTTGAATAACTCTATCACCTGTCCTTTGCTGTTAATTGAAAAAAAGAGCAGGAGTATGAAAACAATAACTGCAAGAGTCAATTTTATGGATAAATAGCTGCAAACCTGATTCATAAATAGTTAATTACCGGGTAATTTTAAAGAAGTTCAAAATTGAACATTTCTGATGGATATCCGGGTATGCTTACGGCAGGCTGTTTTATACCACATCAGCAAGCAGCGTGCAGCAAAAAATCAAAACTGATGAAATCAAAAATCGGAGCATGTTCTATTGACAGAACAAAGTTCACGAAGGCTGCTTATACCGAGAGTAGTCGAATTTTCGAAGAAAAGAGACGTTCCGCCTAAGCGGATAATGCCAAATGTTTTACCATTTCATTATTCGAAAACCTGAGTTGTTTCGGTATAAATTGAAGATGATTATTTTATTAAATCTGCAAACTCCTCTACCGAAATTTCTTTTGGATTAAGCGTGATTTTGCTCTTGATGAAGTCAAGTGCCATTTTATCAGCCAATTCTTCATACGTACGTTTGATATGGTCTTCTTTTTTCATCATTTCGTCCGCGAGGCTCGAGAGGATTTTATTACTCTCTTCATTATCCGGAAATCCATAATACCCCCTGATGACTTCTAAAGTTTGTGCTTTGATATCTTCCGGCTTCACTTCAATATTATTTTCTTTTCTGATTTTATTGACGATAATCGTCCATTTGAGATTTTTCGCGAAGCCGTCATAATCATGCTCAACTTGCTCATCGGTCACCGGTTGCTCGTTTGATACTTTAATCCAGCGTTTCAGAAAATCGTGGGGCAATTCGAATTGCGTGTTTTCCAAAAAGTATTTTACGATGTGATTATTCAGCAGGTAATTACTTTCCTTGACATAAGCATCTTCAATCATTTTTTTCACTTCCTCTTTCAGGGCTTCCGGAGTTTGTACTTTTCCTTCTCCGAATAATTTATCAAACAGCTCCTGATTGAGTTCAGCGGGAATATTACGGTTGATTTTTTCCAGCGTAATCCTGAATTTTTCGCTGATTGGAGGATGTCCTTTCACATTGAGAAAATTATGGAGGATGTCTTCTGCATCCGCTAAAAGCGCTTTTTTTATTTCAACATCAAAAAAATCACTCGGCTTTTTGCCGAGCCAATCCGAAGCAAGCTGTTCCTGAAATTGCTCTAAATTAACAGGTGTCGCGTTTTCCACTCCACCTTCTTTCACATTGCCGGATTCATCCAATTCGGTGAATTTCACAAACAAAACATCACCTTTCGCCACGCCATCTTCCGGATTCGTCATTTGTCCATATCTTTTTTGAATCCTTTCAATTTCTTTTTGAATGGCTTGTTCATGAGCTTTCACCACATATTGGTCAATAGAAGTATTGCTGCTTAATAGCGAGAGTTCAAATTCGGGATAAAGACCCAAATCGTAGGCAAATACATATTCTTTTGTTTCGTAAATATTCAATTGCGTGTTTTCATCATCCGGACGCGGCAACGGGCTGCCTAATATTTCAATCTTATTTTCATCAAGGTATTTTGTCAATTCCTGATTGATAATTTTATTCAATTCATCCGCAAGTATTTCATTGCCATACAATTTCTTGATATGACCAACCGGCACCATTCCCTTGCGGAAGCCTTTCACATCAGCTTTTTTGCTGAGTTTTTTTAATGAGTCATTGACAACAGGTTCATAGTCCTGATTGCTGATGTTAATCCGGATGGTAGCGTTTAACGGGTCAAGCGTTTCTTTGATAATCGTGGGCATGTTTAAAAAAATTATTTACAATAAAAAAAGTGCGGAGGGAGGGACTCGAACCCTCAAGGGTCACCCCACCAGATCCTAAGTCTGGCGCGTCTGCCAATTCCGCCACATCCGCAAAAAAGGCGTGGCAAAGTTACCAAATTTTTTAAGGGAATCCTCAATCCGCAAACAAACTATATAAAAACTCAGGTTTTTGAATAATGAAACGGTAAAACATTCGGTATTCACCGAGAGTACGTCTCAATTCCTTCGGAAATTCGACTACTCTCGGTATATAATCTGATGGCAGACGTTTAAATTTACGGGCATTTGAAAATCATGAGCAACGAAGTTTTATATGATGTGGAGCAGGAGCGTAAGGAAATCCTGAAGCGCTACAGGCAGTTGTTGCGCGTGGTGAAACCCCGGCTTGATGATGGCGAAGACCGAAAGATGATTCGCAAGGCTTTTGAGTTGTCGCTCGAAGCGCACAAGGACATGCGCAGAAAATCAGGGGAGCCTTACATCTTACATCCGTTGGCGGTCGCGCAGATTGTTGCGGAAGAAATGGGTTTGGGACCAACATCAGTCGTGTGCGCCATGTTGCATGATACCGTGGAAGACACGGAAATTTCGCTGGAGGATATTAAAAAAGATTTTGGACCTACAGTTGCGAAAATCGTGGACGGGCTGACGAAAATCAGTGGGGTGTTTGACCTCAAAAGTTCCGCGCAGGCTGAAAATTTTCGCAAATTAGTGCTGTCGCTCACCGATGACATGCGCGTGATTCTGATTAAGATAGCGGACAGGCTGCATAACATGCGCACCCTCGACCACATGCCGCGCACCAAACAGTTGAAAATCGCTTCGGAAACCACTTTTCTTTATTCTCCGCTCGCGCACCGGCTTGGTTTTTATGCCATCAAATCCGAATTGGAAGATTTAGCGATGAAATATACCGAGACGGACATGTACCGGCTCATTGCCACTAAACTGAACGAAACAAAACGTGAGCGCGGCAGATATATTAATGAATTTATTAAGCCGATTGATGAAAAGCTATCGAAAGAGGAAGATTTGAAATTCCGAATTTTCGGACGTCCGAAATCCATTCATTCCATCTGGAATAAAATGAAAACCAAAAGCGTAGATTTTGAACAGGTCTATGATTTGTTTGCGATTCGCGTGATTGTGGAAACAACCCCCGAAAAAGAAAAAGCCGATTGTTGGAAAGTGTATTCCATCATCACGGATTTTTACCGCCCTAACCCCCGGAGGTTGCGCGACTGGATTTCCAATCCCAAAGCCAACGGTTATGAAGCGCTGCACACCACCGTGATGGGACCGGGCGGCAAATGGGTGGAAATCCAAATCAGAACGGACAGGATGGATGAAATTGCCGAGCGCGGGTACGCGGCACACTGGAAATACAAAGAAGGCACTGATTCAGAAAACGCCTTTGACGAATGGCTCATGAAAATGCGGGAAATCATCAAAAATCCCGATTCCAACGCGCTGGATTTCATTGATGATTTCAGGCTGAATCTTTTTTCGCAGGAAATCTATGTGTTCACTCCGAAAGGTCAACTGAAGCGACTGCCCAGCGGCTCCACCACGCTGGATTTCGCCTTTGATATTCACACCGACATCGGGATGACCTGCATCGGGGCAAAGGTGAATCATAAACTTGTTCCGCTGAGTCATCAACTCAACAATGGCGATCAGGTGGAAATTATCACATCGAAAAAACAAAAACCTAATGAAGGATGGCTTGGGTATGTGGTGACCGGAAAAGCCAAATCAAAAATAAAATCAGCGCTGAAAGAAGAACAGAAAAAACTAGCGGCTGATGGCAAAGAAATACTCGAACGCAGGCTGCGCGCCCTGAAGGTTACTTCATCCTCCCCCTTGCTGAATGACTTAGCCGCCTATTACAAATTGGATTCCGTGCTTGATTTTTACTGTGATGTCGCTTCCAAAAAAATTGACCTTAAAACCCTCACAAGAGACAAATTCGAACATGATAAACTGATTGTTCCGAAAGAACCGGAAAAGAAAGACCAGCAGAAGCCGGAAAACATTGAAGAAACAGTTCGCAATACGTTACACAAGAATGCGGAATTTCTCATTTTCGGAGATAATCTTGATAAGATTGATTACAAATTTGCGCAATGCTGCAATCCGATTCCGGGTGATGATGTTTTCGGATTTATCACAATCAATGAAGGTATTAAAATTCATAAGACCAACTGTCCGAACGCGACACAGTTGATGAGCAACTACGGCTATCGCATCATTAAAACCCGTTGGAACAAGCAGCATGAAATCGCGTTTCTCACAGAACTGAAAGTGAGCGGAATAGACGATGTCGGAGTGATGCAAAAAATCACTAATATCATTTCGGGCGAAATGAAACTCAACATGCGCTCCCTCCAGCTTGACAGTAAAGACGGCATTTTTGAAGGGCTTATTACTTTGTTCGTGCACGATACCGAACAGTTGGATAATTTAATCATCCGGCTCAAAGAATTAGACGGACTATTGTCAGTGAGCAGGCAGTAAAACCAGAATTGAGTTTTCAATGGAATTATTTCATTCTTAAATGTTCCCTTCACCTTCTTTTTCGCTAAATTTCCATTCTCCATGAGCGTAACACCGGAACATATCGTAGAGGAAGTGAATCAGATTTTTTCTGTTTACTTAGAAACGCGCCATCAGCGTAAGACAAAGGAGAGGTTTATCAT
>JBGTCY010000241.1:0-29756 GCA_041748615.1 Chitinophagales bacterium
ATATTCAATTGGACAATATCGAAATTCTCACTTCCAGATACATGCCGCTGGCGACCATTGAAATGCCGAGGGCTGTAGTGGTTGCAGACAAAGCCGCTCCCGCAGCAAAAGGCGCTCCGGCAGCAAAAGGCGCGGCTAAACCGGAAGAAAAGAAACCGGATGCAAAGGCAGCCGAGAAGAAACCTGATGCGAAAAAATAAAACTCGCTGGAAGGTGTTTGTTCCATTTTTTAAAATGATTTTAAATTTAAAAGGCAGTTCTTGTAACTGCCTTTTAAATTTTTAGGAGGATTCAACTTGAAATATCTCATAGCCGGACTTGGAAACATTGGCGATGAATATACCGAAACCCGGCATAACATCGGATTTAAAGTGGCTGACGCGCTGGCGACAGACGCGTTTACGCTTGACCGCCATGTTTTTTATGCTCAGTTAAAATATAAAGGCAGAAGCCTGCACATCATCAAGCCGACCACTTATATGAACCTCAGCGGGAAAGCGCTCCGCTATTGGTTGGATTACTTGAAAATTCCGGTTGAAAATTCATTAGTCATCACGGACGACATCGCGCTTCCATTTGGAAAAATCAGAATCAAAAAAAACGGCAGTGACGGTGGGCACAATGGTTTAAAAAGCATCATTGAATCTTTGGGCACTGTTGAATTTCCACGGCTGCGGTTTGGCATTGGCGGTGATTTTCAAAAAGGCGGGCAAGTGAATTATGTGTTGGGAAAATGGAACACGGAGGAAAAAAAACAGTTGGATGAAAAGATAGCCCATGTGGTGGAGTCGGTGAAAAGCTTTGTGACGGTGGGGATTGAGCGTACGATGAATGAATTTAATTGAAAGCACTCAATATCTCTTCTTGAACCGTTCATAACATTGCAGCAACGCGAGACTGACTTCATACATGGAAGACTGTCGCACGAAATCAGGGTTCAGCTTACAAGAACCAATGAAAATTTCCAAATCGTCATCGGGAATATCGAACAAGCCGGAATAAATCAGGTAGCGGGTGATGTCTTTGAGCGCGTCATCCAATTCTTTTTGGTTCAATAATTCAACATACTTTCGTTTTTCCGCTTCCGCTTTGCTGAACATCTGGTAAAGCATGGAAACGGGATTCATGATGCCTGCCAGTCCGCTTCTGACAATCGGGTCGTAGCGATGGCTACCGATACGGGCTTTCGCCTCTTCCAACTCATCCAAAGTGCGTTGCGGGCGCACGATAATCGGTTTGTCAAACCTGATTTCCAAAAGATAAACTTCCACGATAATATCATATTCCGGTTTGGGGATGGAATCTCTGAAATTGACCGCGACTGTTTTGTAGCCCCTGCATGAAATCTTGATTTCATCCTGCCGGTTGATTTGGATTACAAAGGTGCCGTCAGGATTGCCAAACACTCCGCGTCCGGTGGTCATATTGACAATGAGCAGGTCGCTGAATCCGATAGGCGGATGCTGAATCACCTGCCCTTTTACCAAAATGGTAGAATCCTGAGCCTTACCCGGCAGGTAAATGCAAAAGGTGAAAAGAAAAAAGAAGTCAATAAATAGCAGTAAACGATTCATCTCTGTAAGCAATATTATCTAACTCACGGCAAAAAAATAAATTGTATTCCGGAAAATAGATCCCCAATAACTTCTGACGAGCAACGCTACTAAAGCGAATTTACGCGGAAACGAAAATAGTACGCGCCCTAAAAGTCCATAGACGATAGTCCATTGTCCATAGAAAATAGTCAATGGATTTTGGGAATTTTTTAAAACTGCTTTAAATGAATTTTTTAACGATGACAGAAGCGTTGTGGCCGCCAAAGCCGAAGGTGTTGCTGAGGGCGGCACGCACGGTGCGGTTTTGCGCTTTGTTGAATGTGAAATTCAGGCGGGAGTCTAATTGCGGGTCGTCCGTGAAATGATTGATGGTTGGCGGGATGGCGTCATTTTTTACGGCAAGGATGCTGACAATCGCCTCCACCGCGCCTGCCGCGCCCAGCAGGTGACCGGTCATGGATTTGGTGGAACTGATGTTGAGGCGGTAAGCATCTTCTCCGAAAACTTTCTGAATGGCAATGGTTTCTGCAATATCGCCTAAGGGCGTGGAAGTGCCGTGTACGTTGATGTAGTCAATATCCGTGATGCTCAAGCCGCCATCGTCAAGGGTTTGCAGCATGACGTTCATCGCTCCCAATCCCTCCGGGTGTGGAGCAGTGAGGTGGTGCGCATCGGCTGTCAAACCGCCCCCGGCAACTTCGGCATAGATGGCAGCTCCACGGGCTTTGGCGTGTTCGAGTTCTTCGAGGACGAGCGCTCCGGAACCTTCGCCCAGCACAAATCCGTCACGGTCTAAATCGAAAGGACGGGAGGCGGAACCAGGGTCGTCATTGCGCTGTGAGAGCGCTTTCATGGCGGAAAATCCACCGATACCTGATTCAGTGACAGCCGCTTCGGAGCCGCCTGTAATGATGATATCGGCTTTTCCAAGCCGGATATAATTGAAAGCGTCAATAATCGCATGGGTGGAAGACGCGCAGGCGGAAACGGTGGCAAAGTTGACGCCCCTGAATCCATATTTAATGGAGATGTGTCCGGCAGCGATGTCAATAATCATTCTCGGAATAAAGAAAGGGCTGAAGCGAGGTTCCTTGTTCCCGTTGAAATAGCCTTCCATTTCCACATCGAAGGCTTTGATGCCTCCAATACCTGAACCCCAGATAACGCCTACGCGGTCTTTGTTAATTTTTTCCAAGTCAAAACCGGCATCACGGATGGCTTCATCAGCAGTCGCTAAGGCAAACAGCGAAAAACGGTCTAACCTGCGGACTTCTTTTTTGTCCAGCAAATTGGAGGGGTCGAAGTCTTTTACTTCACAGGCAAAGCGCGTTTTGAACTTCGCGGCATCGAACTGGGTGATGGGACCTGCCCCTGAACTGCCGGACAAGAGCGCTTTCCAGAAATCAGACAGATTGTTCCCTAAAGGGGTGACAGCTCCCAAGCCGGTGACTACGACTCTTGGAAAAGGCATGAATCGGATAAGGTTTACTTAATGTGTTCTTCCAAATAGGCGATTGCCTGTCCCACCGTGGTGATGGTTTCCGCCTTTTCATCAGGGATGGAGATATTGAACTCTTTTTCAAATTCCATAATCAGTTCCACGGTGTCTAAAGAGTCAGCACCAAGGTCATTGGCAAAGCTGGCTTCATTGGTGACGGCTGCTTCTTCCACACCCAACTTGTCAACGATGATTTTTTTTACTCTTGCTGAAATGTCAGACATAAAAAATGAGGTTTGGTTTTAAAATCGAGTGCAAAGTAACCCTTTTGAACATAGATTACCAACACCTGAGATTTTTTTTTACGCACAGTTAATATTAAATGATTGATTTTCAAACTTTTAGTAAAAGATAAGCCATTGGATTTTCATCATCAGAAACCTGTTTTCAAAAGAGTTTCCGACTGAAAACTAAACCTCCAGCACCGCTTTCACAGGGTCGCTTCCCGTGAGTAGAAAGGATGGATTTTCGAGCAGTTGTTTCACTTTGACAAGGAAGCTGACTGACTCCTTTCCGTCAACTATCCGGTGGTCGTAAGATACCGCCAGATACATCATCGGGCGAATGACGACCTGACCATTCAGCGCAATCGGGCGCTCTTCAATTTTATGCATTCCGAGAATCGCGGATTGCGGGGCATTCAGGATTGGCGTTGAAAGCAATGAGCCAAACACTCCGCCATTGCTGACGGTGAAGGTGCCTCCGGTCATTTCATCTAAGGTGAGCTTGTTATCGCGTCCGCGCGTTCCGAGGTCAACGATTGTTTTTTCAATTTCCGCCATCGTTAATGATTCAGCGTTGCGGATAACAGGAACCACCAATCCACGGGGTGTGGATACAGCAATGCCGATATCGCAGTAATTGTGATAGACGATATTTTCATCTTCAATGATGCCGTTCACTGCCGGGAATTCCTGCAGGGCGATACAGCATGCTCTTGTGAAAAACGACATGAAGCCCAACCCCACTCCGTGTTGTTCTTTGAACTTGTCTTTATATTGATTGCGAATTTGCATGATGGCGCTCATGTCCACCTCGTTGAAAGTAGTGAGCATGGCGGTATCATTCTTGGCACCGACCAATCTGCGGGCAATCGTTTTGCGCAACTGCGACATTTTTTCCTTGCGTGTTTCGCGACTGAATGCTCCTTTTTTGGCGGAAGCGCCATTGCCGTTTGAAGGTTGAGCCACAGCAGCCAGCGCATCCTCTTTGGTGATTCTGCCGTCCTTTCCGGTGCCTTTCACTTTGGAAGGAGTGATGTTGTGTTCAGCCAGCAACTTGGCGGCTGCCGGTGACGGCACACCCTGGGCATAACTTACTTCTTTGGACCCAACGGCTGCCGGCTCTGTCGCCTTTTCTTTTTTTGATTCTGTTTTTTGCTCTGTTAAGGGCGCAGCTTTTTCTTCCTCGGTCGCAACTTTTTCCTCTGCAGGCGCGGTTTTCTTAGATTCTTTAGGCGGGGCTACCGAAGTATCAATTTTCGCGATGACTGCACCGATGGCAACAGTTTCACCTGCTTCCACTTCAATTTTCACTTTGCCGGGTTTCTCAGCTGCCACTTCAAACGTAGCCTTATCGGAATCAATTTCGCAGAGCGGTTGGTCAATATCCACTATTTCACCGTCTTTCACCAACCAGTTTGCGATGGTGACTTCATTGATGGATTCGCCTACAACGGGAACTTTTACTTCGAGCATGTTTATTTAATTTAATGATTTCAAATTTTGAAACTAAAATTCCTCTTTTCTTTTAAAGAAGAATTTTACGAAATTAATCATTCATCATCAAGCGATATGAACATTGAATTTGATACATGGTTTAAAAAACATTATCTCTCCGGGCTGGCTCAAAGCAATCGCTTCGAAACCATGTACATCGCGCTTGATCTGTTTTTGAAAAATAATGGTAAAGTGATTGTGGAAACAGGTGTCACCCGAAAAGCGGACCACTGGCTTGACGGCATGTCCACTATAGTTTTCGGCAGTTTTAGTAAAAAATATCATTGTCAGTTGCATGCTGTTGATGTTAATCCCGAATCAATTCAGGTTTGTAAAAGTCTGACTAATGAATGTAAAGAATATATTTCATATCACACGAGCGACTCCGTTGTGTTTCTTCAAAATTTTAAACAAAAAATTGACTTGCTGTATCTGGATTCCATGGATTGTCCGGGAGATGATGCGATTACATCTGAACAACTGATTCAATCACAACAACATCAGTTAGCGGAAATGACAGCTTCTATGAATAAATTATCAGATGACCCGATTATCCTGTTGGATGATAATGATTATCAAAACGGAGGAAAAACCAGGCTGACAAAATTTTTTCTTGAGCAACAAGGTTTTCAGGAAATAATGAGTTGGAAACAATCACTGTGGGTGCTACACAGAGGTCTTAAATATAATCATCTATAAAATTTCTGGCTTGATGATGATAACCAAGTCCCGTAGTTACTTTTCCAATGTGCTGGACTAAGGAATAATTCACTGCAAACAGTTTTACTCCATGTAAATGGCAAAAAGTTCTCAGCGCATGGTCATATGGTTCAGCTCCAAAGTGTCTGAGGATGTGTCGACCAAAAGCCCGTGCCACAGGAACGGGATAGAGCATAGCCTGTGTGTTCCGGAAATGTGAAACAGCCAATTTGATCAACTCTATTTTTCCGCTATTGTTCCAGTGCTTCATGGAATACAACGACACAATACTTTTTTCATCAGGAATTAGTTTTTCCACTTCACTCAAATGCCGCATAAATTTATCTGACACCTTCACATCATCTTCTAAAATCAATCCGTCTTTGGTGTGCAATAAAGTTTGGGCATAATTGTATTGTCCGTTGAGTTGCACGTCATCATACATTTTTTCAGTACGATACACGCGGGAGATTGAACATATATACTCAGAATATAACGCGCATATTCCACCGGTATATTCTTCTGTTTTATCCGGATGATTCTTGCGCACAATCTCGAGAACAGTCTCGGATTCCTGACCTTGAAAAAAAAGTTCGACCTCAATGTTTGGTTCCTTGAAACTGCGCAGCGTTTCCGTCAGATAAGAAGGTTCACGGGCGCAGGAAAGAATACTAACTGTTTTCATGTAATCTATGAGTCAAAACTTCCCGAACCATTTCGATGTATTGGTCTTTCATTTTTACCACATCATATTGTGATGCCCATGCTCTGCGTGCTTGCGCGCTATTATAAATTTTATCCCGCTGTGCAAAAATTTTATACATGTATTGCGCGGCAATTTCTAAATCGGGCATAAAAAAACTGCCATACGCTTTTCCAAATGCCTCATAATAACCCGGAATTTCAAACTTGGTGGGTACGGCATAAACCAAGCCGCTTTCGCAAATCGTTCGATGGGCCGTGTTGTCTGAAAGAATAACGGGAAGTCCGAGAGCAAGCGCTTCGCGGGGTGTAATGGAAAAGCCTTCACCCATTGAGAGGAAAACATAGGCATCCAATGAAGTCATGAATTTCAAATAATCGCTGTCGGAAAGCCCTTCAACAAAAAATTCAATCCGCTCATCGTCATTGATAATATTTTCGATTTTCCTGATTTCTCCTCTAAATCCATTACGGCTGTGAATCTTTAATTTCACTTTTTCATTTCCTTCCGGAAAAGCCATCCGGAACGCTTCAATCACCCCCGCTATATTTTTCCGCATCCAAATGCCGGCAGTAATACCGAAAGTGAAAATTTCATTCGCCTTTTTCTTGATTGGATGTTCAAGAAAATGCTTCAAATTACAAGCAAGCGGTAAAACGTGGAGCGGCTTTTCCACTCCGCTGTTTTTGTAAACATCCGTTAGCCATTTATCGGGCAGCCACACAGCATCAAACCGGTTGTTGATGACGCTCACCCACTCTTCCGGTATGGCGGAACTTTCGAACATCGAGTAGCAAATCTTTACAGTTGATTCTTTGGGCACACATTTGTATGGCGTGAACTTTTGATGATGTTGCAACACGTCCGTAAAAATGGCGAGTTTACCGGGTGTTCCGTTGCGGGTGATTTTTTTGTAAAGAGCCGAAGCAATATCTTCCGGACTTGGGTCGCGTGTGGGAATGCCGTTAATGGAAAATTTTCCTTCCAGCATTTCTGCAATCACGATTCCTTGTCTTCCGATGCTATCGCGTTTCTTTACATGACCGACAATCGTTACATCCACAATTTCCTTTCTGAATTCATTTTTGGAAAACCTTTCCGGCAACAAGGGAATTTTAAACAACAATTCATTTTCAATCAACACATCTACCAGCTTTTCAAACGATTCAGAAAAATTTCCTGATGAAAGTTTATTTGCAATCAGGTTTTCGAATAACCGATTTTCATCATTTTCAGAAATTTCAACTAACAATTCTTTTTCATTTAACTGAATTAAAAATTCAAATTCCTCCTGCTGCACTGTTGCTTCCGGGTTGAAAATATATCTGAAATTTTCTTGCTCCGGCAATATGCTTTGCAACAATTTCAGAACATGTTTCATCACGCGCTGCGGAGTAACGGAATTCAGGCAAATCCGGTGAGAGCAATTTATCGCCACATCATAGTTGCAGGCAATATGACAAACGCCCGCCTTTCCCCAAATCACTTCCCGATGCTCCGCGAAACTCATCCACGTGCCCGGACCGGTGGGACCATGAATCGTAACTGTGGGTGTGTTAAATGCACCTGCGAGGTGCGTCATACCTGAATCATTGCCTACATGAAACAACGCCCCGGCAAGCAGATCTCCAATCACTTCCAGATTTCCTTTTGGAATGGAAACGCGCTCGGGAATTTTTTCAAACAACTCATCTGCCTTCGGGTCATTGGGACCTAATATCAATTGACAATTCAAATCTTCAAATTCATTTAACAGTATCTCAATCAATTTCCCGTATTTATAAGCTGGCCAATACTTAGCCTCAAATCCTGCACCCGGATGCACCGTGAAATATTTATCCGGGCTGTTCGATTCAGATTTGAAATAAGAAAAGCGTACAAAGGAATTGTCAATCTCAGGATGCAAGGTTGCCACCCCATCTAAGTAATGCCTGAAAGCATGCTGATTTAATCTGCGATAAGATGGGAACCAAATTTTGTGGGTGCTCTCATTTTTTCTGTAAGAAGGGTAATTGCTGAGGTCAATGATTTTATCATAGTCAGCATGATTTGCTTTCTCAATAAAATCTTCCGGGAAAATTTCATAATCCTGCAATTGTTTTTTGAGCAAGCCATGGAAAGCATTAGGCGCGCAAATTGAAATTTTATCCGAAACCATTGCGATTTTATGGATGGCGGGAAGCGTAAACAGAAAGTCACCCAAGCCGCCAAAACTTTTATACACCAGTGTGTTTTTCCAGCGCATTTTTTCTTCTGAAACGGTAATCGCATCTTTCACTTTTTCCCAAAACAGAGCCGGAGCATTGAGCATCTCGGTTCTTGCCTCATCGGGATAAGCAGGATAATACGGATTTGAATGAAACCCCACATTCCCGTTAGTGATGGTTTTGCATCCCGACAAAAAAGCTTCAGCCGCAATTCTGCCGCCCGGTTCGGGCCAAACAGGTTTAAAGAAAAAATATTCGGAAGCTGCCATCGCATCAAGAATTTCCTTATTCGGTCGTTTTCCTTTCAGTGTAATATTTGCAGGTAGTTCCCGCCCAATCACATTATCGCCATAAACATCTATTTTAAAATGCGGGTTTTCATTGGCAAAATCCACCAAAGCGTGTCCTCCCTTTTTCCAACTCAAATCGCCCACGAAACAAACCGTATCCTTTTTTTTCGGAAGGGAGCAAATATTTTCCACGTCAACAGGTGGTGGTAATATTAAATGATGTTGAATCACTGCTCCATAGATGGCTTCGTGCATTTCGTAATGTTTGGGAGAAACAAACACGGAGAGTTTCGCGTGCGCAAATAATTTCCGATAATTGCTGAACCGTTCGCTGTCGCAACAGCCTTTCACTTTACGGTCAACAAAACACAGTGCGGTGCGCTTGGCACAGAAATTATAATCATGCTCCCACTTGACATAAGGCTTGCCGCAAGTCGTGAGATAATCAATCAATAAATATTCATAATCACAGTTAACCGTGCTGTTGACAATTACCAAATCGCTTTCGCGAATCAGTTGTTTGGTTCGTTTGAAATCAGAAAGGTTGTCATAAACGGCATGCACACCGTATTTTTCGGCAACATCGAAAATCGCTTTGTTGGAAAGTTCGGCTCCTCCGAGAAAATCATCATTAGTATCGTGGAGGAAGGCAGCCTGGAGCATGTTTTAAGAAAGTTTGACAACAATACAAATAAGCGCGTTGTCAAAAAAAAAATAAAGTAAGATTATTTCACAATCATCAACCTCACCCTTCCAAAACCTTGTTCGGTTTTTACTTGCAGTTCATAAATACCGCGGGCGAGCATGTTTGATTCAAACGCCATGCGGTTGTCACCATGTTGAAGCAGGAAATTCTTTTGCACGATTGTTTTGCCGGAAAGGTCATTGATAAGGATGGTGGATTGCCCGATGGATTTGGAATTGAACGTCAACTCGAAATTGCCATCGGATGGGTTTGGCGCGACCACCAACTTAATTGAATCATTTCTAATTTCATTCAATCCGGTTGCATAGCCGTCATCGTAGTAGCCATCATCATAATATCCGTCATCATAGTAGCCATCGTCATAGTAGCCGTCAGAAAAATATTCATCGCCCGATTCTTCACTTTCTTTTTTTGGTTTTGCAACAACCAATCCGAAAACTGAAATACCGGAAGTAACCAGCAATGCGGTTCCAGCTAATTTGATGAATTCACGTCTGTCTTTGTTTTTCATAGTTCGCTAAATTAATAATAATTTTTAAAAATGACAATGTGTGTCCGGATAGGCGAAAGTTGTTATTTCCCTTTAATTTTATCTGCCCAGTATTTCAATGATAGACCGTTTCTGCCGATATGTTTCAACCTCTCAGCTTCAGAAAGCAAGAAGGATATTGAAATGTCATTCCACGATGGCAATATGATGACCGGAAAGTCCTTGTAAAGAAAATCAAGCGTAGAACTCTTTACCACCGGCATGCATCCCAATGCCAGTGCCTCGTAAGTGCGGAAGCAATCAAGTCCGGTTCCGTGCGGAGAGATGATGAATTTGTATTCAGACATTTTTTTCCAAGTATCCAAACGATTCAACGGGTGAGGCAACACATCGTTATAGTCTGCATTTTTCAGCGCCTCATTCGCCAAAAACCTGTCGCGCTGATGCCGATGGCGATACATTTTGAATCCGTAAAAAGAAAATGACCGATTCAGCCTTTCCTCAAACGGCTTGGAGGCTGTTGCTACTTCCAGCATTTGAGCATTTTGTTCTTCAGGCGAAGCTTTCGGACCCCACTGTGTTTCGCTTTCCGCTAATCGGTGATAATCCAATCCCAACGGGATAGGATGTACAAAACTGTCTTCTGACGGCAAATCGTAATTCTGGGTGAACCACTGTGAAACTGCCGGTGATCTGGAAAAAATCGTGTTGTAATCAAGCCTGTCAATCGCAGATATTTCACGTGGCGAGCTGGTATCAGCAGCGCCCGTAACAAGCGTGATGTTGATGTTATCCTTTTCCAACCTTGGTAAAACGTGCGTTATAAAGTTGAGCAATGCATTAGTGATAACATAAACGGAGTCCCCGTTTTTGATGTTTAGATAATCCGCTGGATCCAAATAACGCGTGTTGGAAATAATTTCTGCCGGACGTACTTCGCAGGAAGCCGCGATGCCGCGGGAAGAAACAAGCATGTCAGGCTTCATTTCCGAGATGGCTTTTACAAGATGGGTTGTATCAGCAATACCTTCTGCCATCCTGTAGTAATGCAGGGCATATACTCCTTTCATCAGCATGATTTTGCGTCCCGACTTCAGTACTCGTGATGAAAAGTCATTGTCAACCCCTAACATTCCTTCAGTAGTAAAACCGCCAATTTCTTTCCACACTGATTTCTTAAAAATCATACAATAACCTGAGATCATTTGATTTATTTCCTTCAGGTCATACTTGTGTTCGTCATACAAATGCAAGGCGGTCATCCGGTGCCTGATGATATCACGCTCTTCAAACATATCGGATACAATCTGTACTTTCGATTGCACTCGGTTAGTGTAAGTCGTAAACATTCCGACATCCGGATTCCTCTCGATAATTTCTTGTATTAAATGCAAATATCTCGGAGTAAGTATCATGACATCACCATCGCACAGGAATATCCAGTCATCATCTTTCGGAACAAGCCCAATGTATTCATTATATGCTTGCCCGAGGTTTCCTTCCAAGCTATAGGGTACGAATTGCCATATTCTGAAAGGTTTCACGTTTTTAAGCCATTTAAGGAAGTCGTTTTTTTTCCTTTTGCTAAAGGTGAATTTTCACACTCACCCCTTTTACTACAGAAGGAAGTTGTGGTGGTAGAATTTTTTAGAACTGTTTTTATTTATTCCTCTCTCATCAAATCAACAAATTACCGAATTAAGAAAACGCCTCTTTCACTATCTGCTCCTGCACTTCATAATGTATTTTTTGGTACCCTGTTGCAGGTGAAGCGCTGTTTTTGCGAGAAATCACATCCAACTGCACCGTGCGATAGCAACTCAGCATATAGACCCATGCGCCCATATTTGACGGCTCTTCCTGCACCCAAAAGAATTTTGCCTTTTTGTATTTTTCCACGATGCCTTCAAGTTGCTTAAAGTTGAGCGGGTAAAGTTGTTCAAGCCTTACGATTGCCACATCTTTTCGCTTCTCTCTTTCCTGGTATTCCAGCAAATCATAATAAATCTTTCCGGAGCACAGAAGTACCTTTTTTACTTTTTTCACATCCACATAATCGTCATCCATGATTTCTTTGAATCCTCCTTTCAGAAAATCTTCAGCCGGTGAAACACATTTTGCATGACGCAACAATGACTTGGGCGTCATCACCACCAATGGTTTGCGGAATTCCCAGGCTAATTGTCTTCTCAGCAAATGGAAAAAATTCGCGGGTGTGGTGCAGTTCGCAACTACGATGTTGAACTCAGCGCTCATTTGCAGAAACCGTTCTAATCTCGCGCTTGAGTGTTCGGGTCCCTGTCCTTCATATCCGTGGGGCAACAACATGACCAACCCGCTCATCCGCTGCCACTTCGATTCAGAAGGTGTAATAAACTGGTCAATGATGGTTTGAGCGCCATTGGCGAAATCACCAAACTGCGCTTCCCAGATGTTCAGCATGGTGGGTGTTGCCATCGAATAACCGAACTCAAACCCCAGCACTCCGAATTCCGAAAGGAACGAATTGAATATCCTGAATTTGCCTTGCTTGTTGTCAAGATTCGAAAGTCTGCTGTAAGGTGCATTAGTATCTTCATCGCGAAGCACTGAATGGCGGTGTGAAAATGTGCCGCGTCTGATGTCCTGACCGCTCATGCGAATATCTTTTCCTTCCAGCAGAATGGAGGCATAGGCGAGCAACTCAGCCAGCGCCCAGTCCAACTCGCCTTTGTCAATCATTTTTTGCTGCTGCTCCAATAATTTTTTCACTTTCACCAACGGCTTCAATTCTTTCGGATAGGACATGATGCCTTTCAGCGATTTCTCCATCATGCGTTTGGTGATGAAGGTGTCGGGAGATTGTTCAAAATCTTCCGGTTTCGACCTGCGCAATGCTTTCCACGCGAGTTCAGGCTCCTGGTATTTGTAAGGCAGCGGCTTTTGCTTCACTTCATTGAGCCTGTCTTGCAACGTCTGCCAGAAATCTTTATCCATATTTTTAGCAAGCTCCGCTTCTATGCTGCCGGACTCCACTAATTTATTCACATAGATTTCACGTGGACTGGGATGTTTGCTGATGATATTGTACAACTGCGGTTGCGTGAAACGCGGTTCATCGCCTTCATTATGTCCGTATTTACGATAGCAGACCATGTCCACAAACACATCGGAATTAAAATGCTGTCTGAAAGCGGTCGCGAGTTCTACCGCGTAAACTACCGCTTCCACATCATCGCCATTCACATGAAATACGGGCGCTTCGACCATCGCGGCTATGCTGGTGCAATAGTTGGATGAGCGCGCCTCATCAAAATCCGTGGTGAACCCGATTTGGTTGTTGATGACAAAATGAATCGTGCCGCCAGTCGTATATCCCTGAAGTTGAGACATCTGCAGAGTTTCATACACGACACCTTGTCCGGGAAGGGATGCGTCTCCATGAATGAGGATGGGCAGAATTTTATCAAAATCCGAATTGTAAACAATGTCCGCTTTCGCGCGGGCGAAACCTTCCACCACGGGATTCACTGCTTCAAGGTGCGAAGGGTTTGGCACTAATTTCAGGTCAACAATTTTTTCCGACTCCGATGTGATTTGAGAGGAATATCCCAGGTGATATTTCACATCACCGTCACCCATTGTCAAATCCGGTTGTACATTGCCTTCAAATTCGCTGAAAATCTGCTCATAAGTTTTACCCAAAATGTTTGTCAGCACATTCAGTCTTCCCCGGTGCGCCATTCCGATGACAACTTCCTGCACGCCTAATTCCGCGCCTTTTTGAATAATCGCGTCTAAAGCCGGAATCGTGGACTCACCGCCCTCCAACGAAAATCGTTTTTGACCGATGTATTTAGTGTGCAAAAACTTTTCCAGCACAGCGCTTTCATTCAGTTTTTTCAAAATACGTTTTTTCTTTTCCAACGACAACTGCATCTCGCCCCCGTCTTTTTCGATACGTTCTTTCAGCCAATTATATTTATCGGTGTCGTTGATATATCCGAATTCAAAACCAATCGAACGGCAATAAATCGTCTTGAGTTTTGACAAGATGTTTTCGAGAGTCGGCTCTTTCAGTCCTAATTCTTTTCCGGCAATAAAAGATTTTTTCAGATGCGCATCCGACAATCCGAAATGCTGCAAATCAATGTTCGGTTTGCGGTCAATACGCTCGCGGATGGGGTTGGTTTTTGAAACTAAATGCGCTCTGTTGCGATAAGCCTGAATGAGGCTCCACACTTTCAGTTCATCTGGCGAAACGGATGCGCCATTGGTGGAATGCAATGAAACAGCAAAGTCAAAACCCTCGAAAAAGCGTTTCCACTCTTCATCAACCGATTTGGGATTATTTTTAAAATCGCTGTACAGGGATTCAATGTAGGCGGGGTGGGCATTCGAGATGTAAGTCGCTTCCATGCAGGTTTTCTTTCTGCAAATATCGGAGATTTCTAAATGAATGCAGTTCTTTGAAAAACTAATAAAACGAACGTCATTGCGAGGGAATATTTTTGTTCTGAGCGTAGGGCATTCCCGAAGCAATCCCCTTAATCAGGAGATTGCTTCATACGTTCCTCACTCGCAATGACGAGAGACATTTCGTCCATGAATAATTTTAAAAGTTCCTTCTTCAAAATACTTTTTCTTTCCTTCTTCTGTCAGGGCAAATTCAAAAGGCAGATACAAAGAAGTATTTTCTACATCGCTTATTTTAAATTCTTGTGATTTCAAAAGTTCAAAGCATCTGTTAATAATTATTTTGAAAAACTTATCCGTCACTCCAATAAAAGATGATTCGACTATTTGCCCATTATTGTCAAGCAGAATTTTTATAATAAATTCACCTTCAATTTCATTTTGAATGATTATATCCGGGTATTGTATATTTTCCAGTATCAATTTTATCATTGCTTCCTCGCCTCCTATCATGATTGGATATGAATTCAAATTTGAAATGCTAATCGTTGTGTCCGCGAGAAGTTGTCCTGTTGAATTAAAGAACTTACTCTCTTGAGAAAACACTTCAAAGAGAAGAAACAAGATTATCAATATTATTAGGCATAACCTCATAGAGTATTCGCAAGTTAAATTACCTCAAACATGACTATCATAATCCCCCCAATAACTCCGTAATGATTTTCGTCATTTTCGGTTCGGTCGTTTTCGCTACGCGAATCACATCCTCCAGCGATGTTTCCTGAATCGCTTCCATCGGGTAGCCCATGTCGGTGATAATGGAAACCGCGAACACGCGCATATTCATGTGGCGGGCGACTATCACTTCAGGCACGGTGGACATGCCCACCGCGTCCGCGCCTATCACATGCAGGTAATTATATTCAGCCGGTGTTTCAAGACAGGGACCCTGAATCGCGGCATACACACCCGCGTGACAGGAGATGCCGTTTTTTTTCGCGATTTGCAATCCCTTTTCAACTAATTTTTTATCATACGTATGCAGCATATCCGGAAAACGCGGACCAAGCGTATCATAATTTCTGCCGCGCAGCGGATGTTCCGGCAGCAGGTTGATGTGGTCTCTCAAAATCATCACATCACCGGTTTTGTAATGCTCATTCAGCCCGCCTGCCGCGTTGGAGATAAACAGCGTCTCAATGCCCAGCGCCTTCATCACGCGCACCGGAAAAGTGAGTTCCTTCATCGTGTAGCCTTCATAATAGTGAAAGCGCCCCTGCATCGCCACAATCTTTTTTCCGCTTAACTCACCGAAAATCAGTTTTCCGCTGTGACTCTCTACAGTTGAAACTGGAAAATTCGGAATGTCTTCGTACGGCAGTTCATATTCTTTTTTGATTTCACCCGCCAAATTTCCCAGCCCGGTTCCGAGAATAATTCCAATCTCCGGTTTGAATTTCGTTTCGGCTGCGATGTAATTTTTTGTTTCTTCAATTTTTTCCAAATAATCTTTCATCGTTTAAATTTTATAATGACTTCAGGCAAAATGCCGAAAGCCAAATGTTTGAAAATAAGGATTCAAATATCAGCAATGTTTTTGGCGCTTGTTTCATACGTTCATGTCTTTCTTTGATTGGCAGCGTTGCGCGATGTTGGTTTTTTACCTTCGGGCAAGCTGCTCACGCTCATTTTCCGGTGAATGAAATAAAGAGGCAATCCCTTTCAGCCCAAGGCTGGCTAATGCTACACACTCGCCAGAGGCGAGCGTGAGCAAATCGCCTCGCCCACGCTCGCCTCGCCTCTGGCGGGTGTGAGCTATTTAAGCAGCATCCTGCCGAAAGATAAAATTCAGCAAAGCTCTTTCAGCCGGAGGCTGATGAATCACTCACGCGAGCGAAGGCTAACATCCAAAATCTCACTCCTCCTCCCTCATCTCTTTCAACTTCTTCAGCCACCCCACTATCTCAGTTTCAAACAACATCCGGTCTTCTTCAAAAAAATCAATTTCCACCGGCAGCACAAAAATGGGGAGTTTTTTTTCAATAATCCATTTTGCAAACTGGTGCAGTTTCACCGCGTCTTTTTCTGTTGTAATCAAAACTGTATTTTCTTGCGGCAGATTCTGAAAGGTTTCAGTGATGCTCTCGATGTCAAGCCGGTCAAATGCGTGATGGTCGGGAAATGTCCGGGTGTAAACATTGCGCGCCCGCGTTTTCAAATCCTGAATTAAGGTTTCGGGAAATGCGATGCCGCAAAAAAGCAGGACATCCGTATTCTTATCCAACGTCAGCCTCACGGATGAATCGGTAATCAGATAAGGTTTTTGATAATCTTGTTTTGAAAAAAACAGCAACTGTCCCGGCAGTGGAGCAATCTCTTTTTTTATTTTTTCTTTTTCAGCCACACTCAATTCCGGTGGACATTTTGTGACCACAATAAATTCCGCCCGTTGAGCAGCGCTTTTAAATTCGCGCAGCGTACCGAGCGGCAGAATTTGGTCGCGGGTAAGCAGCCTGTCGTAACTCGTCAGCAGGATATTTAATCCCGCCCTGACGGAGCGATGTTGAAAAGCGTCATCCAGCAACACTACATCCGTCTCAGGATAGGTGGAGAGCATTTGCGGAACGCCATCTGCCCTTTCCTCACACACCGCCACCGCTACGTTTGGATACTTCTTTTTCATCATGGCAGGTTCATCTCCCACATCTTCGGCTGTGGAATTTGTTTGCACATCGAGGTAGCCCCTTTTTTTGCGCTGATAACCTCTGCTCAAAATCGCCACCCGGAAATTTGGTGATAACATTCTAACCAAAAATTCAATATGCGAGGTTTTTCCAGTTCCGCCTACAGAGAGATTTCCCACGCAAATCACCGGAAAATCAAATTCAATGCTTTTTAACCACCCTTTTTCATATAAATAATTGCGAAGCAAAATCCCAAACCCATAAAGCATGGATAACGGGAAAAACAAAATGCGGAGAAGGGGATTTTCTGACATGAAAAACAAAAGTAAGCAAGGGAAGGGCGAAATTCAGTATTAATTCTTTGACGCTCAACCGGTTTTTCAGACAAAAAATGCAACGTAGTCTGATGTCCATTATCTTTGAATTCAGCAGGGTGAACCAAAATAAATTTCAACCATGAAACTATCCGCTATCATCAATTATCTGGAAACAATTGCCCCACCATCACTTCAGGAACATTATGACAATGCCGGGCTGATTGTCGGAAATCCCCAACAAGTCGTTAAGAAAATTTTGTTGTGTATTGATTCAACGGAAGATGTCGTGAAAGAAGCCGTCAAAAAAGGCTGCAACCTCATCATCGCGCATCACCCGATTATTTTCAAAGGATTGAAAAAACTGACCGGCAGCAATTACATTGAACGGACGGTGATGCTTGCAATCAAACATGACATCGCCATTTATTGCATGCACACGAATCTCGATAATGTTCATACGG
The DNA here is from genome assembly GCA_041748615.1 of Chitinophagales bacterium. GTDB lineage: Bacteria > Bacteroidota > Bacteroidia > Chitinophagales > CAIOSU01 > JBGTCY01. Next base: position 17,725 of record JBGTCY010000241.1, read on the forward strand.
GAGTCAACAAAATCATCTGCGATAAGCTGGGATTGAAAAACACGGCTATTCTGCAACCCAAGCGTCAGTTGCTTAAAAAGCTGATTACTTTTTGCCCGCACAAAGATGCGGAGAGGGTGCGTGAAGCATTGTTTGCAGCGGGAGCAGGCGTCATCGGTAATTACAGCGAAACAAGCTATAATCTCGAAGGATATGGCACATTTAAGGGAAACGATGACGCCAGCCCCCATGTAGGCGAAAAAGGGAAGCGTCATCATGAGCCGGAAACCCGGATTGAAACCATTTACCCGGCTTACCTTGAATCCGGTGTTGTGACAGCGCTCCTGAAGACTCATCCTTATGAAGAAGTCGCTTATGACCTGCTCGCTTTGGAAAATATCCACGCGCACATCGGAGCCGGTATGACGGGCGAATTAACCAAACCCGTGGAAGAAGGCGCTTTTCTGAAATTTGTAAAAAAAACATTTAAGACAGGATGCGTCAGGCATACGCCTCTGTTAGGGAAAAAAATTAAAAAAGTGGCGGTTTGCGGTGGTTCCGGCAGTTTTCTGTTACGGGATGCAATCCGTTTAGGCGCGGACATTTATATCACTGGAGACTTTAAATACCATGATTTTTTCGATGCAGAAGGCAAAATAATCATTGCCGATATTGGCCATTTTGAGAGTGAACAGTACACGACCTTGCTTTTTCACGATGTTTTACGGAAAAAATTTGATAATTTCGCCATTCTTTTTTCGGAAGTAAAAACAAACCCGGTAAATTACCTTTAAATCATGGCCACAGCAACAGCAAAAGAATACACCGTAGAGGAAAAACTCAAAATGCTTTTCCAACTGCAATCCATTGACTCTAAAATTGACCAGTTTCATAAACTGAAAGGCGAACTGCCGATGGAAGTCAGCGACCTGGAAGACGAAATTGCCGGACTTGAAACCCGCATCGGTAAAATTGACGATGAACTGAATAACCTTGAAGATGAGGTCACCAATAAGAAAAATGCGATTAAGGAATCAGAAGCGTTGATTAAAAAGTATGAGAAGCAGCAGAATAATGTGAAAAACAACCGTGAGTTTGACGCGCTCACAAAGGAAATCGAGTTGCAGAAATTGGAAATCCAGCTTTCTGAAAAGAAAATCAATGACCTCAATGACGCGATTAAAGGTCAGAAAGATTTCATGAAAGACGCCAAAGACCACATCAAAGGCAAAAAGAAAGAGTTAGAAAATAAAAAGGTGGAGTTGGAAAAAATCATTACCGAAACCGAAAAGGAAGAAGAAAAACATCAAAAGCAATCTGAAAAATTACAAAAGGAAATCAAAAGTTTTGAAGAAAGATTGTTGGTTGCCTACCAGCGCATCCGCAAGAATTACAAGAATGGACTGGGAGTAGTAAAAATTGAAAGAAACTCCTGTGGAGGATGTTTTAATGTGGTTCCCCCCCAGCGCCAGGTTGAAATCGCTCAGCGCAAAAAAATCACGATTTGCGAACACTGCGGAAGAATATTGGTTGATACTGATATTGACACTAAATAAAAGCGAAACCTAAGCTGAAAAGAAAAGAGCCGGATTTAGGGTTTACTTATCTCCTAAAACCCGTTCTTTTTTGCAATCGCTTCTTCTCCCAATTCAATAAATGGCTCCGGTTGTTTGTAGCCAATCGCGCGATGCACTACTTCTCCTTTGGCATTCAGGAATAAAAAAGAAGGATATTTCCTGATTTCATACTGTTGTTTCACTGTCACGCCTTCACCTTTTTCCATATCCATTTTGTAATTGATGAAATGGGTATTATAATATCCACCGACAGTATCAGCCGTGAAAACATTTTTATCCATCATTTTGCACGGACCACACCACACCGCGTAGCAATCCACAAAAATCAATTTATCTTCTTTTGCAGCATGAGCGAGCAATTCCTGCCAGGTACCTTCAAAAAAATTGATGCCTTGTGCAGAAACAGCCGACAAAGAAAAAATGAGTGTTATCAATGAATAAAATCTTTTCATCTTGCTAAACTAAATCAATTTACCGATGATAGCCATTCGTTTAAAAACATCTTCTGTATGCGGTGCATCGGACAATTCATCCGTCAAATCCTGACCTGCCCAATGTTCATAATGTTTGCCATCGCGCCATAGCCTGCTCTTGGTGACATCGTAGATAACACCTCTGCAAGCTATCCAGATTTCGGGTTTATCCTGACCGTTTCGAAGGGCAAGTTGTGAGCGGGTATATTCAGGAAGTTTGTTCATGCAGGATTTCAACTATCCATTGAAATGTTGGAATTTATCGGGCAGAAAAAATTGAGAAACCCGTTGATGAAAAAATCACGCAATGGCTTTTTCTTTTGTAGCAATTAAACCCTTTTTCATCAGGTGTTCCGCGATTTGCACCGCGTTGGTGGCAGCGCCTTTCCGCAGGTTGTCGGAAACAATCCAAAGGTTGAGCGTATTGGGCTGTGTTTCGTCCCTGCGGATTCTGCCTACAAACACCTCATCTTTTTCATGCGCATCCAGCGGCATGGGATATTTCAGATTTTTGACGTCATCGGTCACAATCACTCCCGGTGATTCTGAGAGCAGTTGACGTACTTCATCAAGATTGAAATCCTTTTCAAACTCCACGTTCACCGATTCAGAATGACCGCCTATCACGGGAATGCGCACGGTGGTCGAAGTGACACGGATGCTGTCATCGCCCATGATTTTGCGGGTTTCGTTCACCATCTTCATTTCCTCTTTGGTATAGCCGTTGTCCAAAAACACGTCAATATGCGGGATAACATTGAGGTCAATCGGGTAGGCATAAGCCATTGCTCCGTTTTGCCCTTTGCGTTCGTTCATCAACTGGTCAACTGCTTTTTTGCCCGTGCCGGTCACGCTTTGGTAAGTGGAAACCACGATGCGTTTTATTTTATATTTTTTATGCAGCGGGTTGAGCGCCACCACCATCTGGATGGTCGAGCAATTCGGGTTCGCGATGATTTTGTCGTTTTCGTTGAGCACATCGGCATTCACTTCGGGCACCACGAGCGGAACGCCCGGCTCCATGCGCCAGCAGGATGAATTGTCCACCACGAAGACGCCTGCAGCAGCAAACTTTGGCGCCCATTCTTTGGACGGACCGGAACCTGCCGAAAAAATCGCCACCTGTGGCTGTGCCGCCACCGCGTCAGCGATACTAACCAAAGAATATTCCTTGCCTTTGAAAACAACTTTTTTGCCGATGGAATTTTCGGAAGCTGCCGGAATGAGTTCCGTCACGGGAAAATTTCTTTCTTCCAGCACCTGCAACATTTTGGAGCCGACCAATCCGGTAGCTCCCACAACTGCGACACGCATGAGTTTAAATTTTTTATGGAGCAAAAATAAGCGATAATTAAATCAAAAAAATCGGAGTGAAAGGGTAACGCATATAAATCGGACAGATTATCAAACCCTTTCATTGACGTTGGCTTTAGCCAACGTTAAAACAAAATGTGTAACACAAAATGTTTTTATCCCCGGACGCATTCTATACAACCTCCAACCACCGCGACAGAAAGCAGTCATACACTCTGTAATAAGCGCCCTCATCGTCATTTTCCTGGTAAATCATTTCTTTCACCAAAAGCGCTTCCAGCGCACGCTTTACATTTGAGGCGGTACCGACATCATGTTTCATTAAAAAATACTTCGAGGTAGGCTGATGCACTTTGTCCTCTTTGGCAATGGCGGTGAGTAAATTCCATTGAATAGGCGTCAGTAAATTCCGGTACTGGAAAAAAATATTTTCATGCTCTTTCAATAATTGCATGCAGTGGTCCCGCGCATCTTCGCTCCCGATATTTTTTATTCCGCTGTTGTACAGCCGGTTGCATACCGCCTGCGTGTAGTAAGTATGGGATTTTGAAAAATACAGAATGTATTCGATGGCGTCATGCTGAATTTTGCGTTTGTTTTTCGTGAATTGCTCCCGGATGAAAGCCGTATATTTTTCCTCCGGAATGGGTTGGAGATAAATAGGCTGTGTGCTGGAAAAAAAGGGACGTTTTACATTGCTGAACATCTCCGCCAGCAAATGTTTGTTGCTGCCGCTGAAAATAAAATGTACATTTTTCAGATTTTGGATAAGCGTCCTCAGCAGGGCTTCCGTATTTTTTTCGGGAAAATAGGCTACCTGCTGAAATTCATCAATAGCCACTGCAACGGTGATTTGCTGCTGTTCGAGAAAATCGAAGATGCCCGCGAGTGATAGTTCGTATTCCTTCGATTGCTGAAAATCGAGGCTCACTTTCGGCTCGCCAGAGATAGCGTCAAAACTGATGACTGGACGCAGGCTCTTCAGAAATTCCATGAACCGCTTGCCTGCCGGTTTCTTTTCCGGCATCGCCTTCATCACAGCCGTAGCAAGCGTATTCGTGAATGCCCGCAAATTTTGGTCGGCATAAATATCAATGTAAATGCACTGTGCTTTCCGCTGGCGCTTCAGGATTTCAAAAACGTGATGTAACAGCCCCGTTTTACCCATCCTCCTGATGGAAAGCAGCGTGGTGTTGATGCCGTTTTTAATATTGGAAATAAGCCGATGCACTTCGTCTTCCCTGTCACAAAACAATTCAGGACCATGATAGCCGCGCATCGGAAACGGATTGAATTCATCTTTCATGCGTCAAAGATAACAAAATGTATTACACAAAATGTGTTACACAAAATGTGTAATCTGTAAAATAATAATATTAAACGATAACGCGCATTGAGACTTTATAGGTTTTAAAAACCTATCAGGTCTAAGAACCGGAACTCTCCCTGAAAATCATAACACATATTTTATTCCCATAAAATTTCCCAACCTCCCAATTCTCATTATATTTACACGAATGTTAGCTCTTCTTTAATGAAGAAAATAGGGATAAACTTACAATTAAGTACATCACTGGTAGCCTTAACTCTGCTTTACAGTTGTACCAATGAAAATAATAAACCATTTGACTCGGATGAATGGAATAGAAAAGGTGTTGATTGGTGGATGACTGATGTAAGAGAAAAAATGGTAAAAGACATTATCCAGTCTGACACTTTGATAGGATTAAAAAAAGATGAGGTAATAGATCTTTTAGGAAAACCCGATAAAATTGACAGCAATAAGCTCTACATTTTTGTCCGTGAAAAGTACTATACGAATATTGACCCAGATTATATAATGTATTTAATCGTAGAGTTGGACGAAAATGAGAATGTATATAAAGTAAGCGAGTTTAGAACAAAATAAAACAAGAGCTAACAATTCAAATGAATATTTTTAAAAAAATAAATCCAATTGCCCGCTTAAAGAGATACCGCTTGGACTCCCCGCTCTTTTGGAGCGGGGGCGGGGGTGAGGCTTGTATTTTGTGTTTATTCATCTTCCTTCCCTTTTCCCTCTCCGCCCAACTCTTTGATGATTTCTCCGATGGCGATTTCACGAACAACCCCGCATGGTCGGGCAACACGGCTGATTTCATCATCGTAGATGTCAACGGCAACAATATGCTGCGCTCCAACTCTGATAGCGCCTCCTCCAACTTTTATCTTTCCACTCCCAACACGCTGATAAAAGACTGCCAATGGGAATTTTATGTCAATCTCCAGTTCAATACTTCGGGCGCCAACTTTGTGGATGTGTATCTCACCTCGGACTCCGCGAATTTGAAGGCGGTTAACAACAACGGCTATTTCGTGAAAATCGGCAACACGCAGGATGAAGTTTCGCTCTATCGCAAAGTGGGCGGCACCTCCACCAAAATCATTGATGGGGTGGACGGCATCCTCAATTTTTCCAATAACATTTTGCGTGTGCGCGTCATCCGCGACAGCATGGACATGTGGACGCTCGAACGCGATGTCACCGGCACGGGCTTGAATTATTTTCTGGAAGGAACGGTCACAGACGCCACCGTTCAGTCGGGCAGCCACTTTGGCATTTTCATTCAGCAATCCACCGTGAGTTTTCACAAACGTCATTTTTTCGACAGCATCTATGTGGGCGCGATTATTGGCGACACCATTCCCCCGCGCGTGACGAGTGTCACCGCGACATCGCCCACCATGCTCGATGTAAAATTCAGCGAACCCGTTTCAGTGCTTTCATCGCAAAACACCGGCAACTATTTTGCAGACAACAGCATCGGCAACCCGCTGACTGCTGTGCGTAACGCGGGCGACTCGAGTATCGTGCAACTGACCTTTGGCGCTGCCGTGCAGAATTGCCAGAGAAATGCGCTGACGGTTTCGGGAGTGGAAGATTTAGCCGGAAACGTCATGGCGCAAACAAGTATCGAATACGTCTATCTCAATCCTGACACGGCAAACGCGGGTGATATCATCATCAATGAAATTTTCGCCAACCCCACCGGCACTCCCGGATTACCCGCGAAGGAGTTTGTGGAATTGTACAACAGAACATCCAAAGCTTTTATACTTACCGGCTGGACGTTGCTGCACAACACCACCGTGAGAACGATTAACCCCGTCCCGCTTTGTCCGAATGAATATTTGATTTTAACCGCAGGCATTGATACCGCGCTTTTTGCTCCCTTCGGAAATGTTGCAGGCACGAGCGCATCTTCGAACTGGCTCACGAATTCGGGAGCAACGCTTTCGCTGAGAGATAACAACAGCAACATCATCAATGCAGTCACTTATTCTGACACGTGGTATCGCGATGCGTCAAAAAGCAATGGCGGCTGGTCGCTCGAACGTATTGACCCCGATTTCCCCTGCCCCTCGCCCGACAACTGGATTGCCTCGAACGACCCTTCGGGCGGCACACCCGGCAGGGCTAACAGCGTAATGGGCGTGTTCAATGACAGCATCGCACCGCAAATCGTATCGTTGCAGATTGCTTCCGAAAATAGTTTGCAACTCGTTTTCAACGAGCCGTTGGACAGTCAGTCTGCCGTCAATGTTGCACATTACACTGCGGACTTCGGACTAAGTGCGCCAAACACAGCAGAAGTTTCTTCCAACTTGCTCGAAGTGTTGCTGACATTTTCTTTGCCGCTCGACACCGGCACGGTTTACACCTTAACCATCAATGGCGTGCGGGATTGTCCGGGAAATATTTTGAACACCACTGTTTTGTTTGCCATTCCTTTGCCAGCCGAACCGTTCGATGTAATTATCAGCGAAGTGTTTCCGCGCACCGACCCGTCTGTAGGCTTGCCCGAAGCACAGTTTGTTGAACTGCTCAACTGCAGCAACAAACCCATCTCACTCGCAGGCTGGAAGTTTGCCGACCGCACCACTACTGCCACGCTGCAAAGCCAACTGCTGCTGCCGGGTGAATACATTATTTTATGCGGTACATCCAACGCGCCATTTTATCTTCCCTTCGGAAAAGCAATGGGCGTCAGTTCGTTTCCCTCGCTCAACACCACGAGCGAAGACCTCACGATGCGCGACAACAATGATATGTTGATTGACAAACTTTCTTACACCAATGCATTTTATCAGGACGTAACAAAGAGCAATGGCGGCTGGACGATTGAGCGGATTGATACCGGTTTTCTCTGCGAAAGCAGTCTTAACTGGCGGGCTTCCGAAGACATCAGTGGCGGTACGCCCGGTCGCGTCAACAGCGTGAACGGCACTACGGTTGACCCGCTTTCACCCACCGTTACCGGAGTGGAAATCATCTCCGCCAACGCGCTTGCGCTCACGTTCAGCAAAACGCTTGAGGAAAGCAGCGCAGTTCAACTCCAACATTATTCCGTCAACAATGGCATCGGACAACCAGACACGGCAGACATCAGCGCCAATTTGCTCACCGTAACGCTTATGTTCAATTTGCCTTTCGACAGCAACACCATTTACTCGCTGGCTATCACAGGCATTAGAGATTGTCCCGGCAACCTTTATGCGGGAGGCGACATTCAGTTTGCCGTGCCGCAGCCTTCCGAACGGTTCGATGTGTTGATTACGGAAATTTTCGCCAACACATCTCCGCAGGTAGCGCTGCCCACTTCGGGATTTGTTGAAATACACAATCGCAGTGACAAAGCTATTAATCTCAGCGGCTGGAAATTTTCCGACCGCACTTCTACCGCCACGTTGCCCGCGCAACTGCTGCTGCCGGGCGAATACATTATTCTATGTCCGATTGCTTCGGTGTCAGCTTACACTATATATGGAAAAACGATTGGTCTCAGCCCCTGGCCCTCGCCCAACATTTCCAGCGATGATTTGACTTTGAAAAACGAAAAGGAAAGTATCATACATTATGTGAGCTACACGGACACCTGGTATGGCGATGTCATTAAACGCAATGGTGGCTGGACGCTCGAAATGATTGATACGGACAATCCGTGCAGCGGAGCAAGTAACTGGCGGGCGAGCGTGGACCCGCGTGGCGGAACACCTGCGCAAGTTAATTCCGTCAAAGGCATAAACCCCGATGTCACCGCACCCGCATTAAATTTTGTGCAGGTGACGGATAGTCTGAATATCATTGTTTTTTTTGATGAACCGTTGGATATTTCCACCGCGCTTACTCCGGCAAATTATTCCATTGACGGCAACATCATCGTCATTGAGCCATTGGCGTTTACTACGGCAGCGCAGAATACCGTTTCACTCTCATTGGCTGCGCCTTTGCAGCGCAACCGCCTTTACACGCTCACCGTGAACAACGTGGAAGATTGCGCGGGAAATCCCATCGGCTTCTTGAATAACGTGCAGTTCGGCATTCCTGAAAATCCGGAAAGCATGGATATTGTCATCAATGAAATCTTAGCTTATCCTGTTGTTTCCGGTTCGCGTTTCATTGAAATCTATAACCACTCCGAAAAAGTGATTGACTTGAAAGACATTCTCCTCGGCAGAATACGCGCAGGTGTTGGCGACACGAGTTCAGTAATTATCACGCCCAACGGTTTTCAGTTGTTGCCGAAAACCTATCTCGCGCTCACGAGTAATCCGGATAACATTTTACAAAACTATTATACCCCAAATCCAAAATTCGTGATTAACGTGTCAGGCTTACCCGCTTATGATAATAATGAAGACATCGTGGTTTTGTTTAACCGTCTGGACAACAACAGCGTCATTGACCAGGTGCATTACTTCCGCGACTGGCATTTCGAGTTGTTGGACGACCGCAGGGGTGTTTCGCTTGAGCGGATCAACTACAACGGACCGAGCCAGGACAAAAACAACTGGCACTCTGCCGCCTCCACGGTCGGCTACGCCACGCCTGCCTATCGCAACTCGCAGTTTGGAGAACTGGCTGCCGCGCGTTCCACGATTACTCTCGAACCGAAAACTTTTTCGCCCAACCAGGACGGCTACAACGATTTCCTCAATATCCGCTACAAGCTTGAACAGCAGGGCTTTTTAGCCAACATCATCATTTATGACAGCAATGGCAGAAAAGTGCGCAGGTTAGTCGAGAACCAACTCCTCGACCTCGAAGGCGTCTTCATCTGGGATGGCGTCACCGACAGCGGGGAAATAGCCCGCATAGGCGTCCACATCGTCATTGCCGAACTCTTCGACCCGCAGGGGAATATGAAGAAGTTTAAAGAGACTTGTGTGGTGGCGGGGAGGTTGTGAAAGTTTTTTGACACCACAATGTTTTTGACTGTGATTAAGATGGTTTCTTATCTTCAAAAATTAAATCTCTCTTTTAAAATTCATGGAAGTTTATTCACTTTCTGAATTTTAAATTGATGATTAATATTTAAGTATCGCTATTGACCGGCTAATGCCAGTCAGGTTTGGGTTTTATGATTTAGTCCCATCACGCTAAAGACGGATGAGGCTATTTAATGCTCCTCACTTCAGGGCTTTAGAATTAAAAAGCGTGAAATGTAATTATAGAATATTCCAAAATATAATTTTTATAATGAATTTTTAATCATCTAATTAAAGTGAGACTTCCTTTAAAAATTTCTTTTTTTCCGGTTAAAAATTCAATTTCAACGGAATACACGAAAACCCCCGGATCCATTAATTTGCCGCGGTAGGCTCCGTCCCATCCGTAGTTGATGTCTCTTGACTGAAATATTTTTTCGCCCCAGCGATTGTAAATCAGGAGATTGATATTTTTGATTTCCCTGCCGGTAATCAGGAAAAAGTCGTTCAGGTTGTCACCGTTTGGCGTAAAGGCATTTGGAATATTTACCAAAGCGTCACTGTAAACCGTGACCTGCACTTCATCAGCATAAACACAGCCGTTGTTGTCAGTAACATTGAGGGTGTAAATTATCGTTGAGATGGGAGTCGCGTCAGGATTTTGACAATCAAAACAACTTAACGCGGTGGAGGGTGTCCACAAAATGGTATTCACTAAACTATTATCGCTGAAAGACGGATTCAAAGTAACGGATTCACCAACAACCAATGAATCATCCTCGCCAGCATCAATGACCAAAAAAGGCATATCATCCACATCAAATGAAATTGTGGCTGTGCAATTATTGGCGTCTGTCGCGGTTAGTAGATAACTGCCGGAACAGAGGTTTGCGATGAGATTATCACTGGATGGAGTGACTCCGGGAATACTGAAACTAAACGGAGAAAAACCGCCCGAGGTGATTACTATCGCCTGTCCGTTGCAATTGCCGCAAGTTGCATTGGCAGGTGTGATGGCAAGAGTGATTTCATCGGGTTCCCCAACTGTTGCCGCTGCTGTTGCCGTACAATTATTCAGGTCGGAAACCAAAAAGTTATAACTGTCAGGACACAGATTGTTGAATAGATTACCCGGCTGAAAATTCAATCCATTGTTGATGCTGTATTGATAAGGCGCGTTTCCACCGTTAACGAACAGCGTTACTGAACCGTCACAGGTTCCGCTGCACAACACGTCAGCAGAATTTGCGGTCAGTGTCACTATTGCAGGTTCGTTGATAACGGCAGTTCCGTTTTCGACACAATTTCCTCCGTCACTGACAGCCAGGTTGAATGTGCCGGAACAAAGGTTGGTGAAACTGTTTCCCGTTTGAAAAGTTACACCGCCATCAATACTGTATTCCTGAGCCCCTGTCGCATTGATTAAAATTGACGCGTCACACAAACCATTACAGTTAGGTTCTGAAACGGTGACTGAGTTGATTGCAAGGTTTCCGGTATTGGCAACATTCAAGGTTGTTGAACCGGAACAAGCATCACTGTCCTGAGTTACCACCGTGTAATTTCCGGAACAAACATTTGTAAAAATCCCGGAGGATTGAAAAGTAACACCATTATCAATGCTGTATTCATAAGGACCGCCATTGCCTCCCGAAGCAAAAACAGTAATACTGCCATCACATCCGCAGGTGGCATCCGTAGCAGTCGCGTTTGCTGACACACTTGTTCCCGGTTGCACAGTAATTATTCCTGAAGTATTACATCCCGTGGCATCCGTCACTGTGTAATTATAAGAATTGGGGGCAAGTCCGGAAAAAATTCCCGTGCTGTTTGACGCACCAATTCCAATGCTGTAAGTATAAGGAGCGATACCGCCAACAGCGGAAAGCGTGATAACACCATCATTTCTTCCGGTGCAGGTTTCATTGGTAACGGATGAAGTTACCCCGATGGTTGAAGACGGGTCAATGATGACATTTAATGTTCCGCTACACAAAGCGGCATCTTCAATAGAGAGCGAATAGGTGCCCGAACATAATCCGGTAAATGTGGAACTTGCCTGCGCACCATTTCCGAGATTATAAGAAAACGGAGGAGTGCCGCCTGTGACAGCAACTGTTACACTTCCGTCACACCCCGCGCAACTTTCATCCGTTTTGGTGAAAGATGAATTGAAACCGCCAGCGATATTAACCGTCACGTAGTCTTCAACAACTACGGTCAATCCGTCACACGCATCATACACACCACGCGCCATGTAGGTTGAAGTGCCGGTCGGGCAGACACTCAGCGAAAGATTGTGTGTGACTTGAACAACTGTCGTGAGACAGTTGGTGCTTTAAAACAGATGAGAGCAGGTCTCTCGGTGACGATTTTCAGGAATAGTTACCAAACCACCTTATGCTGCATCAATAGGAAACTAAGATGTGGTGAGCGATAA
>JBGTCY010000242.1:0-6537 GCA_041748615.1 Chitinophagales bacterium
TGCCTGATGATGAGCGTGAGCGTTTCTTTCGAAGTTTTCAGCGCAAACCTGCCGTCAATATCGGTTGTTGCACCCGAATACGTGCCTTTAATAATCACACTCGCACCCACCACAGGCTCATTGTTTTCTGCATTGAATAAAATCCCGCTGATAATTTGCGCGGAAAGAATGCTCATGGAGGTGAGCAGCATTGTAATTAAGATAAATTTTTTCATACCTGAATTTTTTCGATTAAAAAAATCCAGGGGTACATATCCTGAAAGAAATAACCTTTTTCACTCCCTACGCCAGCATTACCTGGGTCAGGTTCAACGGGTATGTTCTCAGCCTGTTAAAGTAAGGCACCCCTGAAAGACGGGGTAAAGATAGGAGTTTGGGAGATTTGAGATGTTAGATTTTAGATGTGGAATGCTTTTAGTCCGTAAGGTTTACTTTTTTTATTCGGATTAAGTTGAGTTGAATATAATCGCATTAATCAAAATATATGCTTAATTTAGTTCACTTGAATATTAATAGGGAAGCATCTAAACATGAAAATTGAAATTCCAAATGATGCGCTCAACCGGGCTAACCTGACTGAAGACGAGTTAAGACTTGAACTTGCATTGTTTTTGTATGATAAAAACATCTTCACTCTGGAAAGCGCCAGCAAATTTGCAAACATGGATACTTACCAGTTTCAAAAAAAACTTGGTGAGAAAAAAATCCCCATTCATTATACTTTGAATGATTTCCATGACGACCTCAAAACAGTTAACGAAGAATGATTAGGGGCAGGGTTAGTGTTGATGATGAGCATCTGAATTTTCATATTTTTGTGATTGAAGCAAATCCACAATCATGGAATACATTATTTCAATAGACGACAAAACCACCAAAGGCAAAATGTTGCTTGCCTTACTCGACCATTTTTCAAAAACCACCAGTTCTGTTGAGTTCCTTAGCCCAGCGGAAGTGGAAGAAATGGAAGATAAAATTTTCCTGAAAATGATGGAAGAAGGTCGCAAAAGCGGAAAAGCCGACACAAAGAAAGTGCTAAAAAAACTCGACATCAAATGAAGGTGTCATTTAGTAAAAGTTTTGAGAAGCAGTACGATAAAATTTCAGACGCAGCCGCGAAAAACGCCATTAGTAATGCCATTCGAAAAATAATAGAAGTCGTCACCCTCAAAGAAATTCCTGACATTAAAAAATTAAAAGGTCACAAAACTGCATATCGTGTTCGTGCGGGAGACTACCGTATCGGTTTTTACTTTGAAGCAGGAGAAGTTTTCATCAGCGCTGTTGCACACCGTAAGGATATTTACAAGTTTTTTCCATAAACCAAGCAATCAGCTCGGTATAATAAATCCTTTGTGTTGGTGGAGAGAAGGGTAGCTTAAATATTCCGACCTTCCACTTTAACGGGTGATAAAGATTTTAAAAAGTATCGGTTGACCCGCCTGTCATTCTCATATTGATTTGATAAACCTGTAATAATTCATTCCCGCCTTCATGAGATTGCTTCAAGTCAGATTATTTTACAACTATATTTGTGGAATTGAATTCCCTGATGAAATATCATTACTGTAGGAGCATCCCCTGTCTGTTCATTTTTGTGTTGTTGTTTTGTGCGAATGATTTAATGGCGCAACAGCTAACGATACGAACCATGTCGTTGAAGCCGGTTCCCGATGTGATTGTGTTCAACGTTGATAAAAGTTTTTACGCGCGGTCTGATGAAAACGGAAGTTTGACGGTTGAAGGCGTCTCAAAATCAGATACGCTTTTTTTTCAACATCCTGCCTATTTCAGATTGACTTTTACATTGGATGAAATTGCGCAAAGGGGCTACAAGATTACAATGACCGAAAAAGTGCTGGTGATGAACGAGTATGTCGTGGCGGCATCAAAAATCAGGGAGAAGGCGGAAGTCACCGCGCATCAGGTTGACGTGATTGATGTGAAAGAAATTGAATTCAATAATTCGCAGACCAGCGCTCATGTGTTGGAGCAATCCTGTAAAGTGTTCGTGCAGCGCTCGCAAATGGGCGGTGGAAGCCCTGTTATCAGAGGGCTGGAGGCAAACAAAGTGTTGCTCGTGGTGGATGGCGTCAGGCTCAACAACGCGATTTACCGGGGCGAACATTTGCAGAATGTGATTACCATTGACAGCGAGATGCTCGACCGGATTGAAGTCGTGCAGGGACCCGGCTCGCTGATTTACGGCAGCGATGCGCTGGGCGGTGTCATGCACTTTTTTACACGGCAACCCAGACTGTCGAGCGATGAAACCACCCGCGTGGATGGCAACGCGCTCCTCCGTTATGCTTCAGCCAATTTCGAAAAAAAAACGCATGTGAATTTCAACTTCGGAAAAAAGAAGTTTGCATCGCTCACCGGCATCACGTTTACCGACTTTGATGACCTGCGCACCGGCTCTCGCCAAAATCCTTTCTATGGCGATTACGGTAAACATCTTGAGTATGTCGCTCGCATCAATGGAAAGGACACCATCATTCAAAATCCAAATCCGCTTGTGCAAAAGTTTACCGGCTACCGGCAGTTTGATGCTATTCAAAAGTTTCTTGTCATGGCAAGGGAGACGAAGCTCATTTTCAATTTTCAGTTTTCCTCCGGCTCCAACATTTCCCGTTATGAATTTTTGAGAGAAACAAAAACCGTTTCGGTGACTGAGCCGTTGCATGTCTTTGTTTATGAAGACACGATTATTCAAATTGACACGACTTACGAAGCGGAGCTTCCACGCTGGGCGAGGTGGGAATATGGACCTCAAACCCGTTTTCTCGGCAGTCTTGAAGTCGCTTTGAAAAAAGACAAAAAATTCTATGATGACGCTACATTAATCATCGCCTATCAGAAAGTTTTGGAAGAAAGAATAAGCCGGAGATTTGGAGAAACCGAACAATTTTCGAGGAAAGAAAATGTGGATATTCTCACCCTGAATTTTGACTTGGTAAAAAAACTCGACCGGCAGAATTCTGTTCAGTACGGCTTTGAAGGCGCGTTCAACCACGTACGTTCCTCCGCTGAACTCTTAGATATTGAAACAAACGAAATCCAACCGGCATCCACCCGCTATCCCGAAAACGGTTCGCACTTGCAGACTTACGCTTTTTACGCAAGATATAATTTGAATATCTCCGATAAAGTGATTGTGAACACCGGCTTTCGCTACAGTCATGTTTTTCTGAATTCCAAGTTTGGGGACAACCGCTTTTTTGAAGTGCAATTCAATGACATTCGCTTTGACAATGCCGCGTTTTCCGGCATGTTTGCCGTGGTGTATAATCCCGGAAAGCAATGGCATATTAATATGATATTATCGTCCGGCTACCGTGTTCCCAATTTGGATGATGCGGTGAAAGTGTCCAACCTTGAAACCAACCCGGAAGCCAATCGCGTATTGGTGCCGAATGCTTCGCTGAAACCGGAGTATGTCTATAGCGCTGAGGCGGGCATTCGCAGGCGGTTTGAGGACAAGGTCAGTGCGGAGCTTGTTTTTTATAATACGTTAATCCGTAATGCCATCCGGGTGCAACCCTTTTCCGTCAACGGTTTTGACCACATCACTTTCGATGGAGAACTGTCGAGCGTCAATACGAATGTGAATATCGGGCAAGCCGTTATCCGGGGTGTTTCATTTAATTTTTCAGCGGATATCAATCGTCACTTTTCGGTGACTAATACCTTCAATTACACGTATGGAAGAAATAAGACCGATGATGTACCGCTCGACCATATCCCACCCTTTTACGGACAAACCGGTTTGCACACACTCTACAAAAATTTCAGAGGTGAAGTCGCATTGAGATACAACGGATGGAAGCGCGCGGAAGATTATGCGCCCATAGGAAATGACAATCTGATTAACGCCACGGAATTTGGCGCGCCAGCCTGGTTCACGCTGAATGTCAGAACGGAATATCAATTCAACCGCTTTTTTCGCGTACAGGTTGCCGTAGAAAATATCCTTGACCGGCACTACCGCACCTTTTCATCCGGTGTAAGCGCACCGGGTATTAATTTTATCCTCGCTGCCCGTGTGAATTTTTGATAAAAGACCTTACAGGTTTTGAAAACCTGTAAGGTCTCAGGTTTTGCGAATTTGTAGAATAATTTTAACCCAATCGATGAAAACCTTTCTATTACTCATTGGTATTTTTTTATCGGCTGTAACTTCCGCTCAGTTGCCTGGAGAGAAAAAAATTGACAGCATCCTGAATGCTGCCGTTCCCGTCACCGGACCTTCGGGGTTGATTATTACGACAAACGAGCGGGTTGTGTATCAGAATACTTTCGGTGAACAACCGGGTGAGCGGGTGAGTATTTCTTCCACTTCGAAATGGCTGGCGGCAGCAACTTTGCTCACGCTGGTTGATGATGGTATGTTGTCACTTGATGAAAAGATTGGCAATTACAGCAAACAGTTTAAAGGTGAAATGGCAAACATCACGCTCCGGCAGTTGCTTTCGCATACCAGCGGATTGCCGGCAAACTCGATTTATGTATTTGATACCGGGCTGAACCTTTCAAAGTCGGTTATGAGAATTGTGCGTAGGACGCAGTTAATCACACCTCCCGGAACGGAGTTTGTCTATGGAAATGTTTCTTATCAGTTGGCGGGACATCTTGCGGAGGAGGTGAGCGGCAAAGACTGGCATACTTTATTCCGGGAAAAAATAGCTACACCTTGCGGCATGACGCAAACTGATTTCGGCAATCAGTTGCATATCAATATTTCGGAAGGCGCTTATTCCACCGCTGAAGATTTTTCTAAATTTTTGAGCATGTTGCTCAACAAAGGCGCGCTGAACGAAAAAAGAATATTATCAGAAAAAAGCATTCATGAAATGTTCACCAACCAGATTGCACAAGTGAAAATGGGATATACGCCTTATTATTTCAAAGCGGCAATGCTGAATGATTATTATGGATTAGGCGCTTGGATTAATCGCATCATGATTGCCGACAGTTCCTCCTCCGAAGTCAGCGCGCGGGGTGCGAACGGGTTTACCGGCTGGATTAATTTTTGCAACAAACTGACGGGCGTTTATACATTTGACACCGATGTGATTTTGGTCGAGCCGCTCATCCGGGAAACCCGTTTCATCATCAATCTCGCCTTTGAAGAGTGCGCGGATATGCAGCCCGAAGAAAGAATGGTGATTATGGATGATTTAGCCGACCGGAAGGTGCTCAATGTGAGGATGAAATTAGATAAAGACGCGATGGTGAGCCTCAAGTTGTTTGATGTTTTGGGTAATGAAATCCTGGTGATTATCAATGGTTTCACACAGGCGGGCAGTTATTTAGTCCCGATTGAAACTACTTATCTTTCCAGCGGCACTTATTTTTACCGGCTTGAGATTGATGGTCGGGTTGAGACGAAGAAGATAAAGGTGAAAAAGTAAATTCGGAATTTTCTGTACTTACGTTTCAGATGTGAGAAATATTGAATTAATTTCTTTGATGGCTTTGGCTAATCTCCCATTTTCATTGCCGCTGATAATTTCATAGCCTGCACCGATTGTTTCCAATTCTTTTTTAAACTTTTCAAAAAAATAATTTCCCATCTCAGGGTTTTCTCTTAATGGGTCGGGTTCGTAAGGAATGTCGGGTTTGGTAAGCAGATGTAAATCATAATGTCGTTGCCGGATTTCATTTTCAATCCAAGCGGGAACAGTTCCGTATTTGTGTTCGAGCCAGATTTTTATGACCAACAAATTGGTATCGCAAATCAGAATTGAATTGGATTGTGCCGCCAACGTATCTTCCAACCGGAGTTGTCCTTTCGCGATTTCTTCCACATCGGCTTGCGAATAGGGCTGATTTATTTTTTCCAAATATTCCCTTGCATATTCCGGCACCCACAGGCACTGAAAATGCTCCGCCAGCTTTTCCGCCAGGAAAGTTTTGCCCGATGACTCGGGTCCTACGATAGCCACTTTTTTTATTACAGCCATTGCATGAAGCCGTTAATCGAAAGAAAAAAATAAGCTACATATAACCCCGCAGCGATATACAATCCGCGCGTGGCATACAAATAAACGGAAACGCAGTTGATGAACATCCAATACAACCAGTTTTCCAAAATCATGTGCGCCATCATGAATGTGGCGATGAAACTGAAGACCGTTGTGAAAGAGTCTATTATCGGAAGTTGAGCTTTTGTGAATCGCTTCAACAGCATACCTGCAAGCAGGGTGACGAGCACACCGCCCACTACCATAACCACATTTTGCTTGACACCTAAACTGCTCACCTGAAATTCATCCGACAAACCCCACGTAAGCCAACCGTAAACAGCGGCAAAAAGATAAAACACATGAAGCACCGTTTCCGCCAACAATCTTTTTTTAAAAACCAGATAGATGAAAATAATTGAGGCGATAATTGCAGCGGGCCAGCAGAGGATACTTTCATAAGTAATCAGCAGCGTGTAACCAATGCTGAAAATCACGGCTGCTGATTCGAGGAGCAGTAAACGGTTAATAGCAGGAAGGCGGTTGAAAATATTCATGCATTTCTCGCCCC
>JBGTCY010000243.1:0-14825 GCA_041748615.1 Chitinophagales bacterium
CAAGAAATATTTCAGAAAAAGAAAGAGTGGGGGAAGCGGTGTCAGAACATTTACATCTCAATGTTAAGCCCGGTTTTAAAGAAGTTTTATTTTCAAAACTGCCCATCATCTTTTACCCGCTTGTTGATTTCAGCGGTGAAAAATCAGGCATCATCGGTTCGGAGTTTCCATTGTTCAATTTCCTTTTTTACGGCAGCGCCAAAATCTTTGGCTTTGAATATTGGTTGGGCAGGCTTCTCAATCTTTTGGTTTCATCCATCGGTATCTGGTATTTTTTTTTATTGGTAAAAAAAATTACGGAAGAAAAAACGGCATTCTACGCTTCATTGATTTTATTGGTTTCCGTGTGGTTCACTTTTTCAAGAAAAATCATGCCCGACACATTCAGTTGCGCGCTCACGATTGCCGGAGTTTATCATGGCATCAGTTACCTCTCCGGGAAAAAATCATTTCACATCCTGTTGTTCTTTCTGTTTATTACATTTGGTATTTTAAGCAAATTACCGGCACTCAGTTTACTTGCACTGCTTTTACCAATACTTGTTTCCGGAAAAATTGAATTTTTAAGAAAAATAAAATTGAGCAGCGTCACTTTCATTTCATGTGTTTTAATTTTCGGTTGGTATTTTTATTGGGTTCCCCATTTAGTGGATACCTTCGGCACTCAGCTTTATTTCCCGCGTTCGCTTGCTGCCGGATTCCGGGAATTAATTGATGAGCGCTTCCTCACGTTTGAAAAATTTTATTTCAGCGCGTTTCATGGTTTTGTGGCTTTTCTTCTTTTTATTGTTGGTTTGGGAATTGCATTTTACCAGAGAAACAAAACGCTTTTTCTCATACTACTCGGTTCATCTTTCCTGTTTTTTATTTTTATGTTAAAAGCCGGATTGGTGTTTTCCACGCATAGTTATTACATCATTCCGTTTGTTCCCGTGATGGCGATTTTTGCAGGATTTGCATTGTCAGAATTAAAGTATCCATCAGTCGCATCTCTTTTGATTGTTGCAGTTGTCATTGAAGGAGTCGCCAATCAGCAACATGATTTCCGGATTAAAGAAAGCAATAAACATCAACTGCAACTTGAAGCATTTTGCAATGAGTTTTCAAGCCGGGATGACCTTGTCGCGGTGAATGGCGGCTCACTGAATCCAATCATGATTTATTTTGCGCATCGAAGAGGCTGGACGATGGAAAATGAAAAAATCAATGATATAAATAATATAATTGATTTAAAATCCAAAGGATGCAGGTTTGTGATTCTTGATAAACATCGTTTAGAAGAAAATTTGAATTTGGACAGATTTGAAATAATCAGTGAATCCGAACATTTTATTGTTTACAGTTTATGAGTGTCGAACATTTTAAAAACCTGAATTTCATCTGGCTCGCTTTATCTGTCATTATCTTTTTTGTGTTGCTGAAAATCACAGCGCCTTATGGCAGACATACGCGAAAAGGGTGGGGACCTTCCATCAACAATACGTTGGGTTGGGTTGTCATGGAAATCACTTCTCCCTTTGTATTTGCTTACTTCTTTTTGCAAGGAGGTGATAAAAGTTTTGTCAACTGGATTTTTTTTGCGTTGTGGGTGGGGCATTATTTCAACCGCAGTATCATTTTCCCGTTCAGGCTTCCTGACAAGAAAAAAGAAATGCCGCTGATGATTTGCCTGTCCGCTGTTTTCTTTAATTCCATCAATGGATTTATTAACGGGTATTATCTCGGAGTCATAAAATTTCAGTATGAACTGACATGGATGAGTGACCCGAGATTCATTGTAGGAATATTGCTTTTCATCACCGGGTTTATCATCAATAATCAATCAGATAATATTTTAATCAATCTGAGAAAGCGTTCATCCAAAGGTGAATATCAAATCCCCAAGGGTGGATTTTACCGATGGATTTCATCTCCGAACTATTTCGGAGAAATCATTGAATGGACTGGATGGGCTTTGGCTACCTGGTCGCTCCCCGGTCTGACTTTTGCCGTTTGGACAGCGGCAAACCTCATTCCCCGCGCCTTGTCACATCATCAATGGTATCGCGCACATTTTCAGAATTATCCTTCCGAACGAAAAGCGATTTTTCCAAAACTGCTTTAGCATCTTTTTTTTGGGGTTTGAAATATGGCAGTTTATACATTATATTATGAGTGACGCGGGACGGAGGTCCAGTGACGACCACTAAGATTGACTAACCAATGTTTTCCAAACTGCAATAAATCATAAACACTTCATGTTCGATTCAAAAACATTCACGTTGTTTTATTGTTTAAAAGAGCGTCCATTTTTTCCAACCTGTTTTTAAAATTTTGTGAATAAACCATTTCAATGTAATATGTATTTACACTTAGATTCGGATTTTGAAAACATTTCCCGACAATTTTCGTAGATACTTGAAATACGTTTGATATGACCGCCTTACAACAACTCTCAAATGCAAAAGAAATGCTGTCTGATTTATTTAATATTCCCAAGGATGTCAGATTGCTCGAATTCAAAGAATTTAAATCATTGCTGAGAAGTAAAAGGCACGTCAAATTGATTGATGTCAGTACCGCCAATGAATATAAGGAATTACATATTCCGGGTTCCGTCAACATTGATATCACCACAACTACATTCTCCGAGCGCTTAGATTTATTTGACAGAAACGGAATTTATTTCATCTATTGCCGAAATGGAATACATTCTGAATCCGTTCTGCGCATCATGGAAGATATGGGTTTCAGGCAGGTCTATGCGCTGATTTCAGGACTAAACGCCTGGAAAGGAACGCTGGAGAGGTTGGTCTGAAAATATACTCCGACATCTGACTGTTTGCAGTTGAAATTCTATTAAAGGCTAAACCGCTGAATAGTCACTTCCGATTCCAAAGGTTTTCCGTGGATTAAAAAATCAGAAAATTGTTTCGTAAAAAAAGGAGCCAGAGATGCGCCTTTTGTTCCAAGTCCGTTGAAAATGGCTAACTGCGGATGGTGCGGATGAATACCAAGTAATGGTCTGCGGTCGCTGACAGCGGGGCGAATAGCAGCCTGATGCGCTTTGATTTCAAAAGGAAGTTTTATTGCTTTCTGCAAACGCGATGAAAGTTTTTCCTTTCCTGTTTCTGTCGGTTGTTCATCATCATATTCCCAATCATACGTGGAGCCGGCTTTAAACAGACCGTTTTCCGAGGGCGCGATGAAAATTCCTTTGTGCCAGATTTGTTCCTGCGGGAATCCCGGAATGTCCACAGTGATGGTTTCACCTTTCACGAAATTGAAAGGCAGCCATGAAAAAAAAGGATTGCGGGTCACCAAATTTCCTTCGCAAAAAATCAGCGTCTCCGCGGTTACATCTTTATATTCAACTTTTTTAGTTGAAAGTTGAAGTTCTTTAAAATCAAAAACTTCTTCCTTCAAAGCGGATTGCATTTTTAACCACTTTCTGATTTCAGATAAAAGTAATCCGTATTTTAATTGAAACGCGCCTTCAATGATGATGCCGCCAAGTGATGAAGCATGGAAAAAATCCGGGATTTGCTCCAATGGTTTTACATATTTTGGCAATTCGCCTGTTTCATTTTTCTGACGAAAAAACTGAGCATCTTCCCGGTTGGAAAAAATGCGGTAAATCTTCCGTTCCGTTATAAATGATTTTTGAAATTCAATTTCTAAATTCCGGTAAGTGTTGAGTGCAAATGGCAGTAATTCTTCAATCCTCCAACTCTTTACCAATCTTTTTCCGGTTACCGGATTAATAATTCCCGAAGCGATTCTCGAAGCGGAGGAGGAGCGTTCCTCATCTATCACAAAAACTTTTTTTCCGGCTTTGATTAAAAAGCAAGCGAGCAGTGAACCTGCGATGCCCTGCCCGATGATGAGGTAATTGGTTTGCATTTTATTCTGCTCACCGAAGTGAACTGCTATGGATGATACAGGTCAATTCTGCTTGTCAGATTTCGGAAATTTTGCTTTTTTTCAAACACAAAAAAAAGAAAACTCCAAACTTACGTAAGTGGGTGTCTGGATTGATTGGTGTTTTGAATTTTCAGCATTGAATATTATTTGTTTTTTGTGAATTGTATTTTGGTGCTTTAAAAGCGCCAAATCAATCCAGCGGATTGTTATCATTCCTGTATTCCACGATTTTTATGCAGCAGCAAATAAACAATCGAAAGAATACCGGCACTATTGATGACGCCCAATAAAATAAACCAGCCCAATTGATTGCTTCTGGCGGATTTCCAGAGGGCGATAAGTTTCCAGACGGCATCCCATAAGATAATTAAAATAATTACGGGCGCAAGCCAAGCGGGCAAAGATTCAAGTTGTTCCATCATGTATAATGGCGGTTAAAGCCAGATTTATCTTTTCTTTACATCCTCAAAGTATATTGCAAAGCAATCAGGCGCGGGGCGTTAATCACCAGCGGGCGTAGAGCATATTCGCGGTTCAGCATGTTGTTGATGACTAAAGAAACCCTGGAAGTTTCGGATACATTATAGCCAAAACGCCAGTCAAGCACGTGTTCTGGTCCATTATTGCGTTCGCGAAAGCTCACCACGCTGCCGATGTCTTCATTCAAAAACACATTATCAACATTGCGCATAAAGCTGTAGGACCTGAAACTAACTCCCATGCTCACAACTTTATAGGACAATTCCAAGTCGGCTTTCAATAGGTGTTCGTAACGGTATTTTAATACATTGTGCCTGGTGTCAGAACTTGTTGAATTATAAGAAACCACAAACGAAGGGAAAAAGAGGGCATCCGCCACATTGGCGTAAGGCACGTCAGGGTCTAAAGAAACCGGACGCGACCAGGTATATCCGATTAACATACTCAAAGATAAATCATCCGTGAAATTACCCTGACCGAGCAGCGAAATATCTAAACCTGTAACCCGCGCCCTGCCGGTGTTCAGTGAACGGAATCCTACCACAGGCGGATTTCCCGGTATCGGGCTTTTCCAGATGTTGGCGATGAACTCAATATAATTATCATAAAAATTGGTGAAGCCCGCTATATCAAGATAGCCGAGAAACTTTTTGATTTTAATCCCCTGTTTAATCCCGATTTCAGCGCTCCAACTGTCTTCAGGTTTCAGGGTGTTGTTAGGAACAATGCTGTAGCCGCCCAGATCGGTGAAAATATATTTTTCGGCAATGGTCGGAAACCGGAAACCTTGTCCGAAAGAAGCTCTGAGGAAAGTCGCTTTGGCAAGACGCGCGGAAGCGCCAGCTCTGAAAATAGGACGGTTGGCGTTCAGCGTATCTTCTCTAAAATATTCCCATCTGCCGCCTAAGGTGAAGTTCACGCGCTCCCACATTTTTTTATCTAATTGAGCATAGATTGCAATATTGGACTGGTCTCTTTTTACAGAACCTTCATTGCCTGCCGCATACAGTTCTGATGAGCCGATAACGTGTTGCGCCATCACTCCGGTTGATAATGTGAAGTTGGGGATTTTCTGAAAGTTTTTCAGATACCTGAATTCCCCGTAATAAACGGTATTGTCATTTTGCTGATTATTATCATTCAGGTTATTCACATAATAAATGCGGGTGTTCAGGCTGAAGGTATTTCCGTTTTTATCGAAATATTTGATATAAGGGTCAAAATTGAATTGCGGTTGCTTGGTGACGGTGGTTGCACCCGGGCGTGAACGATATAAGCCGGTGGTATCATTGTCCCAAATGAGAATGGAGGTTGAACGGGAATACATGAAGTTTCCATTAAACCCATAAGAGAGTCCACGCACTCTTTTTGACTTGATGTTAGTTGTGAAATTCAATCTGGCTCTGTTGCTAAAACTGCCCGGCAATAAATCTTCATTCATCGGGAGTAATGTATCCTGTCTTGCAGGTCCGATAAACCCTCTTTCCATATACACATTACCCCCCAGCGTAAAGCTGAAATTTTCGCTGGTGCGTTTTGAACGCAGAAAACTCATGCCGGTATAAAACGGTACATCTTCGCCCCACCATTTAGCAGATTTCATTCTGGGGGCATTCCACACTCCGGTGTTGAGATTGATGACGGTTTTAGGTGTGTAAGTCGGGTAAGCGGTTCTTACATTAATCACCCCGTTCAATGCAGATGAACCATACAATACGGAAGATGCACCCTTAATCACTTCTATCTGTTCTACATTTTCAATCGGGATGAAACTCCAGCTTGGTCTTCCCGCATCACCGGAGAGCATTGGTAAATCATCCACCAGAATCATCACTCTGCTGCCCGCGCCAAAACTGTAGCCGCTGCCCGCTCTTAATTGCGGCTCGTTATCCACGATTGTTAATCCGGGAGCTTGTTCGAGTGCGGAAGTCACATCGGTCGAAGCTTTGTTTTCGATGATGTTTGGTTTAATGATTTCAAGTGAATAAGTGATTTCCTCAATCGGTTTGGAGTATTTATCGGTTTTCACGAAAATGGTTTCCATCTTCACATCTGCTTTTGAAAGTGAAACATTCAGCGTGGTGGTTTCACCGGCACGAATGGTTGTTTTGAAAGTGGTTTTACCGAATTCTAC
Organism: Chitinophagales bacterium; assembly: GCA_041748615.1. GTDB lineage: Bacteria > Bacteroidota > Bacteroidia > Chitinophagales > CAIOSU01 > JBGTCY01. Next base: position 6,518 of record JBGTCY010000243.1, read on the forward strand.
TGAAGAGAAAACAATTTCATATTCACCGGCATCCAATTCCATTTGATAATTACCGTCAAAATCGGTGGTGGCGCCAACGGCTCTGTCACTGGTATAAATATTCAGAAACGGAACCGTTTCGTTGGTTTTATCCTCTTTGACAACCCCTTTCAGGATTCCCTTTTGCGCGTGAGCGTAAAAATTCACGGTGAACAGAATACAAACAATCATTGTCAATGTCTGAATGAATCTCATGTTTTTGTTTTTTGTGATAATGAAAAAAGTCTCAGGACTTTTACTGTTGGGTGAAGTTTTATTTTGAAGGGGAGTCCAAAGATATTTATTTTTGGTTTCAATTTTCCTCATGAAAAAATCTTTGCAAAAAACTGACAAACCGCGAATTTGCCCGCAAATATGCTACTTCTCTTTGGATTGTCAAAGGATTGATAAAACTTAACCTCACTGACATTGGATGTTGATTTATTTGCTTTATATTTACCCTTAGAAAAATATCGTGATGAAACAACTTTGCATTTTACTGATTTCGATGGTTGCCGCGCTAGCATTAAACGCGCAATGTCCCGGTTGTATTCCTGTGGACTGTTCCGCTCAGAATCCAGATGGCGGACTCTGCGACAGTGTGATGATTGGCATGGCAAACAATCCTGTGGATGAGCAGATTTCCTTTTATATGCCAAAAAAGATTTTTCGCCCGGAAGTCAATGGTTTCGTGGATTTGCAAAAAATTAAAATCACCGGAGTCACCGGGCTACCATTTGGATTAACCTGGGAAAGCAACCGTTCGCCCAACAATGAATATTTTCCGCAGAATGGAGATACGGTCGGTTGCGTGCGCGTTTGCGGTACGCCTATACAGGCAGGGACTTACCCTCTGACTGTTTATCTTTTAGCTGATGTGGTAGCGCCTGTTGTGGGTGTGGTGAGAGACCAGCCGCAGACTTATGACAACGCGGTGGTGATTGTTCTGCCGGATACTTCCGGAGGTGTAGCAAGTTTCACAATTGTTCCAAATATTACTAAAAGCTGCGACCCGCTCAACCTTTCACTCGAAGCTAATTTTACCAGCACAACGAATCCGGTAAGCTATGACTGGGATTTTGGCAACGGGAATACCGGCAATTCAAAAAATCCGCCCGACCAAAGTTTTAATGTTCCGGGAGATTATCCGGTTACGTTGACCACTACATTTACTTCTTATGTTATTAGAAACCTTCGATTAATACAGGTGAACAATAATTGGGCAGGAGACATAGAAGAATGGACAACAATCGGATTTGCTCCTGATTTGTATTTTAAAATACCTTCTCTTGGTTACACCAGCCCTGTAAAAGGGAATACGAACGCGCCTACGACATGGAATAACCTTTCCATCCATGTTCCGATTGGCGTTACTTCATTTGAAATCGAAATATGGGACCAGGATAATGGACCCCCACTTGGTTCACCAGATGATTTTCTGGGGGCGGCAACCATCAATGTGGCAGCCGGCAGCTTTCTTTGGAGTGATGTAAATGGAACGATAACGAATGGAGATATTACGCTGCAAGATACAATTGGCAATGTGATTACGGAAACCTTAAACATCACCATCGCCAACCGTCCTGAAGTTGAATTGTTATCGGTTACCGACAGTATCTGCGGAGGTGATTCCACCACCATGTGGATTGAAGGGGAAGAGATTGTTTTAGTTAATTGGTTCAAAGATTCCGTGCTTGTGCCACAGGCAAGCGATACTTTTTACACGACATCGGGAGCGGGATTTTACTGGGCGCGGGTGGTGAATACTTCCGGTTGCGATACACTCACTAATGTCAGGGAGGTAAAAGTTTTTGCTATTCCAAGAATGCCCACTTTTTTCTTTAATCCGGCAACCCAAACCTTGTTTACCAACAACAGTTCCGGGGTCGCGTTAATCAGATGGTATCAAAATGGAGTTTTAATTGACGGTGAAAACGGTAACAGTATCCCAATAACGGACACCGGCAGTTATCAGATTGAGTTTGTGAATGTGCTGGGATGTTCCACAATGTCCGGTGAGTTGCAGGTGTCATCCTTAACATCGGTTGCGAATTTGTTCAGCACGGAACAGGTGAAAATCTATCCGAATCCATCCAGCGGAGTAGTGATGGTAGAACTAAATGTGCCGGTCAGTTTGGATTATTCTTTGGAGGTCATTGATTTTACCGGTCGTGTTGTTTACAGGGAAGCGGTGCGAAACACTTCATCTCATCACAAATTTGAACTTGACCTGAATCATTTAACCCCAGGAGGTTACTTGGTGAAAATAAATTCAGGACAAAGCAACCTGATTAAAAAAATAAACATCTTACGGTAAAATTGTTAGTCTGAAATTTTACAGGCTGATTTTTTTTACAGATATTTGCTCAATCTTTTTTAAAACAATTTCTTAACAAAAAATTAAAATCAAACGGTCATGAAAAAAATCTCAATGCTTTTTGCTGCAATGCTTGTTGCAGGTTACAGTTTCAATGCTTTCGCTCAATGTGTTCCTCCCGCGCCTGTAGGCGCCCCTGGTTTGGACCCAGATTGGCAGGAACTCCCTTGCGCTGAAAGAGGAGTTGCCTACTCCGCAACCATCAATATTGAAAACCTTGATTCTATTGAAGCGGGTACATTCGGCACTGTTACCGTACAAAGTTTGGTTGTTGACAGTATCGTTAACCTGCCAAGCGGTATCAACGTAACTTTTACGCCCAGCAATAACATTCCTCCCGGAGCTACCGCTTGTTTAAATGTCAGCGGAACTACCAATGACCCTGCCGGTTGTTACTTGTTGGATATTTACATTTCAGTTACTGTGAATTTAGGCGCGCTTGGCGTACAAACTTTTTCTGATGAAGCACGAGCTTTGATAGCTCAGATTGAACAGTTGACCGGTAATCCTGTTGACTTGGATTTCACCTACTACACTCAGGTGATTGAAGCTGGCGGTGTTTGCGATTCCAACACTTGCTTAGGCGCTTCCATCAGGGAAATTTCCTCTGTTTCTGATTTGAAAGTGAACCCGAATCCGTTCAACAATGTAACGGAAGTTTCTTTCTATGCTGAAAAGCCTGCTACTTACTTTGCCAAAATTTTTGATGTTACCGGAAAAGAAGTTTTCACCAACCAGGTGAATGTTACTACCGGCACAAACAAAATTTCCATCAGCAGAGCCGACCTCAAAACCGGTGTTTACCTCTTTACTTTAACAGACGGACGTAATTCCAAGACCACCCGTTTGATGGTGAGAGATTAATTCTGAATTTTTATTTTAGAAAAAAACCCCCGCTTCAACGGGGGTTTTTTTATGGCGGGAATTTTGCTGCGTGAATCGTAGTTTTACACTCCATAAATTCTAAATCCATGAAAATCTTCAAATTTTTATTTTTTACCGCAGTTACTTTCAGCCTGCTTTCATTTTCCGGAACGACAACTGCCGAAAAAACTTCCGTTCATTCCAATGTGACCTCCCGCGACATCATGTCAGGCATGTTGCAATCCATTGACAAGATCAAATCGTTGAAATATACTTTTATTTCCTATGAGCGCATCAATGGCAGTGATTTTTTTACGGAAATGGATGTGAAACTTTCCATGTCGCCTTTCCGGGTGCACATGGTTACAAAATCTGACCCGAACAAGGGCGTCATCGTGGTTTATGAAGAAGGAAAAAACGACAATAAGGCACAAGTGAATCCCGGCAAATGGCTGCCCAACGTGAAACTGAATCCTTATGGTTCAAAGATGCGCGATAATCAGCACCACACCATCCATCAATCCGGGTTCAATTTCCTGGCGCAAATTATCCGCGATGCCATCAAAAGAGCGGATAAAGAAAGACCCGGTCAGTTTGAAAGTTTTTTCAGATTGGAAGGCGAAGAAACTTGGAATGGAAAAAAATGCTACAAATTAGTCATTGATGACCCTGAATTTGATTATGTGAATTACACGGTGAAGCCTGGTGAGGATATCAATTCAATTGCGAAAAGCAAAGGGATTTGCGGTTATTTGATTGTAGAAAAAAATGACAATGTAAAAAACTTTGACGCGCTGAAACCCGGCATGACGGTGAAAATCCCAACCTCTTATGCGAAAAAAACCATTCTCTACATTGATAAACTGACCAACATGCCGGTCGTGCAAATCATGTATGATGAAGTCGGGCAGTTTGAGAAATATGAGTTTCTCAACCTGCAGGTGAATCCGGCTATCAGCGATAGTGAGTTTTCATTGTAGTTTCCTGTATAAACTTCTTTGATGTTGGCGCAAGAATGAAGCGCTTGCTTTGAGTGTTTGCCTTCTTGTGCCTTTCTTTTGCAATTAATTTTTTGCATAAAGCTCATTCAGCAGGAAAACTTCTTTCTTATCGTCCCAATTCAACCAATGCTTTTTTTTAATGGAATTGATTTTTTGCAACAGGTCGGGATTGTCAGCGTAAACGGTCGCTAAATTCTTTTTTGTCAGGCGATAAACCGGTGCATACAGTGTTTTGCTGAAATGGTAGGATGTTTTTGTCTTTGAATAGATAATGTAGATGATTAATCCTTTGTCGCTTAAAACATTGTAATGGCGTTTATTGAATACGCGTATTAAACGTCCTTTATGGTCGGAGTATCCCCAAATACTGTCTCTTTTGTAAACTTTGGAAGTATCAGGTGTTTTAAGTTCAATGTCTTTGTTTTTGAAAAAGCCCAGGGGCCATAGAGTAGAGTTTTTTTGATTTGGCTTAAATCCATTTGTGATTTTCCCGGTTTTAAAATCTTCATAAGTCAGATAAACTCCGGCTGAATCGTTTGACATTGAATAGGAACTCTTAACAAAGAGCCGGTTACTACCTGTCATTGCAATTAGAAAAAACAGCAGTACAAGTAATTTTTCTTTTTTTATCATTTATGTTCCGTTTTACGGTATGCCCAATAAAACACCTGCGGCAATACCGTTAGCGAAAGAATCATACAGATAAGCAATCCCCCTACAATCATAATGGCTAAGGGCTTTTGAATTTCAGAACCCATTCCGGTTGATAGCGCAGCAGGCAACAAACCCATTGAACCCATCAGCGCAATCATCACAATGGGTCGGATGCGACTATGCACACCGCTTGAAATAGCTTCATGCAGGTTCATTTTTTGAATATTTTCTTTCATCACAGCAATCAGGATGATGCTGTTAATCGTGTTCACCCCGAACAGAATGATAAAGCCAATGCCCGCGGAAATTCCAAAAATGGTTTGAGTCGCCCATAGTGAAAGAAACCCGCCAATGAATGCATAAGGAATGGTGCTTGCTGCAATCAATGTATCCTTGACTGACCCGAAGTTGAAATACAGCAGGAATAAAATCAGCAATAATACTGCGGGAACAATCACCGCCAATTGTTTACTCGCTCTTTCTTTGCTTTCAAATTCACCCGCCCACACCATCTTATTGGCTTTCGGTAATATCACATGATTATCTACATTTTTCTTTGCTTCCGCAATGGCGCTGCCCAGGTCTCTTCCTTCAATACTAAAGCCGACTGCAATGTAGCGACTGCTTCCTTCGCGGTAAATAAATGTGGGACCCGTGATGAAGTTGATGTCTGCTATTTCACGTAATGGAATCTTTTTTTCATTCATCGTAGGAATCAGTATCTCTCCGATTTTTTGTTGGTTGTCTCTGTATTCTTTCTGAAAGCGAATTCGCACATCAAACATCCGTTCGTTTTCATAGAAAGTGGTTGCCGCCCTTCCTCCAATTGCCATTTCGATGACTGTCTGCGCGTCAGCCATCGCTACACCGTATTTCCCCATTTTCTTTTCATCCAATTTGATGCGCAATTCGGGCAACCCGATATTCCGGTAAACATTGATGTCGGTAATTCCTTCAACATTCCTGATATTATCAGCCACCTGGTCGGCATAGTTTTCCAACTCAAACAAATCATCTCCGAATATTTTTATGACCAAAGAACTTTTTACACCCGCGACATATTCTTCCACATTATCCTGGATAGGCTGGCTGAAACCGAAAACTATTCCCGGATAGGTTTGAAGGGTTTGACGCATTTCGTCAATCAATTCATCTTTTTTAATGCTGCGTTTCCATTCTTTTTCAGAATGCAACTGAATGTGAAATTCTATGTTAAAAAATCCTGTCGGGTCTGTTCCGTCATTAGGTCGCCCTACCTGATTCAATACAAATTTTACTTCTTCAAATTCACGCAATGTGGCTTTCATTTCCTTCGCTAATCGTTTGGACTCTTCAATGTTTACGCTGTTGGGCAAAGTCGCTCTTACATAAATGGCTCCTTCGTTGAGTTTGGGAATAAATTCGGTGCCGTAAAAAAGAAAGCCGATTGTGCAGGCAGTCAATATCGCTGCAAATCCAATCAGCGTAACCTTTCTTCTTCTGTTGCTCCACAAAAAAAGATTGAACAGATTGTTTCTAAAAAAACGGGAAATGAAATTTTCTTTTTCAACAATGTTTTTGGTTAATAACACTTTACATAAAGCAGGAACGTATGTTATACTTAACAAAAGTGAACCGAGCAGGGCATAACCCAACGTGAATGCTAAGGGTGAAAACATTTTTCCTTCAACTTTTTGGAAAGAAAAAATGGGAAGCAAGGCGACAATCAAAATGATTTGAGCAAACACAATGTAAGTCGCAACGCTTCCGGCACTTTTTTTTATCAATCCCATTTTGCTCGTGCGATTGAATTTTTCCATTCCCAAATGATGCGCTTTTTTCTCCATTGCCACAAACACGGATTCAACAATTACCAATGTTCCTTCCAATAACAAACCGAAATCAATGGCGCCCATTGAAATCAGGTTGGCAGGTAAACCCTGGATGCGCAGCATCATTAAAGCAAAAAGGAAAGAAAGCGGGATGACTGAAGCCACAATTACCGTAGTTCTCCAATTAAACAGGAATACAAATACAATCATGGAAACCAACAGGATTCCTTCAATCAGGTTTTTGCTGACCGTGTTCACTGTTGCATTGACTAATTCGGTTCTGTCAATAAATGGTTCAATCTTTACATCTTTGGGAAGTATTCTGTCATTCAGGTCGTCAATTTTTTCTTTCAATCGTGCGATGACTTCACCGGGGTTTTCTCCCCTGAGCATGACTACAATTCCCTGAACCAAATCTTCTTCGTCCTGCAAGCCCACAACACCCAACCTGGGTTTGGCGGATACTTTTACATCCGCAACATGCTTTACCAATATCGGAGTTGTGCCTCTTACTTCAATCAGGATATTTTCAATATCTTCAATGCTTTCCAGCAATCCCACTCCCCGAACTACGTATGCCTGACTTCCGCGCTCTATCACATCTCCCCCCACATTGATATTACTTTTTGAAACCGCTTCAAATACTTCCAATGGAGATAAATCATAATTCGCCAGTTCAGTAGGGTTGATTTTTATTTCAAAGATTTTTTCTTCTCCACCAAAACTCACCACGTCAGCCACTCCCGGCACGGCAACTAATTCCCGTTCAATCACCCAATCATGAATGGCGGTTAACTCTTTAATAGGAAGGTTGCTTTTTAATACATAGCGAAAAATTTCTCCGGTAGCTCCGTAAGGCGGTTCAATGGCGGCATCCGCACCGTCCGGCAAATCCAATCCCTGCATCCTGTTGGAGGCATATTGCTGCGCGTAAAAATCATCCACATCATCTTCAAAAATCACCGTAACCACCGAAAGTCCGAATAATGAGATTGAGCGCACCTGCGATTTTTTCGGAATGGTGTTTACCGCCTTCATAATCGGCAGCGTGACAAATTTTTCCACTTCCTCAGCGCTTCTGCCATGCCATTGAGTTATGATTCTCGCCCGGGTATTTGTTACGTCAGGAAAAGCTTCAATGGGTGTATTGAAATAACTGATGATGCCCGCGACAACCAATAAAGCTGTCAGAAAAAAAACAATGATGGAATTCTTTAATGAAAATGCGACTATGCCCTGAACAAATTTTTGCATCAAAATCAGTTTTGAAAGTTTTTAATTTGTTCATAAATAAGCAGGTGGTTTTTTGAAATGATTTCTTCATTCTCGTATAAACCATCCGAAAGAAAAGTAACGCCATTGCTTTTGGTAAGAATTTCCACTTTTCTTATTTCGATCTCACAATCGCCTCTGTACACCACCACATAATTTTGATTGTTGTCAAAAACCATTGAGGAGGTGGAGATGCTTAACGCTTCGGTTTTGAGTTCTTTTAAAGCTGTGACATCTACTATCATTCCGGGTTTTAATTTGAGGTTGGTATTTTGTAAAACAACCCTTGCTTTCAATACCTTTGCCTCCGT
>JBGTCY010000244.1:0-36548 GCA_041748615.1 Chitinophagales bacterium
TTCCGACTTCGATAATGACTGAATGAGTTCGTACAAGTCGAGGTTTGAATGTTTGATTTTATTGCTCATGGTTTAATATTTAAAACTCAACCCTGCAAACAAATTTTCTACTGGTCGGTTACGCAAGTAAGTTCAAGAATACCTTTAGCTTCAGACCTTACAGGTTTTTAAATACCTGTAAGGTTTAAGGTTATAGTTAAAAAATTGTTTTTACGGCAGTTCTAAAAATTGCTCTTTTTAATCGCCTCTTCCCTTGCCTTCTCCAAGAAGGAGATTGAGGTAATTTTCAGAACTGCCCTTTGTATCATTTAAAATAGAAACCGTACAAAAATGGCTTTTTTTTCCTTGACTTCACCATTTTTTAACGATATGTTTACGTATTAAAAATCAGTAATTATTCTGAATATAAAATTATTCGGGCGGTTTGGCTGATTTTTTTCAAACAAAATTTTTCACTAAATAAATTTCCAGACAGCTTCATGAAAACAAAATTTCTTTTTTCTGCAACCGTGTTGAGCGTTTTATTTTTATTTTCAATTAACGCGCAAACTCCTGCTCTCATCATTGGATGGGAGATGCAGGGTGTTTCCGGCAATGCTGCATCTGCCACCGCACAGTTCATGGTTCCCGGCATTCAAACGACAACAAGTGGTGTGATTACGCGCGGCAGCGGACTAACTCCCGTAAGTTTGAATAATTGTTTCCGATCTTCCAACTGGTCGCAAGGCACAACGGTGCAAGCGGCTGTTGCGGACAATTCCTATCTGCGTTTTGTGGTTGCGCCCTCCACCGGTTATTCGATAACCATCCTCAGTTTAGATTACACGTTTCAAACCACTCAAACCGGTCCCAGCCAAATGTCGTTGCGCAGCAGCACCGATGGGTTCCAGACATTTCTTGACCACGGCACGCTCAACAACACCGTCAGCACCGACCCCATTAAATTGAAATTTCTCATCAGCAACGTCATCGAAAAGGATGTACCGGTGGAATTCAGACTTTATGGATATTCCGCATCCGGCAGTTCTGGGAGAGGTCAGCTTCAAAATTCCGCCATCAGTCAATATGACCCTTATGATGTAGGGTTGGTAGGTTATCTCACACTCGACTCGAGCATTGTGATTCAATGCCCCACGGCTGTTTTTTCATTGCCTTCATCCTCCTGTCTGGGTGAGCCGGTGAGTTTCATTCAGCAGTCCACTACTCCGGCCGGCACTACCATCGTAAGTTACAACTGGAATTTCGGTGACGGCAACACTTCCACGCAGGCAAGCCCAACGCATACTTTTTTCCAGGCGGGTACTTTCAATGTCCGCCTCATTGTCACCAACAGCGATTTCTGTAGCGATACGGTGATTCGTCCGATTATCGTCAACACGCAACTTACCGTTACGATTAATCCCATCAGTTCATCTTATTGTGAAAATCATGGCAGCGTCACACTCACCGGAAATCCATCGGGCGGAGTGTTCGCGGGCGCTGGCGTTTCGGGTAATGCTTTCAATCCTGCTGTTGCAGGGGCAGGTGGTCCTTATAATATTTCTTACCAGGTGGGCACAGGCGCATGTTCCGGTTCAGCATCCGTGGTGACGAGCGTGATTCCATCGCCCGTTTCCGCTTTCACTTACACGAAGGATTCACTTGAAGTGACTTTTACCAACACATCCACTGACGCTACGCAGTATCTGTGGGAGTTTGGTGACGGCAATTCTTCCACCGTTCAAAATCCGCTGCACACATTTTCCGCTTCCGGTAATTATGAGGTATGTCTCACCGCCACTTCCGCTACGTGTGAAGATATTCACTGCGAAAACATCACTGTGAGTGTGCCGCAGGACACTACAACAAACAGTATTAATGAGAACATCCTGATGAATGTGCGGTTATACCCCGTGCCGTTTCAGCATGTTCTTTCTATTGAATTAAATGACAGCCGCATAGCCTCTGTGAAAATCACCAACCTTGCCGGTCGTGTTTTTTATCATGAAGCAGCTGCCGCACAGTCCTTGCAAATCAACACGGGAGATTGGTCAGCGGGCATGTATTTGATTTTTATGGAAACAACGGACGGAAATTTTTCAACCCAAAAAATCGTGAAACAATAAATAGTCATGCGCCCCAACGTCACCCGACATATTTTTTTAAAAAAAGGCAACCAGCTCTTATGGAGCATTGTGTTGACGGGCGTTCTACAGACTGAAATTTTTGCGCAGCAAACAACCATTCCGCTCTGCAATCAAACCATTCCGTATAGCGGCATGACTTACGGATACTGGTTCACCGCGCCCACCGATATGACGATTTGCGCTTTGTATGTGCCCGATTCCATCACTTCCAACACCAACCACTGGGGTGGCGCGCAATGGCTCGAAGTCGTGCGCTTCACTGCGGGACCGCCTCCCACTTCCGGCACCACCAACAATTTTGTTTCTATATTCACCTCCTACGGGCAAATAATCAACGGCAAAGTGCCCGCGAACATCGTCATCAATGCGGGCGACCAAATCGGCATTTACGGTTCACGCGACCCGTTTTGCTACAACAGCGGCTATTGGAACATGAGCGCTAATGACGGACGCTGCACCACCCAAATCAACGGCTTCAATGTGCAACTCACTCCGAGCGGCATGTCACTGTGTTTGGTGCAGGGACCGATGGCGAATATCTGGCAGCGCACCAACACGTGGATGAGCCGCGTGTTTTTCGATTACAACTGCTGCGAAAATCCCGTGACCAACGACACTATTCAGGGACAACCTTTAGTCTGCCGGGGCGATACGGTCACTTTTCAGATTGACAGCGTGCAACATGCCATCAGCTACATCTGGAGCGGACCGTTCGATGCCGCGCTCATCGCGGGACAGGGAACGAAGCAAGCAACTTTCATCTTCAATAATTTCAACGGAGATGTGTGCCTGCGCGCGGTGGGTACCTGCGGTGATACCGTGTTGCTTGCCTGCAAAACGGTTCAGGTGCTGAAACCAACGGCTGCTTTTAACCTGCCGAATACTGCCTGCGTGGGTGAAACGATTAGCGTGAGCTATACCGGAGCCGCTTTGCCTGATTTGAGTTACGACTGGGATTTCGGCAGCGCGGTAATAACAGGCGGAACGGATGCCGGTCCCTATCAGCTTTTCTGGGATGCGGCCGGAAGCTACGCGGTGAGTTTGACAGTGATGCAAATGAACTGCCCTTCTCCGGAAGAAATAAAAATCATAGAAGTTGCGGAAATTCCGCAGGTTACTTTTTCGCTGAGTGCAGACACGGTGTGTGCCAATGAAACGGTTACCTTGCAGCTTACCGGTGACGCGGGATTTTCATGGACATGGGATTTCGATGATGCTGAAGTGTTATCGAATACCAATCCATACCAATTCAGCTTTTCTGTTTCTGGTGTAAAAAACATTCTGGGAGAAGGCGCGAATGCCTGTGGCACGGTTCAACATTCGGAATTTGTTTTTGTGAGAACCATGCCGCCCATGGATTTTGAAGCGAGCGCGACTTTGGGTTGTGCGCCACTCACCGTGACTTTTAATTATCAAAATCCCGCTGTGCAGCAGTTGGAATGGCATTTCGGGGATGGAACTATTTCGGCTGATAATCCCGCGAGCCATGTTTTTCCCGCAGGCGAATTTGACATCCGGCTGATGCTGACTGATTTGAACGGCTGTGAATATGAAACGACACAACCGGCTTTCATCAAAGCAGTAGCGTTGCCGTCAGCGGACTTCACGGTACAGCCGGGATTCAATCAGCCGGTGCAGTTGTCGGAAGCCGCATTCATATTCACCAATCAATCTCAAAACGCTAATAGCTACCAATGGAATTTTGGTGACGGTAATGTGTCAGCAGGCAACAATCCCGTACATACGTATGCGGACACGGGCAGCTTTATCATCACGCTGATTGCCTCGGCTGAGGGAATTTGTTTTGATTCGATTGCACGCTCATTTATCAATGTAGCGCCAGATGCAGCCTATTTCGTCCCCAATGCTTTTTCTCCGAATGAGGATGGGGTGAATGATATGTTCATGCTGTTCGGTTCGAAAGAAAACATCACCAATTTTTCAGTGATGATTTTCAACCGTTGGGGCAGCAAAGTGTTTGAATCCAACAGCCCCGATTTCAGGTGGGATGGAACCATCAGCGGCAAGCGCGCCAACCCTGATGTGTTTGTGTATGCAATGGATTTTGACGCAGGAAAAAATAAATACCGTCTGAAAGGCTCAGTTACTCTCATCCGGTAAATAATATACGGCTTGTTTTTCAGCAATGAAAAACGGGTTGGTTTTTTGGTTGATTTACATTTTAAAAAATTATTGGTTATGAAAACATATACATTTTCCTTCGTTGCTGTGATGCTGATGTGCTTCTCATCATTCAGCATTCAGGCGCAAACCACGGTGAATTATACCACAGCCGGCACCGATCAGTTTATAGTTCCTGCCGGAGTAACTTCTATTGATATCGAAGTTTGGGGTGCAGGGGGTTGCGGTGGGAAAAGAACTTCAACAGGAAGAGCCGGAGGCGGGGGCGGTGGAGCTTATTCAAAGACAACTGCCTTTTCAGTAAATCCAAGTGATATCATTTATATCAATGTAGGCGCAGGCGGTGATGGAAGCGCTGCAAGTCCTACAGCAGGTGGAGATAGTTGGACATCTGTAAATATAACGGTACCAACAAATCTCTCAGAAGGTGTTTTGGCTAAAGGAGGGGGAAGTGTGCCGAATAACACTGTAGATGGTGCTAATGGTGGCGATGCATCTGCTGGTATTGGAGCATTAAAATTTAGTGGAGGGAAGGGATTTACCGTGTCTGGAACTACTAATAGTGGTGGTGGCTCTTCTGCGGGAACCGCTGCTAATGGTAATGATGCTACAGGCCTCAATGGAGCTACCGCTCCAACAGGTGGCGGAAATGGCGGCAACGGAAATAGTGGAACAGGAAGCGCACCGGGCTCTCCCGGAGCGGCACCTGGTGGAGGTGGAGGTGCAGCAAGATCTACAACAAATAATATAGCCAATGGCGGCAACGGAGGAACCGGAAAAGTTTCCATCACCTACACTACCGGAGGACCTGCCACTTCAATTACCACAAGTGCAATTTCCGGGTCTCCTTTTTGTGTTACAGCATCTACAGGCGCTTCAGTGAACGTGCCGTTTACCACCACAGGAACCTTTGGCGGGAGCAATACTTTCACCGCTCAACTTTCCAATGCATCGGGCAGTTTCGCTTCATTTACCACAATCGGCTCGGGAACAAGCTCACCCATTTCCGCTACCATTCCTGTCGGAACTACTGCCGGAACGGGCTACCGTATTCGCGTGGTGGCTGATGACCCTGTTACCACCGGCACGGATAATGGCGCTAACCTCACTATTGTTGCCGCCCCTGAAAACATTACTGCCCTCAGCGGCTCATCCGGTGACACCGAAGTGCCGCTTTCATGGTCTAATCCAACAAATTGTTTCAATGAAATTTTGGTGGTAGCTTCCACATCTTCGATTGGCGGTCCGCCTTCCGGTTCATATACTGCCAATGCCAATTATGGCAGCGGCACCGCGTTGCTGGGCGGGTTTGTGGTTTATAGCGGCACCGGCAACAATGTGACCATTACGGGATTGACCAATGGCACGCTTTATTATTTCAAAGTTTTCACGCTCTTCGGCAGCGATTGGAATGCAGGCGTGCAGACTTCGATAACTCCCGTAGAGCCGCCCGACCCGGGTGATGTTTTAATTGGATGGGATTTAGCAGGAGCGGCATCCAATGCTGTTTCAAATACAGCAATCTATTTTGCAAATGGCATTGCAGTTGCTCCAACAAGCGGAGTGCTGACCAGAGGCAGCGGCTTGACCACTGCTCCCGGCACTGACAGGTTTTCGGCAAGAAATTTTCCTCCGGGTTCCTCAATCAATGATGCAGTTGCGGCTAATTCCTATTTTACTTTCAGTGTAACGCCTGACGCAGGTTACCTTATCAATTTTAGCTTTTTCAATTTTACGTTTGTCAAAGGGAACGCTACTTCAAGTCCTGACAAACTCCTGTTGAGAACAAGCACCGATGGCTTTTCTACTTTTCAAAGTTTTGGTGAGATTGACCTCGCCAACACCACCAATGCTCAGTTTATTTCCATCATTACACCGGGATTAATTAATATTTCAACACCAATTGAATTCAGACTTTACGGTTATGACGCATCTAACGACTTGAGCAGCGGCAGTTTTTTTGATAATGCTTCGAGCCTTAATGCTCCTTATGATGTTGCGGTCTTAGGTACAGCCATCCCCAATACATGGACAGGAAATATTAATTCAACCTGGAACGAAGGCGATAACTGGTCAATCGGCACCGAGCCAAATCTGAACATGGATGCGCTTATTCCGGACGTTTCTTTAGCCAGCAATAATTTTCCAATCGTTTCCGGTGTATTGAATTTTGCCGTTAAAAATATTAGTATTGAAAGTGGCGCTTTCATAACGTATTCCAATGTGGCAATCCTTGAAGTCTATGGTGATTTTGAAAATGAAGGCATTGCCGATTTCACCACCGGAGAATTACGACTGAAAGGTTCTGACAAAACGATTTCAGGAAATCTGAATGTCGGCATCCTGAACATTCAGGGCAACACCACCATCCAACCCGGCTCGCAGGTGAATGTGTATGAAATATTACAGCTTGAAAACGGACAGTTGACGACCAACAATAGTATCACGCTGAAATCATCCGCTGCTAAAACGGCATTCGTGCAGGATTTCGGAACAGGATTTACCGGCAACATGAACGCAGGCAATAATCAACTCACCATCGAGCGGTATGTGCCTGCCGGTGGCGTAAATAATTTTCATTACATCGGCTCCGCCACAGGCAATAAAGCGTCCATCTGGGCGGATGATTTTACCAATGGCGCAACAACTGCGAATGACGGCACCAAAGTAACTCCCAAGCCTGACTGCGACCCGTTGAGCCTTGCCGCTGGTTCGGTTTATGGAAATTTATTTACTTATGATGAATCGAAAGTATCAACCTGCTACTTAGACGGATGGCATGTGCGCACGACAAACGCTGATGCTGACAGGGGATTAGGGTTTGCCGCGAGAATCAACGGAGGCGTCATCTTGGACGAAACAGGCGCTTACAGCAAAGCGAATGTGCCAATGAATATTTTGACAATCACCTCATCCAATCAGGTTGCCACTTCAAAAGGCTTTCACTTAGTCGCCAACCCGTTTTTCGCACCCATCAATTGGCGGGCAATGGCAGCATTGCCAACCAACAACAATGTGGACGGCACTGCCTATGTCTATAACCCCGTCACCGGCACTTACAAGGAATATAATATCATCACAGGCGATACCATCATCGCCTCCAATATGGCGTTTTTCGTTAACGGGTTGAGCGGCACGAGTTTCAATCTCTTGTTTGATGCAAGCACGCGTATTACCAGCGGCAATCAGCTTTTCCTGCGTCAGGAAGAGCCTTATGACTATCTGCTGAAAATCAAAGCCGAAAGCGGTAATAAATCGAACGAAACCAGAATCGTATTCGGTGAACATTTTTCGGATGGTTATGACAACGGCTATGACGCGGTGAAGCTGCTGAGCAGTCACGGGATTCCGTCTGTTTATACCCTTGATGCGGAAAACAAGCGCAGAGGTATTGAAGCATTGGGCATTCCCACAGAACTCAGAACCGTTCCGCTGGGACTATTGGTGCCGGGAGCGGGTGGCAGCTACACGCTCACATTTGAAGGCATCGAAGATTTTCCAACTACCTCAATTGTGTGGCTGGAAGATTTGAAAACGGGCACTATTCAATATCTGCGTCAAAGCAATACTTACACCTTTTCGCATCAGCCTACTGACAATCCAGACCGTTTCCTCCTGCACTTTGCGCCTGAATTACAAGTTGCAACCCTTGCAGCAAATTGTAACGGACAAAACGGAATAATTCAGCTTGTGCAATCTGGAGGCATTGAGTGGAGTATGAGGATAAAAAACGCTTCAAATATGATGCTCGCCAGCCTTACTTTCGAAGGACAACAAAACTTTGAAAATCTTTCTCCCGGCATTTACACGCTCGAACTGACGCATTCCGTTTCGGGCTATTCCACTTCAGTGCAAGTGGAAGTGAACGGTTTGACGCCTGTTGAGGCGAGTATCCTTACTTCGGAGAATCTGGTGTATGAAAATGAAATTATCCTTTTTGAAGCACAGGCAACCGGAGCTACCGATTACGAATGGAGTCTTGGAGACGGAAACATTATCAGCGGGCAGGCAACCTTTGCACACGCATACGCAATGGAAGGAATGTATGAAGTGACGCTGACTGTATTAAACAGCGAGTGTCAGACGATGTCTTCTCAAATGATTACAGTCAGCAAACAGGAAATTTCGACTTCTGTTTACGAAACAACAGCCGGTGAAATCAAGGTATATGCAAGCGGTAATGAAATATTCATTAAGCAAAACCAAATGCCGGTTCTGATGGTTACTTCGCTCGAAATATATAATAATATCGGACAAAGAATTTTTCAGGAAAGAGATACGGAGTTGGGTTATAATCAAATAAAAACCATCCGGTTGAATGTTTCTGCGGGGGTATATTTTATAAAAATTCATTCAAATGAAAATGAGTATGTAACAAAACTCCGGATTCAGGACTAAGATTATGCTACAGCTCAACAAAACCAATAAGTAATGAAAAAAATAGCCGGAACTGTATTTTTTATTTCAATAATTTGTTTGACCGTTTACGCCCAACCCGACCCTCCGCCACCGCCAGAAGGAGTGCCACTTGACCCGTTATCCTGGATGCTGCTTGCAGCGGGAGGTGGGATTGCCATGAGAAAAATGTTGAAAGCGCAGAAGAAAGATTTATGAAAATAATGTCTTGATTTTAGCCAACAGCCAATGATGGATGATTACAGAAAAATTGCTTTCGGTTTTTTGCATGTTTGTAATTTTTTTGGCGACATCGCTGAGTTTTTTCTGATAAGACTGATGATACCGGAAGGTGTCCACTGTTTGTACGAATTGCCGGAATGTCCGCCCGACACAGGCAGTTTTGTGTTTTAATTCATTAGTTTATCCAAACTCAATTATTTTTCCTAAGAAGCACATAGAGCGCTTTAAAGTGATGATGTACCATTAGAAAAGAAACTTCCGATTCGTTTCTCATGTTAAAGCGGTAATGTGCTATTTTTAAAATAGCTTCAATCCTTTATCCAATTTTTCAACCTTTCGACATGAGTGAAAAAAATCCGAGAAGAGACTTTATTCACCAACTCTTGCTGGGCGCAACTTCAATCATAGCGCTGCCCTTAACGGCAAGAGCAACACAAAACAATCAATCTATGGAACAGGAAAATGCCAATGAACATCCCGTCATCAAAATCAAACCATTGGGTTTCCAGTGGGAAACTTCCGACCCGTTTTTATTTTGCGTGCATCATGAAGATAAATTTCCGAAAGGCAATGATGAAATGGGACCGGCTGCTTCGCTGGAAGGCAGGCACATCGGTCAGGATTTCATCATCAAAGACGGATGGCGCATGTATCATGGCGACAAAATACCCGGCTTTCCAGGTCATCCGCATCGCGGGTTTGAAACGATAACGGTCGTGCGTGAAGGGTTGGTTGACCATGCCGATTCCTTAGGCGCTGCGGGACGATACGGAAATGGTGATGTGCAATGGATGACCGCTGGCAAAGGTGTTCAACATTCTGAAATGTTTCCCTTGCTGCGAAAAGACAAAGACAACCCGCTCGAGTTGTTTCAAATCTGGCTCAACCTTCCGCGTAAAAGCAAAATGGTGAACGCTTATTTTAGAATGCTGTGGCGTGAAACGATTCCGCATTATCAGCACCGCGATACTGACGGTAAAAAAACCGAGGTGGAAGTGATAGCCGGTAAATTAGCGGACAAAAAAGCGCCAGCTCCCCCACCCGACTCCTGGGCTGCGCCAGCCGAAAACGAAGTGGCAGTGTGGAACATCAAACTCGAACCGGGTGCAAGCTGGATAGTTCCGAAAGCATCCGCAGGAATTAACCGCACTTTTTATTTCTACAAGGGCAGCGCGATTCAGTTAGCCGGAAAATCCATCCCGCCCTATCATGCCGCTGAGGTGTACGCGGAGAAAGAATTGGTCATTCAAAACGGTATGGAAGAATCCCGCCTGCTGCTCTTGCAGGGGCGACCGATTGGCGAGCCGGTGGTGCAACATGGTCCGTTTGTGATGAACTCCAAGCAGGAAATTCAGCAGGCGTTTAATGACTATCAGCAAACCAAATTTGGCGGCTGGCCCTGGTCGCGTTACGACCAGGTGCATCCGAAAAACAAAGGCAGGTTCGCATTACATTCAGATGGCAGGGAGGAAGTGAAAGAGGGTTAATGATGAATATTACAACTCAATTATTTTTATGAAAACATTCCATTACATTCTTTTATTGCCGCTTCTAATTTTCTACTCAATCGGCAGTATCGCCAATGAAGGAGAAGCCGTCATCGGGCAATGGTTCACTTCCGATAAAACCGGGAAAATTGAATTGTATCCATGTGGCGGAAAACTTTGCGGGAAAATTGTGTGGTTAGAAAACCCGCCACCGGTTTATGGAAATCCTCCAAAAGACGTCAACAATCCGAACGCCTCTCTGCGCGGCAGGGAATTGATTGGTATGAATCTCCTTGAAGGATTTGTGAAAAAAGGCGATAACTACTGGGAGGGCGGCACCATCTATGATCCCGAAAACGGCAAAACGTATAAATGCAATATGAAATTAGAGGGCGATGTACTCAACGTGCGCGGATACATTGGATTTTCATTGCTGGGCAGAACGGAAAAGTGGACGAAGGTGAAATAGATTAGTAATGTTGCAAAAACACATCTTCAATTTGTGCTATTAGATTTTAGATGTTAGTGGACTGTGGACTATTGACTGTGGACTGACAACAATAAACAATTAGAAAGTTCTTCCATAAACTCCCTCAGATTTCACGGTTTAAAAGAAGTCCGGCATATTGTTCCAAAACTTCTTTTCTTTCTTTTTTTGCCTGAATCATTTCCAAATTTTCCAGTGCGATTTTGTGAAAATCTTGAATTAATTTTCTTGTCTCCTCTTCAATTCCGAGTTTTGAAAACAATGTAGTGATTTGTGTGATTTTTTCTTCCGCAGGCACATTGTTGTTCAGATAAAAAAGCAATCTTTCTTTATCCGCTTCTTTCGCGATTTCAAGCGCTTTAATCAGTAAAAATGTTTTTTTATTTTCCGCGATGTCACCGCCTATCTTTTTTCCAAACTTATTTTTATCTCCAAAAACATCCAGCAGGTCATCCATTAATTGAAAAGAGATTCCCATATTTCTGCCAAACTCAAACAAGCGATTGGCATCTTGTTCACCCGCTCCCGCGATAAGCGCTCCCATTTTTAAGCCACATGCCAAAAGAACTCCCGTTTTAAATTCAATCATTCTAAGATATTCGTGCACCTTCACATCCAAACTGCTTTGAAAGTTCAAATCATATTGCTGACCTTCACACACTTTGATGGCTGTCGTGTTGAACAAATCCATTGCCTGCCTGAAATGTTCATTGCCAAGCCGGTTGAGCATCTCATACGCGTAAATCATCATCACATCCCCGGACAATACCGCGTTGGACGAACCAAACTTTTCGTGCACGGTAGGTTTCCCGCGTCTCATGGGCGCATGGTCCATGATGTCGTCATGAATGAGCGTGAAATTGTGAAAGAGTTCAACGGCATAAGCTGCGGGTAACGCATCCACCAATTTACCATCAAAAAGCTCACAACCCATGAGCGTGAGAACCGGTCTCATCCGTTTCCCGCCAAGATTCAGGAAATAGCGAATGGGTTCATACAATTCTACCGGAGCAAACTCAAATGTTTCCTTTTGGGCAAAGGATTCAAAAAGCGTGAGATATTTTGAAGTGAGGGGCATGAAAATGATTCAAGGGGCAAAATAATCATTTCAGGATAACCAAAAAAATAAACCGAAACGGAAATTCAGAATAATCGGGTTTAGGACAAACTGCACTTGCGTTGTCATGGTGAGTCCCGACAATCGGAAAACCATGCGGGGTGGCAATCGCTCCCCTTCGACTCCGCTCAGGTTGACCCCACGCGCAACGTAAAAAGCGGTGCAATTTGTCCTACACTCGTATAAACTGAACAAAAGAAGCGGAATTCAGAAATCTCGGAGAAGGGTTTAATGGTAATTTATAGAACTGCCCTTAATTAGCTGATGACTCCAATTCTTTCTTTAATTATTTTCTTTAGCGGCTGTCTTTTTAATTTGCTGTTTAACCAATCAATCAGCGCGGTATAAATCAATTCTTTATCAACCATCGGGTTGTTGTTTTTCTCGATAAATCTTTTCAATAGAATCAAATTTTCTGATAGCAAACCGGAATCGAAATTTTTCTCTTGCATAAAAAATTCAAAAAAACGGATTTCGATTTTCGACATTATCTTGTGTTTCTTAAAATATCGCAGTGCGGATTTACTCAGATAAGAAAGAATATTAAAATTGCCCAATTCATAATGAGCCAGTATTATCCAGATTTGTGAAAATCCATAAGTTGCTGTATCCTGCTCGTTTTTAGGCTCATGAATGATTTCAATAAAAAGTCGAATACTATCTTCAAACTTGCCGGCACCGAAATAACAGCGGGCAATGTTGTAGTTAATCATCCTGATGATGGTGTTGCTGATAATTCTTAAATACTGAGGTAATGCGGCATTGAATTCTCTTTCAAGAGAATATATCATCTCAAACTCTCCGGTATCGAGCAAATACTGAGATTTCATGATGTAATATCTTCTGAATTGCTCCGCCTCTGTTCTTAAATCATTCACACTGACGTGATGGAATTTGTTGATGTTTTCATTCATTGCCGAATATTGCCCCAACATGCGCAAATCGGTAATATAGTTGTGCAGGGCGATAATATAATTTCTGTTGAGCGCTTTCATCATGTTAGGATGGCGCTCCATTAATGTGATGATTCTTTCTCTGTAACTAATGCTTTTTTTATAATCCGCTATTTCATGAAAATAGTATCCTTTAATGTTGTAGAGTAATATTTCAGACTCCAGCGAGATGGCATTATTTTCATTACGAAACATCACATCCGATTGAATTTTCTTGAAAACTTTGTTTTTTACGGGTTTTACAATCCCTTCCCACTTCACATATTCTGAAAACAACTCTACCATTGTATTTCTATAATAAGCATTACTCTCCATTTTTTTGAATGCCTCTTTTTCATGTGTATTCATTTTCACGATATCGAATTCCGTGTATCCTTTGTGGGATAAATCCATCAGGTTAATTTTTTGAAGCATGTAAATCTCTGACAGAGATATCACCCGTTCATACTCCCGGGCATATTTCTCAGCCTTGCGGAGCAGCCTGTAAGTGGTTTCATATAATCCTTTACTATTGCTTATCTCAATTTGTTGAAGCATTCGTTTCAGCTTAAAAGTAACGGAGTAGTCTTTATGAAACTGGATCAAACTGTCCATGATTAAATCGAACAGGTATTTTTTGATAACATGAAAATTATTGACAGCTTCATGACCTTTTAAAGCTGCTTTCAGGGCTTTCTCACTATACGTTTCCTGGTCGCTGATGATATCAAAAATCTTCCTGTACAAGGTTTCTTTGCCATTATCTGTAAAAATCCTGAAATACCTTTTCTCGGATTTTGATAATGATTTGATTAACAGAAACAAATCGTCTTTGCCGGTTGATTTACTGGTATTCATGCATAAAGTATTTCATTAAATTTTAAAACAATTTTCTTTAAACAATAAATTTAATCATTTTTAGAAACCTTCGTTTTTTAAAATAATGAATGGCAAAAACTGAACATTGGACATACCTTTATGTTGAGGATGTTTTTTATCATTTAAAAAGAACCTTATGAGTAAAAGTTTAATCATTTTTTTCATTCTATTCTCTTGTTCTTTTTCTGCTTTCACACAAAACGTAGGCGTAGGAACCGCTGACCCGAAAGCGCGACTGGAAGTTTTCGCTACGGATGACGGTATTCTCATTCCTCGCATTGAACTTACCTCAACGAACATTGCCAGTCCGGTAGCAAGCCCCGAAGTGAGTACACTTGTTTACAACACCGCCACTGCAGGTTCTCCTCCCAATCATGTAGTTCCGGGTTTTTATTACTGGGATGGAGCCAAATGGGTTCCCTTAGGAAATAGTACAATAGCGGATGATGATTGGAAGTTAACGGGCAATGCCGGTATCACCGCTCCTGCCGCACCAGCCAATTATGGTGTTTCCACTTTCGGAGCCGGTGAAAACCGGTTGGGAACCACCGATGCAAATCCACTCACTTTAGGAACCGGAAACATCGAAAGAATGCGAATATTATCCAACGGGAATATTGGTATCGGCACTGCCTTACCCGATAAAAAATTGGAAATACAAGATAAAATCAACAGTGGTCATGTATTTCCTGCAAACGGATTGTTGCGTTTGCGCAACAGCGAAAACACGACTTGTGCCGGAACGGAAAACATCTGGGATTTCCGGGTAGGCAACTGCGGTCAAATGGGGATTACGACTTATCAGCAAAATTCAATTCCGTATTTCAATATCCTGAAAGCCGCTGCCAATCAAAACACCTTGAGTGATGGCGCGATTGCTTCTTTCAATATGTTCGCGCCTATTGGCGCTTTTATCCTCAATGAACGGGGAAACATCGGCATCAATAATTTTTCACCTTTACACAAGGTACACATCATCGAAAACGGGAATAGCAGTGACACCGTAGCACTGAGGATAGACGAATATAATACAGGCAACGCGGTACATATCATGGAGTCAGGGAATGGGTCAGCATTGGTGATTGAGTCGCATGACAATGGCGTAGCGATAAATTCGGAAGCGAAAGGGTTGGTGAGCAGCAATCATTTCGGACATCTGCTGAATAACAGTGTTACTTCATCTGCCAACAGTTTAGCTAAATACGGATTGCTTTTACAATCATCCGGAACCTGGAACGGAGCGGGTTCCATCAATACCGGTCTCGCGGTAAATGTATCGGGCGGCACCACCAACTATGCCGCGGTTTTTTCCGGTGGCAATGTAGGTATTGGTACAGCCACACCTGCGGCCTTGCTTGATGTGAGCGGAAACGCGCGGATAAACAACAATCTGAGAGTCGGCTCTTCCGCTCCGCTCACAGCGGATGGTTCACTTTCACTTTATGGTTCGGGAAGCGGCTGGCAGGGATATGTACACATGTTCAATAACAACACCGGTACGGATGGTACAGACGGAGGCGTCATTGGCATGATTGGCAATCAGCTCATCATCACTAATCAGGAAAATGACGCGATACGTTTCAGCACCAACAACATGTACAGGCTGGAAATTTCCGCTGACGGGCACTTTCTTCCCGCTGCATCCAATGTGTTTGATTTAGGCAGTTCGACAGAGCGTTTCAAAAACATGTATTTAGCGGGAGAAGTGAATGCCCAAGGCGCAGCAGGCACATATGGTTCTGTAGGAATATCAGGTTCCAAAAACGGATATTCAGGCATTCACTTCCCAACCACTACACCCGGGTCTGTTTTGATGGTTAGAAATACGGACGGCTTGTCGGGCGTATGGAGACATAGCGGAGGTTGGTCATGGTATTTCACCGGTGACGGTGTGCTGACAGTCGGTACCGTTCCAGTCGGAAGAATTACGGGAACACTTCCTGTAACCAGTGGCGGAACCGGAGCAACATCGGCTGCCGTGGCACGAACCAATTTAGGCGCTACCACTGTGGGCGGAAATCTTTTTACGATTGCCGATCCTTCTGCTATTGGCTTCCTTAGAATTAATGCGGACAACTCGGTGAGCGCTTTGGATGCCGCAACTTTCCGGACAGCTATCGGTGCAGGAACCGGGAGTGGAACGGTCACCAGTGTCGCTGTATCGGGCGGTACAACCGGATTGACCGTCACCGGTTCACCCATTTCTTCATCAGGAACTATCACATTAAGCGGTACTCTTGGCGTTCCGCATGGAGGAACCGGAACTACTTCTTTCGCTTCAGGAAGAATATTAACGGGGAACGGAACAAACGCTATTCAGTCAACTTTGCAATATACCACTACCAATGTCGCCAATGCATTAGTGCAAAGAGATATCAACGGTGATACGTATGTACGTTACGGATTTGCTGCTTATTTCAATATGAGTCATGCTGCCGCAACAAGAAATTCTGATAATGTTTTTTACTCCTCCAATGACGCTTACATCAGAAAAAACACAGCCGCGGGGATGAAAACAAGCTTGGGGCTGGGTACCCTTGCCGACCAAAATTCCAATGCAGTTAACATCACCGGAGGAACGATTACAGGAACATCCGTGAAGTTAAATTATCAATTGATTACAGGCACCACCACATTAACCGATTCGGATTGCTATGTGCATGTAGGCGGAGGAGGTGATTACACTATCACATTTCCCAACCCCGCAACAGCAGGCGCGGGAGCGATGCTGATTTTCAGAACACAGTACGGTACGGGTTCAAAAACTTTTGCTTCCAACTCGGGCAGTCAAATCAGATGGCTGGGAACGCCAACTCCGGGAGCGGCATACAACATTGTCGGACCGGCACACTATGGATTGACTTTTATCTCAGACGGCAGTGTCTGGAATTTAATTTCTTATCAATAAAAAAATAAATCCCCTCGCGCTTATGAAATTATTCATTCCCTTTTTTGCAATGATATTAGTTGTCGGTGCGCAGGGATACGCACAATCGGTTTTCAGTTTTGAATATAATTTTTTTGCAGACTATTATTCCAGCAGGACAAATCATGAAACTGCGGATGGAGGATTTATTCAAACCGGCAGAAGCGGCAATCAAATTGTTGTAGTGAAAATAGATGCCTGTTTCCGTGAAGAATGGAATGCAGTGTTCGATGCAGGTGTGGGTGGATTTGAAACTTCAGTGAGTCCGAATGGCAATAACGGATATATCGTAGCCGCACAACTCATGACCACTCCACGCAGTTTTGCTGTTTTGAGTATTGATAACTTCGGAAACCTGCTTTGGGCAAATCGCTTTGAGTCCGATGCCTTGTTGACGATGAACGCGGTGGATGTGGACATCAACGGAAATATTTTTATATCGGGTTCATATTATCGCGTGACATTCGACCATGATTTTTTCATGATGCTCTTAGATTCGGGTGGAAGTATCTTATGGAATAAAACATGGGGAGGAGGAAACGGAGGCGCGCAAGTAAGCTGGGAACAGGCTTATACCGGCATGGCTACTTCTGATGGAGGTTATATTATTGCGGGAACCCATCACACTGCATCTGATACTACCTTCTGGTCTGCATTGCCGCTGTATGACAACGCGGTTATTTTGAAACTAAATGCCTCTGGCGACCTGCAATGGGCGCATTCATTCGGAGGCGTGATTTACGAAAGAATTTTTGACATGTGCGAAGTGCCGGGAGGTTTTGTATTCGCGGGCACTACATCATCCGATGCTTTTGGCGGTGCAGGTTGGGATTCTTTTCTGCTGAAAATTTCTACAGATGCACAGGGTAATTTTCTTGGAGTTGATTGGGCGAAAAATGCAGGATTCCCTGCAGGCAGTGGCAGTGATGATTTTTACAGCGTGAAATATGCCAACGGAAAAATTTTTGCCGGAGGAGACTATAATGATTCTGAAAATTTTGTCATGGTGTTTGATTTGGATGGAAACGATTTGGGAAAAGCGAAAACCTACAATGGCTTTTTAATGCACTCTATTTTACCGAAACAGGATAGCGGCATCCTGATGATTGACCATGTGAGTTGGAACAACATGCGTATTGTAAAAACCGATTCTAATCTTCAGACGCATGGCTCGTGTATGGCAACGGTAATTTCTCCGGGAGTAAAATCCGGTGGTGTTACGGTTGGTTCACCGGGTTCAAAAATTATATTTGGGGTGATTGATGGGGGTTTACGCAGCTATCAAATCACCAATAGCATCACTGCAGGAAGTCTCTCAGTTCAACGTGGAAATATTTGTCCTTCCGTTTCAAACCTTCTACCTGCATTGACTTCAACCTCTCAAAATATATGTCCCGGAAACTGTGTTGACTTTACCAACCTGACCACCGGTGACGCGCTTTGCTATGAATGGAATTTTCAAGGTGCAGCAACTGCCCATTCATCAGCAATCAACCCTTCCGGCATCTGCTATCATCAAACAGGAAATTTTGATGTTCAACTGACTGCCTATGATATACACGGGAACAAAGACACGCTTTTAGCAGATTTTATCTCAGTTGCCAATCAGAATTTTTTGAGTGTGACAGGAAATCATATTTCTTGCGAAACTGATTCAACAACGCTTGTAGCAACGGGAGGGGATAATTATGTGTGGAGCAATGGAACGACCTCTTCCACCGTCACGGTTCCGGCAAATGATGGCGAAATATATTATGTATTGGCGGAAGCCAGTGGCTGTGATGATTCCATTGCAGTTGAAATCCTGATTAGCGGCAGTGAGCCGGTGGCTGATTTTACGGTGACGTTGCAAGGTAACACCATTGGAGTAAAAAATCTTTCACAAGATGCTGACAGTTATTTATGGGATTTTGATTTTGACAATCAAATCAGTGATGAGGCAGAACCCAATTTCACTTATCCGGCAGAAGGTATTTATGAAGTCTGTCTGACGGCTTTTAATGACTGTGGTTTCCATACTTTTTGCAGAACCATCACGATAATATCCAATCACCTGCGGTCAGTTGATAATCCGAATTCAATGGTCCTTTTCCCAAATCCAGTTGGGACAAATGAGCCATTGTTGGTACGCATAGCATCTCCAACCACAGGAAACTTTCAGATTTTAATTTCAGATATGAAAGGATGCATTCACTTTTCAGATGAAAAAAATATTTCCGGAAATCCTGCCGCGAGTTTGGAAATTCAATTAAATGAAATTCAACTATCACGGGGAATCTATTATTTCACCTTGATGAATGACCATGATAAATTTATTTCCAAACTGATGGTATATTAAAATAAGGGTGCATTTCAGAATAACTTCTCAAAGGTGTTTAACAGCTAAAGTCTAATATCTGATAGGCAGTTAACACAAATTGGAAATGTTATTTTAAGAACTTGACTAAGCATATTTTTAATATTAATAATAAAACCAACCTTCATGTTTAAAAAAACATTCTTTTTCATCATTATCCTTTTTCTGTCCGGTTTATCTTCCAAACTATCAGCTCAAGATAATGTAGGTATCGGCATTGCCAATCCCAATCCCAAATCCATTCTCGAATTATTTACCACGAATAAAGGATTTTTATTACCCCGATTGAGTACCATGCAACGTCTCGCCATTAATCCCGCTGTTGGCAGCGACCATTCATTGTTGGTGTATGACTTAAATGACAGTTTATTTTATTACTGGGATGCGATTCAATGGCGTTCATTGGGAAATTTTTCCAATGATTATAACCTTGCTTTAAATTTTGATGCGAACACCAACCAGCTATCGCTCACTGATGGAGGAGGCACATTGTCCACATTGCTCAACCTCAACATTAATGATGCCGACAGCGACCCGACCAACGAAATTCAGTTTTTAACCATCACTCAAACCGGCAACATTGTCAACTGGAATCTGAGTTTGAATGGCGGCAACGGCTCATTGAATATGGATGATAATGACTGGGCAGGCGCTGGCACCGGCAGGATGTATCCCGTAAATCTCACTGACAAAATCGGTATCGGATTAAATAATCCCCGAATGCCGCTTGAAATCGCGATTGATGTTTCAAACGGACATCTGCGTCCAGGCTCCACTGTCATGCGGATGACCAATAAAGAAAATGTTTCATGTGCTGGAGAAACTTATTGGGATTTCAGGGTGGGTGAATGCGGACAGTTCGGCATTATCACCAATGTGAACAATGCGAATTCCGGTTTTGGGAATTTTAACATTCTCAATTCCACCGATTCGCTCCTCAGCCCGGGTATTGTTGCTTCATTCAGCACCGTTGCGCCACACCAGTCATTTGTGCTGGCAGCCAACGGACAACCGAGGGTTGCTATCCGTGACACCGTTGATGACCATGCCCTCTATGTGTTTGACAAAGGCGAAGGCAGCGCGGCATTTTTTGTTGAAGAAGATGCCGGTAACGGAATTGAGATTTTTGAGTCGGGCGATGGTCATGGCACCATCATCACCGAAACCGGAGCAGGCAATGCATTGGTAGTAGAAGAATTTGATAACGGTGGCGGCATCCTCATTACGGAAAGGGGTGCAGGCACGGGTTTGTTTATCAACCAAAGCGTAGGCGAAAATGCTGCTACTGCCAACGGTTTTGGGATTCTGCTGACTTCCACCGGTACGAATGAACCCATCTTTGTTAATCACAATGGAAATATCGCTACCCTCACCACAGCCGGTGTCTGGACAAATGCTTCCGACAGCGCTTTGAAGAAAAATATTTTACCGCTTGAGTATGGATTGAATGAAGTGATGCAATTGCGCCCCGTCCGTTATGAAATGAAAAGCAACAACGAAAAACAAATCGGGTTCATCGCTCAGGAAATTCAAAACATCATTCCCGAAGTAGTGGAAGAAAATGGAGAAGGAAAAATTTCCATGAGCTATGGAAACTTGGTGGCTTTACTCACCAAAGCCATGCAGGAGCAGCAATTGAGAATGGACAAATTAGAATTGGAAAATGAAATGCTGAAAGCGGGAATTGAGAAGCTGAGAACAGAAATTGTTAATCATAAAGGGGAATTTTAATGCAGGCGCTAATAAAATTGTCACTTAAAAGCACCAAAAAATAATGCTCAAAAAAACAAATAATATTCATTTTTTTTGGAACGTGCCTAAATAAAATAAAGAAAAGGCAAATTGTTTTCGGAAGAAAATTATTTCAGTTCAAAAGAACCGGTTCCTAATTCATGCCCGTTTTGGAAAAAGATGATACTATAGGTCCCAGCGCCATAGGCTTGTGTTTGAGACCACAACACGCAGGTGCGTTGTTTTTCATTTTTATAATTAAATCTCGCCATCGTGGTGTATTGCATTTCATTACCCTCTACGGTTTTAAACATTCCAGAGCCTTCTGAAGCGACTGCAATCGTTGCGCCCTGTGGATTCAGAATTCTCAGGTAAAATGTTTTTTCACCGGCATCCACCCCGCGATTTTCTGGAACCTCAAAACAGATTTTCAACTTTTCTGTTTTCTTGGCTTTGTTGGTAGGCACTTCGCGGTCATTGGATTTCATAAAAATACCGGATGCATCAACGCTTTCCGGAATCAACAATGTGCTGAGTTCTACTTTTTTTGCAAGAAAAGATTTTTCGGAAAGTAATTGGGTTTTTTCCTCGGTCACTGTTTGCAAATCAACTGAAAGTGAATCGCTCAAGAGAGTCAGGAATTGCACCTGGTTATTCAATGAATCAATTTGCGCCAGATATTTCTGATTGTCGGCTCTGAGATTTTTAATTAAAGAGCGCGCTTTATCCAACTCTCTTTTGTCTTTCAGCAATGCTTCAATTTGCTGTCTTGTTTCATCTAACTCGGTTTGCCTGATTGCAAGCAGGCTGTCCAATTCGGCATTTTGTCCTTTCATCGCATCCAATTCAGCCTGTTTTTTATCAAACTCGGCATTTAATTCCGCATATTCAGATTTCAGTTGAGTTTGCTCTTCGGTCAACCGGATATTTTCCTGTCTTGCCGTGTAATGGTTGTAGGCAAAAAAGGCATTTAATAAAATTAAAACGATGATGATGATGAGATAGAAGCCTTTTTTGTTGTCTTGCGAAGTAGTTCCCGCCATGAGAATAGTCTGTTTTTTATTTCAAAAAATGAAGTGTTTCAAAGCTAACATTTATTTTCTTACTATTTCGTAAAGTGACAATCTCCGCAGTCTCTCTAAATGAAAATTTCTAAGAAACAACTCCTCAATACGCTTTTGTGCCCGAAATGTTTTCAGTAAAATATTCATCCTGTTAAAATTCATAAGACAACTGCAAAGTATAGTTTCTGGGAGCTTCAATGTAACCGGGACGGATAGAATACAAATTGTTTGTGACGTTTTTCGCTATGAATACCACTCGCATGTCTTCATTAAAATTGTAACCGATACGCGCGTCCACCGAATAAGATGGTTCTTTATGATTTAATCTCCACTCCTGAATACTGGCTGCGAGGTTAATGAGTTGGTCAATATTTTCCATGAAACTGTTGATGAACCCGGTAGCGCCAAAACGGATTTGCTTATAGGAACATTCCAAATCCGCTTTTGCGGAATGTTTAAAACGGAAATTGAGCGTGTTGGTTCTGTTGTTGTATTTGGGCAAGTCCGGGTCGAAATTCAGGTCAATGGGATTCAGGTAAGTATAGCCAACCAAAAAGTTAGTGGTGACGCCAAAAATCTGACCCTGACCGAGCGCGGAAAATTCCAAGCCGGAAATTCTGGCATCCGTCACATTATCTGACCAAAATGCAAACAAGACGGAAGTGGGATAATATTGATTCTTCACTTCTGTAGGAGCTACTGTAAACTCCATCATGTCTTTATATTGTGTGACAAAAGCGGCAAGGTCAAGATAGCCGAACCATTTGGAGATTTTAAAACCCTGCTTAAATCCAAGTTCAGCGCTCCAACTGCTTTCCGATTGCAGATTCACATTTGGAACTGTGTACTGACCGGCACGCACAGTCTGAACAAATTTTTCCGCAATGCTCGGATAACGATATCCCATGCCGAATGAAGCTCTGATATAGGAAGCTTTTGCCGCTTCGTAATTCACTCCGGCACGCAATACAGCCGGAATTTTCGCAGTTCTTACCACAGGTTGAGCGTAAGTAACCGGCAAACTATCGAGCTTAAAAACTTCCGCTCTGATGCCCCCTGTCAGGGTGAGCTTGTCAAATAATTTAGTATCCATCTGGAAAAAAGCGGCAGCATTGCTCGCGGTGCGTTTATTAAAAATTTTACTGTCAATCATGGAATGAGAAGCGGATGCACCGGTGACGAAATCAAGCGCGACCCCCTTCACTTTCAGCGAGCCGTGAAAAGTATATTCACCATGCCCCAAGCCGCCATCCGTGTCTTCGCCATTGCCAATACGGGTCGCCATCATATAATATCTTCCTTTGAAATGATGTTTGTTTCCTTTTTTGTCAAAATAAGTGAGATATGGGTCCATGTTGAATAAAAACTGTTTGATGTCCACCATATCAGCGGCATCGAGCACATAATTCAAACTATCACTCCGGCCGGTAGCTCTGAAATCCGCCCATAAGAAATAAAAATCCCCGAATTCATAAGCCGCGTTCACGTTGAGTCCAAGCGTAACTTTTTCACTCGCACGGTAACGATTTTTTACAAAAAGGCGCATCCTGTTTCGCGTGTCGTTCAGCAAATGACTTTCATCGGTATTATATGCGCCATTCACCGCAAAATCATATTTCTCCTTAAACTTTCTGCGATGAACGAACGCCCCGCCATACATCAGCCGCGGGCGGTCTGCCCAATACAAATCTTTTTGTTCACCCTTCAATGGATTTTCATACAAACCCGTGAATAACAACAATCGCGAATAAGGTTTCTCTTTCGGATTTTCGGTAATCATATTAATCGTGCCATTCAGCGCTGAAGAACCATACAACGTGGAGGATGCTCCTTTGATAATTTCAATCTGTTTGGTTTCTTCCAGCGGCAGCGCCCAATATTCAATACCCGAATTGTGCGGAGTGAGCCAGGGAATACCATCCAGCAGCATCAGCACCCTGCTGCCCGCGTTTGCGGAGTAACCCGCGCCTCCACGAATGTTCACCGTTTCGCCCACCATGTTAACTCCGGGCACTTTGTCAATCGCGGCATCCAGCGAAGTGGCGTTTGTATTTTGAATAAACTGTGGCGTCAGCACTTCCATCGAAACGGATTCTTCCCCGAATTTTTTTTCATATTTCGAAGTGGAAACGGTGACCAATCCCAAATCCAACGCCTCCATACTTAATGCTACCGAATGTGTGATTACAGTATTTGGGTCAGGTTTGATGCGCCTGCGTTCTCTTTCATACCCGATGAATTTAATGTCAATTATCCACCATACACCTGCCGGAATCACGAGTACATAGTTTCCTTCCAAATCCGTTACGGTTCCCTTGGTTTCACCGACATTTCCCACGCCCGGTTCGGCAACCACATTCGCGCCAATCAATGGTTCTTTCGTTGCCGCGTCAATCACTCTGCCGCGAAAGGTAGCTGTCTCTTGCGCAAACACATCGCTGATGTAAAAAAGGCAAATCAATACTACTGAAAAAATCTTCATCATCTGTTTTGTTTTTTTAAAACCTCTTGTATTGCTCCGGCAATTTTAAACTTTCGAGTTTTTGAGGTGATTGAGGTTAATCAATTGTTAAGCAACATGAAAAATTTTGTCATTATAAAAAGACATCAATAACAAAAATATCAAATCAGTTTGAAGTATCGGGATGGATTTTGGATTAAATATGAACATCCCAAAAACATGTTGTCCATTTCATTTGTAAGTGAATCATTTTTTACAAATTGAATTCCTTACATTTACCCCTTCATAAAATCAGCTTGTTTTATTTAATAGGCGCTTAACGCTCAACTTTTACCAACATGTTGTCAAAATAATCAAAAATCAAAGTACAAATATCAAATAAAACACAATATAATATATTGAATTTCCAAACGATAAAGTGTTTCACATCATTAAAGTATCATTTTTACCATTCGTAATACAGTTCATTCTCTGATAACTGTTCACCTTGTATAATTGAATTGAAAATTTGAATTTTGAATTTATTTGCTATTTGATATTTGCTGTTTTGTTCCGTGTCCGGTTTACCGGAATGCTTAAATCTGTGAAT
Source organism: Chitinophagales bacterium (assembly GCA_041748615.1). Taxonomy (GTDB): domain Bacteria; phylum Bacteroidota; class Bacteroidia; order Chitinophagales; family CAIOSU01; genus JBGTCY01. Next base: position 24,936 of record JBGTCY010000244.1, read on the forward strand.
CTGTGGCAGATTATTTAGCTTATTATATTTGATGAAAAAAAGAATTCAATACACAATTATTTTTTTGTTTGCTTTTCTATTTGGAATTGGTATCGCAGTATTCCGGATAGCAAATTACAACGATGCTGAAATCACCATCATCAACGGTGTCTGGAAAACCGACCGCGAAATGGATTTAGGGAATGATAAACTGCTGACTGCCAGGATAGCGATAGCAGCCTTATTCGCTTTGAAAAATTCTGAAGTCATTTATATGATTGCGGATAAGGACAATGCGGGTAATCCTTTATCATCCGACAGTGATTACATCATTTCCGGTGAACCGATAAATTCCCGCTATTGGAGTATTACTCTCTATGGTCCTGATTATTTTCTGATACCTAATGAAATCAACCGCTTTTCTTTTAACCTGTCAAATGTGAGTTATGAAACTGACAGTACTTTCAATATTCAGATTTCATCACAGAAAAAAAATCAAAACTGGCTGCCTTCAGGGAATCAGGGTAAATTTTATTTGTTGCTGAGAATGTATCATCCCGCCCCTGAAGTTTATGAGCATTTAGAAACAGTGAAATTGCCGGACATTCAAAAAATTGCGCCATGAAATTCTTGATTAAAATCCTGCTCTTCGTGGTTATCGCAGTTTCAGCTTATTTTCTCACGCTTGTCGCAACGCCTTACGCGGTATTGGTACTCTTGAAAATAAAAAACGGCACCGCCTACAATCAACCGGTTTACGCTGAAATCGTAACTGAAAAAGAAAGAAGAGTCGTGTTGCCGAATCCGGATTTTTTGTACATCGTGATGGGATATAACCTGCGCAAAGGTCCTGTAAAAATATCCGGGAAAATGCCGGAGGACAGTTATTATTCCGTAGCGCTGTATGAACCCAACACGCGTAATTTTTATGTGAAAAATGACAGGGATGTTCCTGAAAAAAAATATGAGTTCATTCTGGCTACTCAAAAGCAACAGAAAGATTTAACTGCCGGAGAAACCGAAATCGTTGAGTCTCCGAAACCGGTAGGCGCTTTGTTGGTCAGGATTTTGATTACCGACCCTTCGCAAATTCCATATTTAAAAGAAATTCAAAAAAGTTTTACCATTGAAGAATTGAAATGAATCTTAAAAATTATTTTTGCCGGGATTGACTTATGCTATTCAGCCAGACACATATCGGAATTCTTGGTGGCGGGCAACTCGGCAGGATGCTGATTCAGGCAGGAATGAATTTCAATTTGCAATTTTCCATTCTCGACCCCGACTCAAACGCCCCCTGCAAAACCATTGCTGACAATTTTAAAACCGGAAGCCTCACCGACTATGAAACCGTGTATCAATTCGGACAAAAAGCGGATGTGATTACCATCGAAATTGAACACGTCAACGCTGACGCGCTGGAGAAATTAGAACAGGAAGGGAAAAAAGTTTTTCCGCAACCGAAGATTATCCGCCTCATCCAGGACAAAGGTTCGCAAAAAAGGTTTTTCAGCGAAAACAATATCCCGACCGCTCCCTTCCGCCTGCTCGATTCCAAAAGCGAGATGGCGGAACACCATGATTTTTTTCCTTTTTTTCAAAAGCTGCGGAAAGGAGGTTATGACGGCAGAGGCGTTTGCAAAATCAACGATGCCCGCGATTTGAAAAACGCGTTTGACGCTCCCTCCGTGCTTGAACAACTTGTGGATGTAGAAAAAGAACTTTCCGTGATTGTCGCAAGAAATGAAGCGGGCGAAATCAAAACTTTCCCGGTGGTGGAATTAGACTTTCATCCGGAAGCCAATCTCGTGGAATATCTTTTTTCACCGGCATCCATCACGCCCGAGTTGGAAAAACAGGCGGAAGCAATCGCAATCAGGGTGGCATCCGCTCTGGAAATTACGGGCTTGCTCGCGGTGGAAATGTTTTTGTCTAAAAGCGGTGAACTATTGGTGAACGAGTTAGCTCCGCGCGTGCACAACAGCGGTCATCATTCGATTGAAGGTAACATCACTTCGCAATTTGAACAACATTTGCGCGCAATCCTGAACCTTCCGTTAGGAGCAACTGAAATCAAAATGCCCGCGGTGATGGTGAATTTATTAGGCGAGCCGGAACATGATGGCGAAGCTGTTTACAGCGGTATGAATGAGACACTGAAAACGGAAGGAGTCGCCATTCATCTTTACGGAAAAAAATTTACGCGACCGTTTCGCAAAATGGGTCATGTAACGGTCGTTGCGTGTGATTTAGCGACAGCTAAAGAAAAAGCTAAATTTGTGAAACACACGCTAAAAGTAATCACATGAATCAGCCGTTAGTGGGAATTGTCATGGGCAGCCAGTCAGACCTTGACGTGATGCGCGAAGCAGCCGATATTCTACAGCAGTTGGATGTCCCTTTTGAACTGACCATTGTTTCCGCGCACCGCACTCCTTCACGCATGTTTGACTACGCGCAGCAGGCGCGCGACCGCGGACTGAAAGTACTCATCGCGGGAGCGGGAGGCGCTGCCCATCTTCCCGGCATGATAGCTTCGCTCACCACACTGCCCGTTATCGGAGTGCCGGTTCATTCATCCAATTCGATGGATGGATGGGATTCTGTACTTTCCATTCTGCAAATGCCTTCGGGTGTTCCCGTGGCGACAGTCGCGCTTGATGGCGCGAAAAATGCCGGTGTGCTTGCCGCGCAAATCATTGGAGCGTTTGACCCGCATATTGCCGAAAAACTCAAATCCTACAAAACTTCACTCAAAGAAAAAGTCCTGAACATGGTTTCGGAAGTTAAAGATGAAGGATTTCCGAATGGGTTTGATGTTTGAGGTAGTTCTGTAAGTCCAAAAAAAAGTTGAAGGATTCATCATTCAGTTAAATCAACATCTTTATCGCTCCTGAATCAAAGTTCACTCTTCACGTGTCCCTCTCACTCGTCCCTCCCTCCGAATTTGAAAAATCCGGGATTAATTTTTCACATAATCCCCTGCTTTCTTCCAAAACTTTTTCTTTGCGAGGCGAATGTATCCCAATTTCATCCAACAGTTTGGTTTGGTTTTGAAGGTCTCTTGAGATTACAATTTTTTTATCTAAAAGCTTTACTTTTTCCGCTTTGGTAAGCGTGGTAAGACATGTTATCGGATGCAACCCGGAAATATCTACCCACTGTTTGAGATTTCCTTTTTGAGGATAATCCCATCCCATCAATTTCAAACCGACACAATTGGCATATTGAATGGCATCATTGGAAAAACGGGTGTTGGTGAATATCCAGCCCTGATGCGATTTGTTTTGATGTTCTCCCTTTGATTTTAATTTCTTTTCAATATCCAAAAACCGCGCATGGAAATACAACGGAATTTTCACATCACAATAATATCCCTGCCGGTTGTGGAATTTACATTCGATGACAGCATGTTCCTCCTCACTGTCCGCAATGACATCCACTTCATGTTTCACACAATGTCCTTCCACGATTTCACCAATCTTAACTTGATAGCCCTGATATTTCAATAACTCTGCAACAAACTGCTCAAACGGATAGCCGGAAGGACCTAACTCCATAATGGCATTTTTTAACTTGTAGCGAGCCGCAGTCGAACGCGCTTTTTTCTTTAATAATTTATAAGCGGTCCGGTAAATTTCTTTGGTCGTGATTCCTTCATGCAGTTCATTTTTCACTGTCAAAAGAATCTCGTCAATTAAATCTTTTCCCGCACCGGAACGCTGCAATGAACGCACTAATTTTTTTTCGGAAAAAGGAACTTTCTCCCCGGTAGATTTTGTGATGATGATTTCCTGTTGCATGATTTGCATCATAGATTTTAGACTTAAGATTTTAGATATTAGATATTAGATTTTAGATAAAATATTACTGATACCTTTTATAAATACTAACATCTAATATCTAAAGACTACTATCAAAATCTAACGACTAATCTCTAACATCTAATTACGTCTAACATCTAACTACTAACGTCTAACATCTAACTACTAACACCTCCCCCATTCACCCCAAAAACGGATATCTGAAATCTGTTGGCGGAGCATAGTTTTCCTTGATGGTGCGGGGTGATGTCCAGCGGCTGAGGTTTAGGTGCGAGCCGGCTTTGTCATTCGTGCCGGATGCCCTGCCGCCACCAAATGGCTGCTGACCGACAACCGCCCCCGTGGGTTTGTCATTGATATAAAAGTTGCCCGCTGCATGACGCAGTTTTTGAGAAGCATGTACTAACGCTTTCCGGTCTTGTGAAAAAACCGCTCCGGTGAGCGCATACGGTGATGTCGTGTTCACCAAATCAATCGTTTGCTCGAATTTTTTATCCGGGTAAACATGCACGGTCAACACCGGACCGAACAATTCTTCGCACATCGTTACATAACGCGGGTCTTTTGCAACGATGACGGTCGGCTCAATGAAGTAACCTTCTTTTTTGTCAAAATTCCCACCCGCGATAATTTCCTGTTTATCCTTTTTCGCTTTCTTAATGTATGCAGTGATATTATCAAAAGATTTTTCATCAATTACCGCGTTGATGAAGTTCGAGAAATCTTCAGGCGTTCCCATTTTAAACTGCGCAAGGTCGCGCTGAAGACCTTCTTTCACCTGCTTCCACAAACTTGCGGGAACATAAGCGCGCGATGCTGCCGAACATTTTTGCCCCTGGTATTCAAACGCACCGCGCGAAAGAGCCGTGATTAAACTTGCCGCATCAGCCGAAGGGTGCGCCAGCACGAAATCCTTGCCGCCCGTTTCGCCTACAATGCGCGGATAAGTGCGGTATTTTGAAATATTGTTGCCGATGGTTTTCCACATATAATTAAAAGTGCCGGTGGAACCGGTGAAGTGAATACCCGCGAAATCAGGATGATTGAATACCACCTCACCGGCTGTTTTTCCATCCGTATAAATGAGGTTGATGACGCCTTTCGGCAGTCCGGCTTCTTTCAAAATTTCCATAATCAGCCAGGCGGAATATACTTGTGTTGAAGCCGGTTTCCACACCACGGTGTTGCCCATGAGCGCGGGCGCTGTGGGAAGATTGCCCGCAATGGAAGTGAAATTAAAGGGCGTAACCGCAAATACAAAACCCTCGAGCGGACGATAATCCAGGCTGTTGTGAATGCCTTGCGGAGAAAGCGGTTGCTCCGAATAGATTTGCTGCATGTAATGCACATTGAAGCGGTAAAAATCCGCCAGCTCGCAAATCGCATCTATTTCCGACTGGTAAATATTTTTCGACTGACACAACATGGTTGCGGCATTGCTTTTCGCGCGGTATTTTCCGGCAAGTAAATCGGCAGCGCGCAGAAAAATCGCGGCACGTTCGTCCCACGGTGTATGTTCCCATTCGTATTGCGCTTTCAGCGCTGCATCAATCGCGCTCGCGACATGAGACTTATCACCTTCATAATAAAAACCAAGCTGATGACTTAATTCATGAGGCGGGCGCATGACAACTTTCTTTTTTGTTTTCACCGCCTTACCGTTGATGAACATGGGGATTTCCGCTTTTTTTGATTTCGCATTTTTAAGTGCGGCAATTAATTCCTGGCGTTCGGATGAACCGGGCGCGTGTTCTTTCACCGGCTCATTGATGTGAGGCGGAGTTCTGATTTCGAGCGTCATAAACGGATTTTATAATGAAATAATTTTCATGTAAAAATAAAAAAACGCCTGCAATACCGGTTTAAAAGTATTGCAGACGTTTGTTAAAAAATTCAAGCCGGTAACCCCATCGCATTGGCAGCGTTGATGGGCATATATTGATTGTTACTGACGTCACCGGTATTTTCTTCCAGATAGGTTTTAAGAGTTTCTACAGATTCAGCTTCCCAAATACAGGTCGCATCGTTCATTGTTTCATTTGGATAAACCGCATGAATTTTAAGCCCGTTGGGCAGATTGGGAAGTGATTGCTGTGCTCTTTGCCAGAATTCTCCCGGATTTGAAATGGTGTGATTTACTCTGATAAACATGTTCTTTGATTATTAGGGTTAAAGAATAAATGCCAAAGTAATCATTTTATTTACAACTGAGTTAAAGGTGGAATCCGGGTGCAAAATAAATTAAATTTAAGTTGTCAGTGTGAGAGAAGTGGAACCAGGCGCCATCACTTGAAGATTTCAAAAGGATCTTAGGATGATGAAACTTTCTATGCTTCATCTTTTGTTAGTCGCACCAAGCTGATGCCGGAAATAAAAAAAAGGAGCCCCAGTCCTCCATAAATAATCAAGACTTTCACATTTTGTCCGCTTCCGGAAGCATTAGCGAACATGATGGCGGCATAGATAAGTCCCGCAATGCCGAGAACGGTCAGGATGGCGCCAAAGATTCTTTTGAGGTTCATGTTTTGTTTGATTTTGATTTTCAGGAAGGTTCATTTTCATCGAAAAAAAAAGCGGAGATTTCTCCCCGCCCTTTTCAAGCCCCCTTCTGCTTATTTCTTATTATCATCCGACAAGTCGTTGAATGAATTTCCAAGCGCGTCCATGTCCTGGTTGAATTCGCGTTTGAATATTTCCCAATCGCTCTGACTCTTTTCGTAGTTAATTATTTTGGTTTTCAAGGCTCTGTTTTGTGTTTCGAGGTTGTCAATCCTTTTTGCACGTAAGTCATCGAGTGTCTTGCCGGAGTTTTTCATTTTCTCTCTTAATTCGGCAATGCGAACTTCATTCTGCAGAATTTTAATTTCCGATTCTTTTTTAAAGATTTTCCACTCTTCAGCTTCGGCATTTCTGCGGGCTTGTTCATCAGCATTTTTCTTTGCTTTATCCAATTCTTCCTGGGATTCTTTCACATCAGATTGTGCTGATTTTAATTTTGCATCAGATGACTGACAACCGATAAAAATGGTTCCTGCCATCAGCGTTGTAGCCAGAGCAAGGGTAAAAAATGGTTTTTTCATTTTGTTTGATTAAATAATTGTTTAAAAAAAATTAACGATTCTTAAAAAAGGAGTTGGTTACTTTGCTCCAATCAGCTTGAGCAATTCTTCCTTAGTCTTGCCCACCTTCTTTTGCACATTTCCCCACATCTCATCTTCCTTACCGTCTTGATACATCAGGTCATTATCCGTTAAGACCGCAAATTTCTGTTTGAGCTTACCTTTTTGCTCATTCCAGTTTCCTTTTAATTGTTCTTTATTCATTGTAAAATGCTTGAGTGTGAAATCATTTTCACCGGACAAAGGTGAGTCCTTTATTTGCTGTAACCGTTACATGATTGTAGAAAAATGTTACATGATTCACACATTCGTTAGAGACATATAAAACAGACTAATTGTAGATTTTTGAAACACCAAACAACAATTTTCAAAAAATAAATAATATTCATTTTTTAAAAAACAAACACTAATCAATTCAGAAACATTATTATGTTGGTTTGATTTTTTTTGTTCTTGGTATTGTATTTATTGGGTATTTGTCTATTGTGATTTATATTTTCAATCAATAGAAGGGTTTGCAGTTTAAATGAAAACCTGTTCACCTCATTCAGCGGCATTAGCGGTTTAACGGAAGCATTGTTAAATCATCCTAATTCATTCATTTTTCTACTAAAATCATTTGTGAATTTTTCCTGTCGGTTGGTTCTTTCCTGGATAAAGTCATTCATTTGATTTTTCAATAAATCAATATTCTCCTCCAACTCCGTTACTTTTTGAGAATAATCAGGTTTTAACTTATGAGGTATTCTTCCTTTATTTTTTTTAAAGTCATCCAGCAACACTTCGTTCTTTGTGATGATTTCATCCGATTTGTTTTTAAAATTCTTCCAGTTATTATTTTCTTCAGTATTTTCAATTTCTTGTTTTGTACTGTTTAGCTTTTGGTTTATCATGGTTAGTTCAGGGTTTAATTTGTGATATATTGTTTTAGCGTATTTGCGGAAGACGCTTTTCTCATTTTTCGGATGGAGAATTCTTTTATCTGCCGGATTCTTTCTGCTGTTAAATTAAATTTTACACTGATTTCATTCAACGTCATGTCGTTTTCGCCATTTAAGCCGAAGCACGCTGACAAGATATTCGTATCTCTTTCCGGCAAGATTTTCATCGCATCGCGTATTTCATGTTTTAAGGATTCTTTGAACATCACAGTCTCGGTATTTGAACAGTTATCGTCTTCCAATACATCTTTTAGTGTGTTTTCTTCCAAATCGTTGATGGGGGCGTCCATAGAAAGATGTTTTTCCGCGCCATTCATCATGTTCTTTATTTTCAGAATATCACTGCTGCTGAGTTTCACGATATCTTCCAATTCGTTTTCGGTAGGTTCGCGATGAAATTCCTGTTCAAACTCGTTCATCACTTTTTTAATTTTCCTGAATGATGTGAGTTTATTCACCGGAACCCGGACAATCCGTGAATGTTCAGTGAGCGACTGCATAATCGTAGCCCGAATCCACCAAACGGCATACGTAATGAATTTAAATCCTTTTGATGTATCAAATGCCTTTACCGCTTTTATCAGCCCGATATTTCCTTCGTTAATCAAGTCGTTCAACGGTAAGCCCTGGTTTTGATATTGCTTTGCAACAGAAACCACAAAACGTAAGTTGGATTTTGTCATTTCGTCTAATGCTTCCAAATCACCCGCTTTAATTCGCGTTCCTAATTCTGCTTCCCGTGCGGTTGTTAATAATGGAATTTTATTGATTTCCTGAAAATATTTTTCAAGAGAATCGCTATCGCGTTGAGTATTTTGGTTGGTAAGAAAAAGTTGTTTCATGTTGATTGATTTTTAGAATTCTTATCACGCGCTTTAATTGCAGCGCCAGGAACTTTCGGTATTTTCACATCAGTCAAAATATTTTTTTGGCTCACTGATGCCGCCTCCGGAATGATTGCATAAAAAATAGATTCATCAATATTGAATACTAATTGATTCTTCATGGTTTGTGTAACATCATACCGTGATAAATTCTGTTTTACTTTAAAATATATAAGTATTGATAATCGCTTTTAATACCTGTCAGAATCATTTTGAAACACCCGTTTAACAGTATTCAGCGTGTGGGCAGGTATCAAAATTGAATGACGACCAATCTCAAGCAGCTATTTTTTTCGCACATTATAATTTAATTACCAATCCGAGATTAACGATACATTTTCCCCATCCAAACTCGCCATTGATGCCAAGTGTTTCAGTGAAATAATAGCGGATGCCTGCATGAAGACCACCGAAAGCGATAGGTGTTGTTCGCGTGATATTTTCATAGTAAGTAAATGCGACTCCGCTACCCGCATTCAGCCCGGCATAAATATCCAACCTGTCGGCATGTATCTTCCTTTCTGAATTATCGGCAATGAGCTGGTAGAAGTGAAAATTCGCAACGATACCGATGGGGATATTAAATCCGCCTCTGTATTGATAATAGAAATCATCCTTTTTACCCATTCTACCCCTTCCGCTCCTGCCTCCTGCACCGGTAGTAAATCCCAATCCTACATATTGATGAATCCCAAACTCCATTTGAAGATTAAATTGAGCGGTGGTGTGCCAGTGCCATTTGTGATGATACCGTGGATGTCCGTAATTATAATAATCGTCAAGATGAAAAAATTTGGAAGTGCCGACTCCCAATGACAAGACCTTTGAGTTCTTTTCCCATGCCTGCGACAGAGCCGGAAAAGAAAATAAAGAGAGCACAAAAAGAATGAACAGGAGATGTAAAGTTTTTTTCATGATGTTTTTTTACAATTGTTTTGCGTAGTATTATTAAAAAGAAAAAATAAGAGCGGTGATTTCTCCCCGCCCTTATTCTAAGCCCCTTTCCGCTTATTTCTTATTGTCTTTCGTGAAATCGTTGAGCGAATTTCCCAACGAGTTCATGTCATTGTTGAATTCACGTTTAAATGATTCCCAGTTTGTGTTTGTGTTTGAGTTAGATTGATTCTTATCGTAAGTATCAATTTTCGTTCTCATGTCTTTATTTCTCTGTTCCATTTCATCAATTCGCTTGGATTGAGGCGAGTCAGTCGTTCTCCCTGATGTTTTCATGTTATCCCTGAGTTCGGCAATGCGAACTTCATTTTCCCTGATTTTAACTTCCGATTCTTTTTTAAAAACTTTCCACTCATTCCCATCGGCAATCCTCCGGGTCTCATCATCTGCATTTTTCTTGACGACTCCTAATTCTTCTTTTGAATCTTTCAAATCAGATTTCGCTGATTTTACATTGGCATCGGATGACTGGCAGCCGGTGAAAATGGTTCCTGCTATAAGCGTTGTTGCAAGGGCAAGGGTAAAAATTGGTTTTTTCATATAATTAGATTTTTATTCCTGCAATACTGTGCAGGGGCAGTTGTTTATAATTTTTTTTGGTTGAAAAAAGGATGCCGATATACGGCATCCCTTTGAATCAGTAGCGTTCAACTTCCTGAAATAACTTTATCGAGTTCTTCTTTTGTCTTGCCGAGCTTCTTTTGAAGTTTTGCCATCATCTCGTCTTTCTTTCCTTCAGCAAACATCAGGTCGTTGTCCGTCAGTTCTGCATATTTTTGTTTGAGCTTTGCTTTCTGCTCGTTCCAGTTTCCTTTTAATTCTGTGCTGTTCATGATTTGTTGTTTTTGGAGTGAAATAATTTCTACAATGCAAATGTGAGTCCTTTGGTTACCGAAACCGTTACACGATTACAAATAAGAGTTACATCATTCACACATTCTATAGTGGGAGCGGGAGCAGGAAATTGTTTTCAAAAGAGAAAGGAATAAAACGGCTGCTACCGTTCTTGCAAGAAAATAATCCAACGCAATAGGATAGCTGAATAGGATGACCGAATAGATAATTGACAGAATAATGTGTCCGTCTGAATAAGCTCAAGAGTTAGCGGGAGTGAATACAACCGATTAGGTAGATTCAATGATGAATGTAGTAGATGATTTTTGGATAGATGATACTTTTTTCACTAAGGAAGATTGTCAAAATAAATTTCCCAATTCAGAAATTATCCATGTTGAAAAAAATGTCCCGATAGGGACAAAATGTTGTTAGAAAAATGGAGAAACATTAACGAAAGTCCCTTTAGGGACGCGATATGTTATTACCTTCAATTGAGCGCGACAACATGTAGTCCCTAAAGGGACTTCGGTCATTCATGCCCGTTAGTTTCTAACAACATTTTGTGCCTACGGCACAACTACCGGGGATTTAATTTTGACAAGTTTCCTAAACAACACCACGTGACCAGTCAGGCTGGCGATGAGCATCAGTTCTATCACATGGGAATGCTCCTGCGGTTAAAAAAAACCGTTGAGGAAATGTTCGAAGAAAGAGTAATGACTTATACGATGATGTTGACGGGAGTTAGCCGGTATCACGCAAGCGCGCTATTTTATCATGGAAAGAGTCAGGGTATTCTCCTTTTCATTGTAAATAAATTTACAATCATCAAAGATGGGAGCTTTGAGCCTGGGCTTGAAATTATTTGAAAATCCATAAGGCTCTCTCGGGATACCTAAAGCGCTTCTATCAAATTTACCATTGCTGTTTACATCCTGATATAAAGCAACCGCAAACTCGCCATAGCTTAAATCCTTTATCTGTGTGGTGAGTGTGTTCCCATTTGATTTAAACTTATACCCCTTCAGGCGGTCCGTCTTACTGAGAAATTCATGTTTTTTCTGATAGAATACCA
>JBGTCY010000245.1:0-11609 GCA_041748615.1 Chitinophagales bacterium
TTTGTTGAAGGGGCAGATGCTGGAGGGAAGGCAACAGGTTTCTTATTTGATCATTCAACCTCGCCTACAACATTTCCAACGGTTACAATATCACGTAGGCTGGTTTTTACTGAAAACAACAACCAACAAGTTACAGCAAATCTTTTTAATACACATGCATTGGCGCATGAAATAGGGCATTGCATGGGTCTTCTCCATACTCATGAGCCTGCTCTTTGTATTGAAAATATTGCAAGAATCGGACAAGATGCCAATTGTGAAGTATGTGGCGATCTTTTATGTGACACACCAGCCGATCCTGGACTGCGTATATCTACAATTAATGTCGGTGAGAATACTTGCGAATTTATAGGATCGCAACAGCAAAATGGCACTCCTTTTACTCCCGATACCCGTAATATCATGAGTTACACACTTCCTCATTGCATGTTATGGTTCACCCAGGGTCAGGGACAAAGAATGAGAAATTTTATTTTAATTGATGATTTTTTTGATGATTTTGTAATCCCCTTGGATAGAACCATAACCGGCACAATAAGCAATGACGCATATTATGGTGTGGAAAATGACATTACGGCTTCGGTTTCCGAAACCGATGCGTTGACAGTTTCTGCCGGAGATATTGTTTTTGAAGCGGGCAATGAAATAGTAATGAACCCGGGATTTCAAGCTATAGCGGGAGTTAATTTTTGGGCAAGAATAGCTCAATATTCCTGCGTAACGCCATTGCAGGCTAACGCTGCCAAAAATGATTTATATATAGATTCTTTGAACGAATCGTCATTAACTATCTATCCCAATCCATTCTCCAACTCCTTCGCCATCGAATTTTCCATGCCTCAAAGTGAGCATATTACAATTTTCCTAACCGACCTTAGCGGGAAAACGGTTATGATACTTACCAATATTCAACTATTTGATGCAGGGCTTCACAGATTCAATATCGAAACGGGCTTATTGGGCGCAGGCATTTTCTTTTGCACCATGCGCAAAAGCAACGGAACCATACAAACTAAAAAACTGGTAAAAATATCAAATTGAGTAATATCAGTATATATAGTGGTTTTCAAATTATAATTCTCCCCTGACTATTTTATCTACTCCACCTGCATCGGCTTTACAGCGGGTCCGGCATTTTTAATCGGGCGGCAAAAGGGTATATTGCTACAACCGGAATTTCGATTAATTCAACCCTATAAATTTGACGGCAGCGCTAAAAACCAGCCCAAACAATTCTCGGTAGGTTTACGGGCGGGATGGCATTTCGGAAGGTTTTAGTTGAGGCGCTTCATTTCATGATGGAGAATAATATAATCAAGTTTTATTGCTTTCCGCTTTCACAATTCCCCAAAACGCTCCCTATACCGTTCCAACTGCGCTTCGTTTGTTTTCAACAGTTTCTCCATAAGACTGATTTTGTCATCATACAGTTTTACAATGTCGCCTGATTCCAATTTGACATGAAAGCCATTATTGTTGCCTTTCACATTATTGAAACTGTGAAAAAATTTTTGATTATCGAAAGTAATCAAATCCTCCACCCTCACATCAAGGGTTTTGGCTATCTCCGTCAGTTGTGAAAAAGTGATGTCCGTTTTTCCGCTCTCGAGTTTGCTGTATCCGGCTTGTGTCATGCGCAACTGCTTTGACATGTATTCCTGGGTGAAATTGCGCAATTCACGGAGGTTTTTGATTTTCTCGGAGATGTGTTGCATAGTTAAAAGAATTTAAAATATAACTGAAAGCAATTTATTATAACCGCCAAAATAATACTAAAATTTTTATTGTTCGCTATTTTGAGATGATTAAAATGATACGTATATATTAATAAGTACTTTTTATATGAAAAGTAATAAAACAATAAAAAGGCACGAATGTGTGACTACCCGAAATGTGAGCAGGCTGGTTGTCATAACTAAAAAAGGTATCTCAAAACTTGTTATCCCAACATTCACCGGTTTCGATATTGTAAACATTGAAAGGATTATTTATTGCGAAGCAAATAGCAATTATACTAAAGTGTATCTTGAGGATGGGGTTTCAGTCATGTCCTCAAGGCATATTGGCGAATATGATGAAATTCTTTCTACCCATGACTTTTTCCGTATTCATAAATCTCATATAATCAACATACAGCATGTTGTAGAGTATAAAAGAGAAGACGGGGGTTCTGTAGTGATGAACGGAAAAAAAGAAGTCGGTATTTCCAGGAGAAAAAAATCGGAGTTTTTAGAGTTGTTTTTCGGCATATAACAGTAACGGGATTACAGATTAAATAATCGGCTCAATAAAAACATTGGAAGAAATTCAAAAGAGGTAATTTTCAATATCGTCTTTATCACTACTTATAACAGAATACATGTATCCCAACAATTTTTCTCAAAACCAAAAACATCTATCATGACCAAACTAAAAGAAGGCGATAAAGCGCCTAACTTCAAATCAAAAGACCAAAACGGGAACCCCGTAGCGCTTGCTGATTTTAAAGGGAAAAAATTAGTCCTGTATTTCTATCCGAAAGATGATACTCCGGGCTGCACCAAAGAAGCCTGCAATTTCAGGGATAATTATTCCATGTTGAAGAAAAAAGGTTTTGAAGTGGTTGGCGTCAGTACTGATAATGAAAAGTCGCATCAGAAGTTTATTGACAAATATGATTTGCCATTCACGCTGATTTCTGATGACGATAAAAAAATTGTGGAAGCCTTTGGCGTGTGGGGTGAAAAAAAGTTCATGGGCAAAACTTACCTGGGCACCAACCGCGTAACATTCCTTATTGAAGACGGCAAAATATTGAAAATTATCACCAAAGTGGATACGAACGATTCCGCCAAGCAGATACTTGAAATGATGTCGGAAAAGTAAAGAGTGTTTACGTGCGAATTATTTTAAAATAACATCCTCAATCGTTTTAAATACCAAAAAGCAATTCACAAAAAAACAAATAATGCTCAAATTCTAAAAAAATCAAAATACAAATCAATCACTACACACTGTTAGGTTTGTTTGAAGTTTTATTTTTTTGTGATTGGAATTTTTTTGTGATTGGCTTTTTGTGATTTGTAAATTCATTTCGCTTTTGGGAAGTTATTCTGGAAATTCACCAAAACAAAAAACCCTCCGCATTCGGAGGGTTTTTTGTTTTCGAACTTCAGCGAATTTTTACGCCATCGCTTTTTTCTTCCAGTTGGAAGGAGGGGCGGTAATTGTTTTGATATTCACCGGCATTTCTTCGAGCGAGAACGAATCAACCGCCACAATTTCGTTGCGCAGTTTTTCGGTTTTCAGCACAATGTCATATTCAACCTGATTGATGATTTTTGCTTCGAGCGCATCGTTGAGCAACTGTTTCGCCTTTCCTTTTTTTAGAGTGCCGGCTTTTGTGGCTTTTCGAATCTTCGCATAAATCGCGAGACTGTCATGCACTGCCCGAAGTCCCTCTTCCAAAATCGCGAGCGGCTCATGAGCTTCTTTCGGCATGTAAACTCCGGTTTTCATGCTTTCACGCACAGGTCCGGGAGTGAGTAATGCAGTAGCGATTTGATGACCGATTTTGTCGGAAGGTCTGACACCCAACGGATTCAGACGTGACCACAAAGCAATCGGTCCGCTCAAAATCGCGCTGATTCCCGGAACGGGGAAGTTGTTGAAAATGTGGTCAAACGAATCCTGAATTTTGAATAAAGAATATTCACAAGCCCATTGTACGAAAGGCAAGTCTTCTTTTTTTCTGCCATCGGCTTCATATTTTCTTAACGCGCATACGGCTAAATACTGCCACGTGAGCGCATCCGCAAAATATCCTGAAAGTTTTTCTTTCATTTTTAATTGCCCGCCCAATGACGAGAGTGCGATATCAGACATCAATGAGAAAGTCGCGGAAGTCCAGGAAAGTCTGCGGTAGTATTTCGCGGTAGGTCCGCTGACAGGCGAGCCAGCGAGATAACCGCGAGTAAGACTCAGCAATACTGAGCGGAACCCGTTGCGAACGGTCATATTAATATGTCCCCAGAAAGCGGAATCAAATCCTGAAAGATCGTTTTTCATAATCGCTTCCATTTCTTTCACGGCATATTTGTGACCGCGAATCAAGCCTTGTCCGAAAATGATGAGCGAGCGCGTTACGATATTCGAGCCTTCCACCGTGATGCCCACGGGGAGCGCCATATAACCATTACCAATTAAATTGCGCGGACCCAAAACGATGCCCGCTCCACCGACAATATCCATCGCATCATTCACCACCACGCGGTTGAGTTCCGTGGCGGCATATTTCGCAATCGCTGAAATCACCGCAGGTTTCTTTCCTTTATCCAATGCGCCACAGGTGAAGCGGCTCATGGCTTCTAATATGTAAGCATAACCACCAATATTTGAGAGTCTTTCCTCAATGCCTTCAAATTTTCCAATCGGTGTGTTGAACTGCTGACGCACCATCGCGTATGCGCCTCCGGCAAGCGAGACCAATTTCGAACCACCGCTGCCCATTGCCGGCAAGAAAATTCCGCGACCGCCAGAAAGTGTTTCCATCAACATCTTCCAGCCGTTACCGGCTTGTGACGGACCACCGATGATTTGATTCACGGAAAGCACAACATCATGACCTTCGGTAGGCGAGTTGATAAAAGGTACACCCAGCGGATTGTGACGTTTACCGAGCACCACGCCCGGAGTCTCTGTCGGCACCAACGCGCAGGTGATACCGGGGTTTGTTCCTCTACCTAATAAATTTTCAGGGTCTCTCAGTTGAAACGCCAAGCCGAGCAATGATGAAATCGCGGCAAGCGTGATGTAGCGTTTGTTCCACGTGAGACGCATATAGAGTTCGCCATCTTCACCGCGAAACACTTCACCCCACGATGAAATCGAAGCCGCATCGGAACCGGCATTTGGCTCCGTCAAAGCGAAGCAGGGAATTTCTTCACCTTTTGCCAATCGCGGAAGGTAATATTCTTTTTGTTCTTTGGTGCCATAATGTACGAGCAATTCAGCCGGTCCTAATGAGTTCGGCACCATCACATCCACACAGAGCGGCACCGAGCGCGTACCGATTTTCGCGATAATCGCATTCATGCCGTTGGCTGAAAAACCATGTCCGCCATATTCTTTCGGAATGCCCATCCCGAAAAATCTTTCCTTTTTCAGGTAATCCCATATTTCTGCGGGGAGGTCGCCATCCTGATGAATTTTCCAGTCATTTGTCATGCGGCAAAGCGTTTCCGTTGCGCCATTCATAAAGGCATTTTCATCAGGAGATAATTCAGGATAGTTTTCCTGTAAAATCTTTTTGAAATCGGGTTTGCCGGAGAAAAACTCGCCATCCACCCACACGGTTCCGGCATCGAGAGCAATTCGCTCGGTTTCTGAAATGGTGGGAAGAAATCCTAATTTTTTCAGCGTGTTCATCACCACCCGTGAAACGAGATTTGCGCGCAGTGGTGTGATGTTAAACACCAAAGCGATAACTGCCAATGGGATGAGCAACCAAAGCGGTGCGCCAAAGCCAAGGGCGAGCGCTAAAAAAAGGAGCGTCCAAACTGGCACTCCGGTATATCCCACAATGAGGATAGCCAATACTGAAACGGCAATTGCCCATCCTGCATCGCTGAGAAAGATTCCATGTAATGGTAATGATTCCATGATTTTAGATTTTTTTTAGATTAACAATTTGGTTCTTTTACGATTTTATCAAACGCTTGTTTGGTAAAACAAAACCAAAGATAGGAATTGACATTCAGAAATTCTAAAAAAATTGATTAAAATCAAGGTAGGAGGAGTTGTCCAAATAACCTCCACAGTAGAAGCCAACGATAGTAGATATTAGATTTTAGATTAACAATCACGCCACTTCGACTTCGCTCAATGTGTCCCAGGCGGTACAATTTGGAATGCCTTCATTTCGCTTAAAACCTGAAACCGGTGGTGACCACAAAACTATTACGGATTGTTTCATCCAACGCATCGTTGGCTACAAGGAAATTCACGGCTTTGGTGCGACCTCTCAGGTAAGCCACATCCACATAAACCTTTTTCAATCTGACTCCCGCCCCAAACGTATAATAGTTGGTGGAGCCGTCATGACTTGTTACAACAACTGCATTGCTATATGGACTTGTATGATGGGCAAATCCCGCCCGCAATCTGAAGTTTTCGATAGCCGCTTCCACGCCCATCCTCATAATGTGTCCGGAACGGTAAAAGGCGTTGACATTACTGTTGATGGTTAATTCAATTTCTTTAAAACTGTTGTCCATTCTGAATTTTGCGCGGCTGTAATCCACCCATTCGTAATCAAATGAGAAAAAACCATATTTTTTGAAAATCAATCCAAAGCTGGTGACGGTGCGCAAAGGAGTACTCAGGTTATATCTGAATTCACCGAAAGGAGAAGAAAGGTTGTAGTTGATAGTATCAAAATTGGAAGCAACGCTGCTGTTAAATTCATCATTCATTCCAAAAAGTGTTGGCGAGTGTAATGCCACTCCGAACCTTACCCAATCATTCGGACGATAGATAACGCCCATTTTAAAATTCACCCCGACTCCAGCGTTTCTGACTTGCTGACTCATTTCAAAAAAATTAAAACTTTCTGTTGCAAATTCAGAGTTCCGCTCAAAATTTCTGATGGTTGACCTGTGCACGATGAAGGGGATTCCAAGATACCCTCCGAAATAAATTTTATGGTTATAATTAGCTGCTACGGAAAGTGACATTTCACTGAGCGAGCCTTCTGACTGAACAGAGATTTGCCTGTCCACCATTCCTCCATCCGTTACTGCCGAATAACGTGTTTGGTCATTCGATAAAGGATTCAGCAAATAGGCATCATAGGCTAAAACAGATTCAAAGCTATTTGTGCCATAGGCGATGTCACTTGAAGCAGTTCCGTCTAAATCCTGCGCGTAGGTTCTTAAGACACTATTTGAACTGGAACCTGCACGGTAGTATTTGTCTGAATGATAGCTTGCAAGCCTGTTATATCCCAATCCAAAATTGATAGCTTTCCATTTGCTGTTGCTTTTTCTTTTGCCTGCGGAAAGAACAACTCCCAGGTTTCCCAGATTGAAGTTGAAACGGTCATCGGATGCGGGTGAGTTTTCTAAAGTTGAATTGTTATTGATGTGGTCAAGTCTGAGTGAAAACATCAAATCCGATTTTCGGAAAAATGCGAGACCGGCAGGATTACTGATAACTGAGGTAAAATCCGCGCCCATCGCCCCAAATGCTCCCGCAACCCCGATTCCCCGTGCGGTTCCACTGATTTGCAATTCCGAAAAACGCAGGGCGTCATCAGCCGTTTGTCCAAATAGATTGTCGCATAAAATGATAATTCCAAACAGATAAAACAGGCCTCTTCTCATACTAATGTATTGTATTCAAAAAAAGGAAAAAATTCAAACGGCTCACATTCATCAACCAAATTAACGGCTTCTGGGAGATGGACTACTGCCACCTCTTGAAGGCGCACCCTGACCACCGCCTCCACCGGAGGGGGCGGAGAAACTACCTCCTCTTGAAGGCGCTGAAAAATTTCCGCCTCTTGACGGAGCAGGTTGGTTTCCACCTCTTGAAGGATTCGAAAATCCACCCGGATTTCCACCCCTGTTAGAAGGTGTATCGAAGTTACGTTGCTGCGGTACTTTTCCGCCTCTTTGAATGTTAGGATTTCCTTGCTTCGGTTGCATATTCCTTGGGTTGTTCGGTTCATTGCGCTGTGGCAGTGACTGCCTTGGAGCATTATTGTTATCCCAGGGATTTTGCAGATTTCTATTTGGTTGACCTTTAGGTGCAGGGTCATTTCTGCGTTCAATTATTCCTCCACCTCTTTGAGGCTGAACATTCCGCTGATTATTTGGCTGCATGGATGGTCCGCGTTGCGGAGTTACTTGCTGCTGCTGACGGTTAACCGGAGGTGTCTGCTGCTGTGAAGGTGTTCTTTGAATGGCATCCTGCCTCTGAATGGGTTGTTTATGCCTGGTATCGGGAGATGCGATAACATTTGGTCTTTTTTCAACTCTGCCCGGCTGTTCCTGCTGAACTCTGCCCGGTGTCTGACTTTCCACCCTGCCGGTGCTGGTAGCAGTTCTGTCGCTTGCAACAGGAACGGTGTTTCTTGCCGGTTGCTGCATACCTACATAAGGGTCTTGTTTTTCAGCAATGGTGTTTCTTTGCGAAGCAATTCCGGTTGATGATTGTCTCGGACCGTAAATTGTATTTCTTCCGTAGTTACCAAAACCTCCACCATATAATCCTCCTCCAGCCATTCCACCATACATTCCGTCATAATATCCGTTCCAGTAGCCATGATTATATCCTGCCCAATATCCGCTGCCATAACCCCATCCGCCCCAGGGTGAACCCCACGGACGATTCCATCCCCAGTGACCACCATACCAGGGTCTCCAGGGCGAGAACCAGGGGTCCCAGCCCCAACCCCATGAGGGTCCCATCATCCAGGGCGAACCCCAACCGATGCCAACACCAAATCCGCCACCCCATCCGCCCATCATCCAGGGGTCATAGAACATTCCTGTGTACATGGGGCTGAAATAACCAAAACCCATACAAGGCTGGTAAAACCGTCTCATGCGGGTGGTGTAATCATTGCCGAAATTATCGCCATAATAATTATTAGTGATGTAAGTATTTCCCTGTCCATCCGAGTAGGATTCGCTCTGAGGAGTGTTGTAATAATTGTTGTCATCATAATAACTGTCATCATAATAATCATCGCCATAGTTGCGATAAGTGTCAGTTCTTCCCCTGTCCTGACGAACAACTACCGTTTCATGGACTTCATCTTTCGGGGAAAAATAAACATCATCATAAACCTGAGCGAATACAGGAAATGTGGCGAGGAGAGCGGCTAAATAAAGTGTTAAGTTTTTCATCGTGATAGTCAATTTGAATGTTTGACTGAATAAATCCCGTTTCGTTTAAAAAGATAACCAAAATTATTCTTTCTATTTTTGTCCACTTCCTTTTTTACAAATAATGTACCAAATTGTTTTATGAGTAAAGAGATAACACCCCGCCAGCAGGACTATAGCCAATGGTATAACGACCTTGTCAGAAAAGGTGGACTGGCAGAACATTCGGCAGTGAGAGGGTGCATGGTGATTAAGCCGCATGGATATGCCATCTGGGAAAAAATGCGGGAGCAATTGGACAGGATGTTTAAAGAAACCGGTCACGTCAATGCTTATTTTCCTTTGTTTATTCCAAAAAGTTTTTTGAGCAAAGAAGCCGCGCATGTGGAAGGATTTGCCAAAGAATGTGCGGTTGTGACTCATTATCGCCTGAAAAATGACCCCGATGGAAAAGGCATTATTGTGGACCCGGAGGCAAAATTGGAAGAGGAACTGATTGTGCGTCCGACTTCCGAAACCATCATTTGGAATACCTATAAAGGCTGGGTGCAATCTTACCGCGATCTGCCGATTTTAGTGAATCAATGGGCGAATGTGGTTCGCTGGGAAATGCGTACGCGCCTGTTTTTAAGAACGGCTGAATTTTTATGGCAGGAAGGTCATACGGCACACGCCACGAAGCAAGAAGCTATCATTGAGGCTGAAAAAATGCTGGAGGTATATGCTGAATTTGCTGAAAAATATATGGCAATGCCGGTTTTGAAAGGTGTTAAAAGCCCGAGTGAACGGTTTGCAGGGGCTGTGGAAACCTATTGTATCGAAGCCCTGATGCAGGATGGCAAAGCATTACAAGCGGGCACTTCACACTTTTTAGGACAAAATTTTGCGAAGGCATTTGATGTTGTTTTTACCAACAAAGAAGGTCAGCAGGAACATGTTTGGGCGACATCCTGGGGAGTTTCCACGCGTTTGATTGGCGCTTTGCTGATGGCTCATTCGGATGATGAGGGATTGGTTTTGCCGCCAAAACTCGCTCCGGTGCACGTGGTGATTGTACCGATTTACAAAACACCCGAACAGTTAGTGATGATAGCTGAAAAAGCCAATCAAATCAAAAGCGAACTCAAATCACTCGGACTAGAAGTGAAGTTTGATGATGATGAAACCCGCAAACCGGGCTGGAAGTTTGCCGAATATGAAATGACCGGAGTGCCGGTTCGCGTTGCCATCGGTCCCCGCGATATGGAAAACGGGACTGCTGAGGTGGCAAGGCGGGATACGCGGGAAAAACAAGTCATGCAGTTAGACGAGCTGAAAAGCGCTCTTCCCAAATTGCTGGATGAAATTCAGCAAAATATCTACAACAAAGCTTTGAAATTCAGGGAAGAAAACACCACCAAGGTTGATTCTTTTGATGAGTTTAAAAGTGTCTTGAATACCAAAGGCGGCTTCCTGCTTGCACATTGGGATGGCACCGCGGAAACGGAAGAAAAAATTAAAGAGTTGACCAAAGCCACCATTCGCTGCATTCCGATAGATGGCGAAAAAGAACCCGGAGTTTGTGTGTATTCCGGAAAACCTTCAGAAAGAAGAGTGGTGTTTGCCGTAGCGTATTAAGTGAAGGGGATTTATTTCATTCTCACGGTTCTGTCCTGACCTTTCACCTCTTCAATGGCGACATTATCGCAGCAGGTACTTTCAAGTGTGCAATCTTCGCCATAAAAAAGGCTTCTCTCTCTTAAATCATTGGCTGCGATTTTTGTTTTTCCGCTGCCCACCCAACGGCAATCATTGTATTTCAGCAAGGGTGTGATGATTTCGGCAGTGTAAGTTCTTCCATCCTCATTAATGCCGGAAGCTGAACCGGTGATTTTATATAAATCATCGAATGAAAACACCGCATTATTTTTTTCTACCAATTCATAGGTATATTCGCACAACCAACTAATCACAAACTCTTCACCGGTATTTTCTTTTTCAGCAGTGATAAATCCATTGTCAACCCGCAGTTCATAATGCGGATTTCCATCCGCGCTGATGCCCAGATTCGTTAAAGCAATCTGCCCTTCCACACGATAGCCTCTGCTGTAAAAATCAATGAGGGAAATCGCGGCAACAGCGCCTTGTAGATGAAAGGAATCAGAAAAAACAACCATCAGTTTTCCGTGAACCGCAAAGTTGAAAAGACCTTTACAACCTACTTCTCCCAAATCAATCAGCAAAGAATCTCCACTTTTACTGAAGTTGAAACAACTGTCCGTCAGCAACGCTCCTTCCGGTGAAACAGCTATGAAAAAATGACGCAGAATTTCATTGAAACCGGCTTCGGATAAAGTGTGATTTTCTGAAGTAAAAACTTCACGGTTGTCGCGCCATTTCTGACAACTATTGCCGAAAATCAGGAAGAAAGAAAAAATCAATACAGGTGTAACTCGAAAATATTTTTCCATCAATCAATTGTTTATGTATTTGTAAGATAATGATTATCGTTGGTTGCGTCAATATAATTTTCGATAAACCTGGAATGAATAATCGTAAGGGTTTTTTTCGTCAGCAGCATGTTTTTCATTTGAAACAAGCTGCCAATTTGCATTTTCAAGAATAGGAAGGAAAGTATCCCCATCAAAATCCGAGTGAATCCTTGTCAGATAAACACGGTCAGTCATTTTTAAACTCTGCTTGTAGATTTCCGCTCCGCCAATAATGAAAATTTCTTTTCCGGAAAATTGCCGCGCTTTC
>JBGTCY010000246.1:0-8721 GCA_041748615.1 Chitinophagales bacterium
GGCAGACCGGTGAGCCGCAAAGTTTCAGCTGACATCCTCACGCAGGAAGTTTTTTACGGCATTAAAAATGACGGATATTATTATTACCCGACTAACCGCTCCATCAAATTCAACCTGCTCGCGCTGAATAAAGACGGTGCGCCTCAAACCGCGGAAGCCAGAATACAAGTAATTAAACGCGACTACCGAACGATTTTGAGTCGTGACGGGCAATATTTCCGCTACCGTTCGCAGGAAGAAGAACGACTGATTTCCGATCAGGTACTCACCGTGAGCGGAGAAGAAAGCGCGTTCAATTTTGTCGCCAATGAATCGGGCAATTATGAAATCAGATTGTATCAACCGGGAGCCGCACGCTATGTGTCAAGCCGTTTCTATTGCTACGGCTGGGGCGGCATCGCGTATTCTTCTTTTGAAGTGAATACTGAAGGCAACATTGAAATTGAAGTGGATAAAGAAAATTACGCTCCGGGCGAAAAGGCGAAAGTGCTGCTGAAAGCGCCATTCAACGGTAAAATTTTAGTGACGGTAGAAACCGACAAAGTGCAGGATTATTTCTGGGTGAAAACAGATAATCGCACCGCTACCGCATCGCTGAACATCAAAGCCGAGTATTTGCCGAACGCCTATATCACCGCCACACTGATTAAGCCGCATGAAGAAAGCGATTTACCGCTGACAGTCGCACATGGTTTCAAGTCTTTTTTGGTAGAAGAAAAAAACAGGAAAATGCCGGTTGAAATTATCGCGGCTAAAGAAGTGCGCTCGAATACGAAACAAAAAGTGAAAGTGAAAGCTGCTCCTCATTCCAAAGTCACGCTGGCGGTGGTGGATGAAGGCGTCCTCGCGGTGACGGGTTATTCCTCTCCTGCACCGTATGCCTACTTTTATCAGAAGCGCGCGCTTGGCGTCACCTCGTTTGACATCTATGCCATGCTGCTTCCGGAAGTAAAAGGAGGCACGAGCGTCATCTCCAGCACGGGAGGCGACAGCGAAATGTCAAAGCGCGTCAATCCCGTGCAGAGCAATCGCGTGCAACTGCTGTCTTATTGGAGCGGCATCACCGATGCGGGTGGCAATGCCGAAGCGAATTTCGAATTTGACATCCCGCAGTTTTCCGGCATGGTGAGGCTGATGGCGGTGGCATATAAAGATGCTTCCTTCGGTTCGGCTGACGCTTACATGACCATTGCCGACCCGTTGGTGGTGAGCGCTGCTTTGCCGCGTTTTCTTAGTCCGAAAGATACCGCGCTCGTTCCGGTGATTATCAGCAACACGACTGACAAACCAGCGAATGTCACAGCGAAAATCAAAACAACAGGACCAATGAACCCTATCGGTGAATTGTCGCAACAACTGACGGTGAATGCTAAATCGGAAGGCGTGGCGCAATTCAAAGTGGTGGCGGATGCGCAAATTGATGTGGGCAAAGTGACGATTGAAGTGGAGGGCTTGGGTGAAAAATTCACCAACATCACAGAATTGGGTGTACGTCCATCGGCCCCTTTGCAGAAACGCTATGGAGCAGGTTATGTAGAAGCGGGGAAAAATGAAAATTTAAACCTTGACACGAAAGGTTTCCTCCCCGCGAGCGCGAATTATGAGTTGGTCGTGAGCAAGTCGCCCATCACGGAATTTGCGAAACACCTGGCGGAGTTGGTGCAATATCCGTATGGCTGTACGGAGCAAACAATTTCATCCGCGTTTCCGCAAATCTATTTTGCCGACCTCAGTGAGCTATTCAGCAACGATACGAAAACAGGACAAAGTGCGCGCTATCATGTCAATGAAGCAATCAAAAAAATTCAGATGCGCCAGTTGTACAATGGCGGTTTCACCCTGTGGGATGGCGGTGGTTACGAACAATGGTGGACGAGTGTGTATGCCGCGCATTTTTTGGTTGAAGCGCAACGTGCTGGTTATGAAGTGAACAAACCTTTATTGGAGAATTCGCTGCGCTACATTGAAACGATGGCGAAGAAAAAAGAACAGCACACTTATTATTACAACCGCAACCAAAACCGTAAAATCGCTCCGCGTGAAACGATTTACGGACTGTTTGTACTTGCGCTAGCCGGCAAGCCGCAGGTCAACACGATGAATTATTACAAAGCAAATCCGCAACTGTTAACGCTTGACAGCAAATACCTGCTTGCGGCAGCCTACACACTGGCTGGCGACAAAAATAAATTCAACGAAATACTGCCGAATGTTTTTTCGGGTGAAACATCGGTAGTGGAAACAGGCGGCAGTTTCGGCTCTCCCCTGCGCGATGAAGCCATCAGCCTGTACGCGCTGCTGGAAGCCGACCCGGAACATCCGCAAATACCCACGATGGCAAAACATGTGTCGGACGCGCTGAAAGGCAGAGATTGGTACAGCACGCAGGAACGCGCGTTCAGCTTCATGGCGCTGGGCAGAATGGCGCGGCAGGATAAAACAAATAACGTCACCGCAGACATTAACGTGAATGGAAAAACCGTGGCGACTTACAATGACAAGAGCGTGAAGTTTACAGCGAAAGAATTAGGCGGCTCAAACGTGGAAATGCAGGTAAAAGGCACCGGCAGACTCTATTACACCTGGTATTCGGAAGGCATCCCCGCTGACGGCAGTTACAAACAGGAAGACAGCTACATCAAAGTGCGGAGAACATTTTATGACCGATTTGGAAATGTGATTTCCGGCAACAGTTTCAAGCAAAATGATTTGGTGGTCGTGTGCCTCACGTTGCAAAACAGCTTTTCAACCAACATCGAAAACATCGTAATCACCGACATGCTGCCTGCGGGTTTTGAAATTGAAAACCCACGCACACAGGAAATCCCGGGGTTAAGCTGGATTAAAAATCCGCACACTCCCACCGCGCTGGATGTGCGGGACGACCGTATCAACCTGTTTGTAAATCTCTATGGCAGCAAACCTCAACAATATTATTACGTTGTCCGTGCCGTTTCTCCCGGCAACTTCCAAATGGGACCCGTCAGTGCTGACGCGATGTATTCGGGAGAATACCGCTCTTATCATGGCGCAGGGGTGGTGAAGGTGGTGAGGTGATTTGTTGATTAGCAGATTTGTTGATTTGATGATTAGCGGATGTTGTGATTTGATGATTAGTTGATTTGCAGATTAGCGGATTTGATGATTTGTGGATGTGATGATTTGGTGGTATGGTGATTAATGAAGTTTTAAAATAACTTCCTCAATTACATTATTATGTGTTTAGTTGTGGTTGCTCCCGTTAGGGAGCAGATATTGGTAGAAAACGAAAAACCCCGAAATTATCCGCTCCGTTAGGAGCGATATATTCCGCATCAGACCCGGATAAAGAGCTTCCGTATTTTTTATAATTAAACCTCAATGAATGATTTCAGAACTTAAAAATCATAACCGCCTTCAGGCAGCAATTCTGCTTGGCTTATCCATGCTGTTTAGTTTGGGATTGATTGTATGTCGTGTTAATTATTCACAGTCGGTCACCTATGTATTTTTAGTTTGGAATTTATTCCTGGCATTCATCCCGCTTGTAATCAGTACATTTCTGTTGATGAATTTCCGGAAAATCAAACCAATAATTTTGTATGGCTTCTTGTTTTTGTGGCTGTTGTTTTTCCCAAATGCACCGTATATCGCTACGGATTTGTTTCATCTGAAAGCAAGGCAAGGTGTTCCGCTTTGGTATGACTTACTCTTGCTGTTTTCATTTGCATGGAATGGATTAATCATCTGTTTCATTTCGCTTGCCGACATTCACCGGGTGTTAAATAAAATCTTCAACACTTTCCTCGGATGGTTTTTCATTATCTGTTCAATCGTGTTGAGCGGATTAGGCATCTATGTTGGACGTTACCTTCGCTGGAACAGTTGGGATTTTTTTACCAACCCGTTCGCACTTTTGTTTGATTTGGGTCAACGCTTTCTTTACCCGTTAGAACACCCGCGCACCTGGGGATTTACCTTGCTGTTTTCCACTTTTCTTTTCATCAGCTATCTCACGATTCGGGCATTGACGAAAATGGAATCACGTAACTCCCGGATTACTCATTAATTCCTGCAAATAGCTGCTGCACCTCAGTTTAAAAATCCTTGATTCGACTTTTCCCATCTCTATAATAATTTATTAAAAAATATTTAACCCGTACATAATATTCCGGTATTACTTCTCACGTAAAATTGCATTGCAGTAGTTGGAAGATTTGGCTGGTCTTCCTGTTTTTTTCGCATGGGCATAAAATATCATTATTTTATACTTAATTAATTCTACATGCCCGAAAAACGCAAAGTAGAACTCGCGGTTATCAGCGATGTTCACCTCGGCACCTACGGATGCCACGCTACCGAGTTGCTCTCTTATCTTAAAAGCATCGAACCTAAAACCCTTATCCTGAATGGCGACATCATTGATATGTGGCTGTTTAAAAAAAGCTATTGGCCCCCCGAACACATGCGTGTCATCAAATACATCACCGGGTTGATGGCGAAAAATATCCCTGTGTATTATGTTGCCGGAAATCATGATGAAATGCTGCGCAGGTTTGTCGGGTTTGAGATGGGTTCTTTCAAAATCGTGAATAAAGTGGTGTTGAATCTCAACGGTGAAAAAGCCTGGATTTTTCACGGAGATGTGTTTGACATCACGATGAAACATTCCAAATGGCTGACAAAACTCGGTGGCAGCGGTTACGACCTGCTCATCCTGATTAACCGGCTTGTGAATCACATCAGCAAAAAATTCGGAAAAGGACAAATTTCCCTTTCCAAAAAAATCAAAGACAGCGTGAAAAGCGCGGTGAAATACATCAACAACTTTGAAGAAATAGCAGCGGAAATCGGAATCTCCAATGGCTTTTCCTATGTCGTGTGCGGACACATTCATCAGCCGGTTATCAAACCGGTGAAAACATCCAAAGGAAGCATCCTCTATCTCAACTCAGGCGACTGGATTGAAAATCTTACCGCGTTGGAATTTCATGATGGAGCGTGGAAGATTTACCGATATGCAGATGATAAAATCGCTAATGCAACAATAGATAAAGAAAGCGCAACGGAAGAGATGAATGAAAAAGAATTGTTTGAAGCGCTCATCCGGGAATTTAAAATACTTCCAGCATGAAAATTCTCTATGCCATCCAGGGAACAGGCAACGGACATTTGAGCCGTGCCATTGAAATCATCCCGCACCTGCGCAGAAGAGCGCAAGTTGATTTATTGGTGAGCGGCACCGCCAGCGAAATTACCCTCCCCTGCCCTATCCGCTATTACTATAAGGGCATCAGCCTTGAGATTGACAAAAAAGGCGGCATCAGCTATCTGAATACGTATGCTAAAAATCATCTGACATTTTTTTTACGGGATGTGAAAAGATTGCCGATTGAACAATATGATTTAATCGTGAATGATTTTGAACCGATTTCCGCCTGGGCAGCCTGGTTGAAGAAAAAGCCCTGCGTGGCATTGAGCAATCAGTGCGCATTGCTTTCAGACAAAACACCGCACCCCGAAAAGGATGATAAATTAGGAAGATTCGTGTTAAGAAATTACGCTCCTGCAAGTTTACATTATGGATTGCATTTTGCGCGCTATGATGATAATATTTTCACGCCTGTAATCCGCGGTGAGGTGCGAAAAGCGGATGTGAAAGACCTCGGTCATTATACGGTTTATCTGCCATCCTACAGTGATGAAAGAATTATTAAACACCTTTCTGTTTTCAGCGAAATCAAGTGGGAGGTTTTTTCAAAAAAATGCTTGGTACCGACTCGTGAAGGAAATATTTTTTTTCATCCGATTGAAAATGAATCATTTTTGAATAGCATGGCAACCTCCACCGGTGTGCTTTGCGGAGCGGGCTTTTCTACACCGTCAGAAGCATTGTTTCTTCAAAAAAAACTGCTCGTGATTCCCATGAAAATGCAATATGAGCAGCAGTGCAACGCTGCCGCCCTGAGCTTGATGGGTGTGCCGGTCATTCCATCGCTGA
The DNA here is from genome assembly GCA_041748615.1 of Chitinophagales bacterium. Taxonomy (GTDB): domain Bacteria; phylum Bacteroidota; class Bacteroidia; order Chitinophagales; family CAIOSU01; genus JBGTCY01. The sequence goes on from JBGTCY010000246.1 coordinate 5,981, forward strand.
AGAAAAAACATCATGAGATAATCGGCAACTGGTTGAATTATCCCATGCAGGTGCCGGTGTTTTATCCTGATAACGCATCGCAAATCATCAACACAATTCTTGAAAATCATTCTGCCGGTTCAGTGTATCGCCCGCAGACGGTGAAAGAATTCGCGTTAGCGATGAAGTAGTTTTTAATCAAAGTGAGATAGAGTGATGGGCGAATTTCAAATGTGTTGCCATGATGAGTTGAGTCAAACGATGCGGAGTACAATCGCTCCACTTCGACTCCGCTCAGGGTGACCTACGCGCACAATAAAAATCATACTATTTTTCTCATATCAGTTCAATCACATCTTGGTTTTATAAAAAGAAACAGTTTACTTTCGGTAAAATATTTCCGAATGAATTACCGGATTATAACACCACTCCTTGCCTGTTTCTTTTGCTGGATTTTCAATGCCTGCTCGGTTTCTAAATACAGCTATAAAACCAAAAATGAAACGGTGAATATGAAAATTGAAGAAGATGTGAACTATCTCGCTTTGCTTGATTTAAAAAACCAGGACGGACACGAATTGGCTTCCGGCAGAAAAAGCCAGGGATTTTTTTTCCCGATGGTGAAACATGCGGTTTCTGTGGCAAGTTTGGGGATTAGCAATTTGATAAAAGTACAACAGGCAAAATACACGGCAGCATACGGACAACAACTTTCTGAAATGTATTTTTATGACAGAATTTCGGAAACAGGCACGCTCGACCCATCGGGCATTCAGTTTAAAGGATTCACTTTTATCCGGCTCGTTGAATTAAAAAAAGGAAAAACAGATACCGCGATGATTGCTGAGTTTGTAGTGGACACTTCAAATTTGTTTGAAGTATTTAACAGTTCCTATTTTAAACTGCGACTGAAAAGTTTAGACATCCGTTATTCAAAAGCGAAAATGCCCGCCACAAAATGGTATGTTCCCTGGAGTTGGGGCGGCAGAAAAAAAGACAACCTGCTGAATATGGATATCGAAATCGTTTTCAAATCCAGTTACGCGCTCAAAAACGGTTCGCTGTTTTATGAAAATGAAATCGGCAGGTTTACCCTTCCCCTGCGCAACATCCCGATGAAACCCGGACCGGAGCGTGAAGATTTTTTTTCCCGGCAGGAAAATAAATTATTGAAGGGGTTCTCGTTCATCGTGCCACGCTCTTATGGTTTTATGGTAGATAAAAACGGTAAAATCATGGAGGCGTTTAATCAAGGGAAATATTCCATTGATGTAAATGTGAAAGAAGCGGGTAAAGAAAAATTTCTGACAAAAGTGATGACCGGCTACACCGATAAAATTCTTCAAAGGAGTTCTGATAAGTTTTTGGATATTACAAAACCGTTGTTGACGGAATAAATAAAATATAGAGTGATTTATCAATAGTTCGTTACTTTTCCGAAGGTCAGGGCTAAAGCCCTTTAGTGACGCGACATCCTTTAACCCCGCCTTTAAAGGCGGGGTTATAACAGAACCGAGTGTTTACAAGGGCTTCAGCCCTGACCTTAAAAACTACCTATTTTGTCCAATATGCCTTGATTTATAAAATCTTTTTTTAAACACTGTTGAACGACAAAAATACTTTTTGGGCTAAAGCCCTGTTGTGGCGAGTATTCTATAACTCAGGCTTTAGCCTGAGCCTATGGAATACCCGTGATTATAGAACTTTAGCGCAAAAACAAGATTTTGACAATAATGAATATTGGTTTTTCCTCCAAAAAAAAACCGCGACCATTTTCACAGTCGCGGTTTGATGTTGATAACAAAAAATTATTTAATTCCCTACCAGAATCGTTCGCGTCAGTCGTTTGTTTTCATCCTGTAACTGGAGGTAATAAATTCCTTGCGGTTGGGGTGAAATATCTAACCACTGATTGTAGGTTCCATCGTTTACGATTTGTTCATCCGACAATACAAGTTGTCCGAGATGATTGAAAATCCGGATAGTAACTGCACCCTGCACACCTTCTACAGTCAGGTTGAAAATACCATTGCTTGGGTTTGGATAAAGTTCCAGTTTCAAATCACCGGTTGTGAAGATGGAAGTTGATTCATCCTCCCATTTAGGTGTGCCTACCGTGATGAACACAGGGCTGGAAGTATAAGAATCCCCGTGATTGTCAAACGCGACAACGGTGAGTTGATGTCCGCCCGCAGGTGCATTTGTCCAGTTGAAGTTGAACGGACCGATATGGTCTGTGCCGATGAGCGTCAGTCCGTCATAGAAGTCAACGTGGGTGACGTAATCTCCATTAGCCGGAACAACAGAAGCGATATAGCGGTGTGAACCACCGGTTCCATCATGGAAGTTATCGGTTTTATCACCGCCAAACCATTTGAACGGAGTTGTTCCGCCTGTAAACCAGATTTCACGAATGCCGATATTAAACGCATCTGCATTATTTCCAAACAACATGATGAAGCTGAGTTGATTGTAATTAATCAGGTTCGTCATATCCGACAAAGGAATTTCAATGGTTTTCCAATCATTACCAATACCACCCACCGCATTCACATAGGTTGACAGCACGGCATAAGGAGCCGTTGAATGCCCCTGTGGTCTGATTTGCAATTTGCTCCAATCAACATTACCGTCAAAATCACGGAGCGTGATGGCAATCCGGTCATTTCCTCCGGCAGTCACATTCAGTTTCGGATTATACAAGTTGGCGGTTCCATACGCTAACCTGAATTGCTTATATCCCGAAAACTCATTGAGAACAT
>JBGTCY010000247.1:0-9376 GCA_041748615.1 Chitinophagales bacterium
GCGGTTGAAATAGGCATCAATTCTTTCCGGTTCAAGTCCGATGACTTTTGTAAAATCATCAATCGCGCCTTTAAAATCCTTTTTATCATATTTGGCGACTCCGCTTTCAAAAAATTGATTGGAGGTTTGGGAATAAACAAATAAAACGGAAAAGAGCAACAAAATAAAACCGGGAAATGCTTTCATTCAACGAGAAATTTTGAACGCAATTTAAAACAACTGCGCTTAACCGGGCAATGATATTCGTCTGCTCGGTTTTTTGCTTTTGATAAATGGAATGAATCTCGGCACCCGATATGCGTAGCCTTTATATCCTTTTTTGCCGGAAAGCCTGATTTCCATCAGTTCGATGGTGATGAACAAAAAGAGTGAAGTAACGCCCACCGGACCGATGATTGTCCACCACCATTCCGGATTTGCCGCGATGCCCAGCATCCAGATACCCCACCAAAAGATGGTTTCACCCAAATAATTCGGATGACGGGAGAAAGCCCAAAAACCGGTCGCCAATACTTCGGTTTTCCGGTTTTTAACATTCCGAAACCGCCTCAGTTGCTCGTCAGATATCGCTTCTATGATAATCCCTGCAGCGATGATGCAGACAGCAATCAAATCCAAAAATCCAAAAGGGTTTTCAGAGAAAATTATCGGGTAAAAAGGCAGCACCGCGAAAAAACTCAGAATAGCCGGCAGAATGTGAAAGCCCGCGAAACTGACGCCCCAATAAGCGTCACCGGTTTTGTTGCGAAGGATGTTAAAACGCCAGTCTTCCTGACCGATACCTCTCCAATGATAAAGCGTATAGCTGGTGAGCCGGATGCCCCATGCGCTAACTAAAATGAGCAGGAGACCTTTTCTGATAAAATTTTCATCAATTCCGGTTTGCCATAAATAAAAAAATACAAAAGCGATGGGGGCAGCGCTCCAAAAACTGTCATTCACATTCGAGTTGTCACTTAATGTACTAAAAATGTAAAATACTAAAGTAGCTCCGAAATGAGCTACTGCCAGCATGACTAAAGGATGCTGACCTTCCGTGCTTCTAAATGCCAGAATCGCTAAAACGATGGAGATGACATAGGCAACTCCTACAATCAATAAGCCTTTCATACGGTTATTCATTAACTCAATATACGAAAGTAAATTTAATTGATAATAATTTTTCGATGATAATTTATAAAAACTAAAAACAAGGGTGTTGGTCAAATTTCAATACAAATAAAGATTTACGCAAGTCACAATGAGCCAAGTTGAAGTTGTGTGATTGCTTGTCTATATAATTCATCTCCACACATCATCAATAATGTAATCACAATTTATTTAAAAATTTAAATAAATCAAAAATGGCTTCAACCGTTATCTTTGAAAAGTGAACACAGCCACTCCTCACAAATTGCCCCCCAGATATCGTCCGAAAGTATTTTTGGAAATGCTGCGCGACCCCGTTGGGTTTCTTTCACATGCACCGGAAAATTATCCGGTCATCACACGCTTCAGGGTACTGCATCATAAAGTGTATGTCATCAATCATCCCGAATTGGCGCAATACGTTTTGCAGGAAAACTTCCGGAATTTTCCAAAGGGACAGGCTTACGAAGTCCTCGCCATCCTGCTGGGAAACGGCCTGATAAACAGCGAAGGTGATTTCTGGAAACGTCAACGCAGGTTGGCGCAACCCGCCTTTCATCGTGACAGCCTCCAGCGTATCAGCAATATTGTCACAACTACAACTTCTAAACTGTTGGAGCGCTGGAAAAAACAGGAAGGTGCGACCATCAACTTCACACAGGAAATGGCGGGACTGACGATTGAGATTGTCGCTCGCGCGCTGTTCACTGCCGATGTCACTCCGCAAGACATCAATACCGTTTGGAAAAATGTGAATTATCTCAACGACCAGGCGATTCGCATGATTCGCAATCCGATAGCATTGCCATTTTGGATGCCATTGCCATCTTATCTCAAAGCAAAAAAATCAGTTGAAACGCTCGACAACTTAGTATTTGGCATTATTGCCAAAAGAAAAAACGGTGGTGATTTTTCACCCGACCTGTTGCAACTTTTATTGGAAGCGCGGGATGAAGATACCGGTGAAGGGATGACGGACAAGCAACTGAAAGATGAAGTGATGACGATTTTTCTTGCCGGTCATGAAACGACAGTGAACGCGCTCTCCTGGACGTGGTATCTGCTCGGACAACATCCCGCGGAACTGGAAAAACTCAAATCCGAATCGGTGCGGTTTGCGGATAAGCCCCCTGTTTTTGAAGATTTGCCTTTTATGAATTACGGCAAGCATATCATGAATGAATCCATGCGCCTCTACCCTCCCGTGTATGCCATCGGACGGCAGTTGATTAAACCCGACACAATTGGCGGATATCATACTCCACAGGAAACTCGTATTCTCATTAATATCAGCGGGCTGCATCATCATCCTGATTACTGGGAAAATCCCTGGCTTTTTAATCCCTCCCGATTTGAAAATTTTGAAATGAAGGGTGAAAACCGTTTTCTTTTCATGCCGTTTGGTGGCGGACCAAGAATCTGTATCGGCAACAATTTCGCCATGATGGAAATGCAAATGATTAACGCGATGCTTTCACAACATGTGGAATTGGAACTGCTGAGTAAAGACATTAAACCGTTGCCACAAATCACCCTGAAGCCAGGTGATGGCGTGATGATGAAAATTAAAAAAGTGAAGCTGCCCGCATGAAAAACGAAAACAACCCGTCTCACAAAGCCGGTTTTGTTAATCTCATTGGTCGCCCCAATGTCGGTAAATCAACTCTGATGAATGCGCTGATGGGAGAAAAATTGTCCATCGTTACTCCGAAAGCGCAAACTACGCGACATCGCATCATCGGATTAATGAATGGAGAAAATTATCAAATCGTTTTTTCCGATACACCCGGATTAGTACTTTCTCCGAAATATGCCATGCACAGAGCCATGCGCAGCATGGTGCATCAAGCGATGGAAGATGCCGACTTGATTCTGCTGCTCACCGATATTTACGAAACTCCTGAAGGAACCGCTGAGTTGCTGGAGGAATTGAAAAAAATTTCTGTGCCCAAATTTTTAGTCATCAATAAAGTGGATTTGGCGGAAACTCAAAAACTCAATGGATTGATTCAGTCCTGGGAAAAGAGCAAGGCTTTTGATACGGTGATTCCGGTTTCCGCGCTGCGAGCATTGAACGTGGACAAGTTGCTGAACATCGTGATGGAACATTTGCCCGAACATCCCGCATACTTCCCGAAAGATGAAATCACCAACCGAAACGTCAGATATTTTGTTGCTGAAATCATTCGTGAAAAAATCTTTCTGCACTACCGCCAGGAAGTGCCTTACGCTTGCGAAGTGATTGTGACCGATTATGAAGAATCGGAAGAAATTGACAGAATGAGGGCTGAAATTTGGGTGGAGCGCGATTCTCAGAAAAATATCCTCATCGGAAAAGCCGGTGCCGGACTCAAACAAATCGGCATTGAAGCGCGCGCGGACATTGAAAAAATGATTGACAAAAAAGTATATCTCGAACTTTTTGTGAAAGTAAAAAGCGGCTGGCGTGATAATGAACGCCTGCTGAAAGGATTGGGGTATGAATAGATTTTAATTTTTAGCGGGCGAATAAATCTTGTTTACAGTATCGCTTTCGAAGTCATTCTGACTTATTTTATTCTTTACCTTCCCAAGTGCATTTCCCTTATTATATTGTCATGCCTCCCGATTTTTTATCGGGACTGCATCCCCTATGTGCTTGTAATCAGTTTGACATTCCGTCACGCCAGAATTAGGCGAACGGAATGTCAAAAGTGTAAAATGCCCTAAAATCATCGTATCCATGATATTCAAAAGTACTTTTCAGAATTTTTTCTTTGCCGCATTAAAATCTTTATCGTAATATTGCGATATAATAATGAAACATGGGCGCTGCTAAAACAGAAGAATTTACCAAAAGACAAAACTCGATTGCTACGCTTGCCAAAGCATTAGCGCATCCCGCGCGGGTGGCTATTCTCGAATATCTGCTGAAAACAGACAACTGCATCTGCGGAGACATCGTCAATGAACTGCCGCTCGCCCAGCCGACTGTTTCTCAGCATCTCAAAGAAATGAAAACAGCCGGATTAATCCAAGGCAGCGTGGAAGGCACCGCGATTTGTTATTGTATTAATAAGGATACGCTGCAAAAGTTGCAAGCATATTTTAGTCAGCTTTCAGTCAAATTAGAAGCGAAAAATCAGAAATGTTGTTAACCTAAAAATAAATTATTATGAAACTTTCAGAAGTAAAACAAACATTGACGAACGTGGACAATGTCACGTTTCAATTACCTGACCAATCTTTTATACCCGTTCATTTCCATGTGACCGAAGTCGGAGCGGTCAACAAAAATTTTATTGACTGTGGCGGCACGGTGCGTCATGAAAAGAAGGTCAGTTTCCAATTGTGGGAAGCCAATGATTATGACCACCGCCTCGCGCCTGAAAAACTGCTGCACATCATTGAGTTGTCGGAAAAAGTGTTGGGCTTGGAAGACGCGGAAGTCGAAGTGGAATATCAGGCGAACACCATTGGAAAATACGGACTGGATTTCAACGGAAAAAACTTTTTGCTTACTTCCACTGCTACCGCCTGTCTCGCCATGGACCAATGCGGAGTGCCGCAGGAAAAACAGAAAGTGCAGCTTTCCGAACTTCAAACACAAAATTCAAACTGCAAGCCCGGAGGCGGTTGCTGCTGAATCTGAAAACACACGATGGGGAAATTTGAAAAGTATCTGACGATTTGGGTATTGGCGTGTATTGCAGCCGGAATTCTGATAGGAAAAATAGCAGGCGATGCCATTCATGTATTGAGCAGGCTGGAAATTGCCACTGTCAATATTCCGGTTGCTATCTTAGTGTGGCTGATGATTTACCCGATGATGGTGCAGATTGATTTTTCTTCGCTGAAAAATATATCTAAAAACATGCGGGGATTAGGACTGACGGTGGTCATCAACTGGCTGATTAAACCCTTCACCATGGCGTTTTTCGCGTGGTTGTTTTTCAGCAATATTTATGACGCGTGGCTAAGCCCTGAAGATGCCGAGCAATACATCGCGGGCGCTATCCTGCTGGGCGCTGCGCCCTGTACCGCGATGGTGTTTGTTTGGTCATACCTGACAAAGGGGGATGCGAATTACACTTTGGTTCAGGTTTCCGTGAATGACCTTATTATCCTGATTGCTTTTATTCCGTTAGTGAAATTTCTGTTGGGAATAACCAATATCTCAATTCCTTACGGAACCCTTGTTTCGTCTGTGGTGATTTTCGTGGTCATCCCGCTCACCGCAGGCTATCTGAGCAACAGATATTTATTGAAAACGAAAGGCGAGCAATGGTTCAAAAAAGTTTTTCTCGCGAGATTGAAACCCGTTTCCATCATCGCGTTGCTGACTACGCTGGTGTTGTTGTTTGCTTTTCAGGGTGAGAAAATCATCAACAACCCGTTTCATATTTTACTGATTGCTATCCCGCTCGCCATTCAAACCTATTTTATTTTCTTCATCACTTGGTTTGCAGGCAGGAAACTGAAATTGCAGCACAACATCTGCGCTCCGGCTGCCATGATTGGCGCGAGTAACTTTTTTGAATTGGCGGTAGCCGTGGCGATTTCCTTGTTCGGGTTGAACTCGGGCGCGTCATTGGCAACGGTCGTAGGCGTGCTGATTGAAGTACCGGTGATGTTGTCGCTTGTGGCTTTGGCAAACCGATGGCGTTATTAAAAAAATTAAACGAAATATGTTTCCGGAAATAAAAAATTATTGTGACAATCTTTCAGCCTCATTTGATGAAATCCCCAATGAGCGAAAGGAGCGACTAAAAAAAATCGCTGATTCTATTGCTGCCAAGCAACAGCAGCAACAACCCGCGCACTTAGTGTATATCTGCACCCACAATTCGAGGCGCAGCCATTTCGGACAGGTATGGGCGGCTGTGGCGGCTGCATATTATGGATTAGAAAATATTCATGCACATTCGGGCGGAATGGAAGTTACGGCTTTCAACCCTAATGCCATTAATGCGCTGAAGCGTGCAGGTTTTCAAATTAGCGGGGGTGCTTCGCAAAAAAATCCCCACTATAAAGTCGAGTTTGGTGAAGGGTTGCACACGCTGTGTTTTTCAAAAGTGTATGACGACCCTGCCAATCCCCAAATAGAATTTGCCGCCATCATGGTGTGTTCGGATGCGGAAGAAAACTGCCCGTTTGTAGCAGGCGCGGAAGCGCGTTTTTCCACCACTTATGACGACCCGAAAGATTTTGACGACACACCGCAGCAGGATGCAAAATATGACGAGCGGTGCAGGCAGATTGGCTTGGAGACGTTGTATTTATTATCGTTGGTGAAGTGAAAAAGTCAGAATGTTTTTTTTAAGATATGCTCGGATAAATAACTTCATGAAATTTATGGACAATGGATGCACTTAATCCGAACAAGGACGAAGGTGCCTTTAGCCTTCAATCCGAGTCCCGTTCTGATCTTTGAATTCAACAAATTTGATTACCCGTAAAAATGCCATTGATTTCAATTCCTGTTCGCTTTTTGAAATCCCGTATTTTTTGGCAACGTCACGCCAGTTTTTAACGCTGCTCTTAACTTTTTTAATTATTTGTTTTGCCCTTGAGGTCTCTAAGCGAAAGTATTCGTGAACATCCATCGCTAATTCCAAACTCAAGGCATTGTCGTTTTCGGAAATATTCAATTTTAATCCGGTGCCGGTCTCTAAGGGATTCATATCGAAAGCCGGTGAAAGCGACCAGCCTTTTTTAGTGAGGATGAAGCCGAGGTTTCTCAAATGGTCATCCGTATTTGAAATGCAAATGCTAAATACGATTCTTCTTTTTGGGAGTGCGTGCTTTTGTTATTAAGCCTGCGTCCTGCAGTTTTCTGCCTAATTCATCATCCTTAGCTACTAACAGAAAATCCTTTTCAAGTTTAAATACAGCCAACACTTGCAGATAGGAGCCGATACTTACGCTTGGCGCGCCTTTCTCAATTGAAAGCAGCGTAGGGCGGCTGATATTTGCCCGTTCAGCAACTTGCTCGCTGCCGAGTTTTCTGCGCAGACGCGCCAGCTTGATGTTTTCAACCAATTCAGCGATGATTTTTCTTTGTCTTGGCAATAACATTGTTTTCTTTTTTCGGTATAACGTAAATTTAATTTTACAAAAGAAATCATTTTTGTAAAAGATACTTTACATTACTACGAATTAATATGAAGATTATTGGTTTTCATGACCTGTGAATTTTAAACATGGATTGATTGAAGCAGACCTGATAGCGCTGGTGAATGTAGCATTTTGGATTCGAAATAAATATTACCTTAAAAATCTTCAACCATGAGCTATTATTGTTCTGCGAAATGAAATTAATCGCGAAATGTTTTTTAGATTGAGGCGTCCTGCTTCTGGTCTGTTTTTTTAAAATAAATGAAATGGAATTTATTGACTACTATAAAATATTAGGCATATCTAAAACGGCTAATGAAAGCGAAATAAAAAACGCCTTTCGAAAATTGGCAAAAAAGCATCATCCCGATTTAAATCCGAATAACAAAGAGGCTGAAGCCATGTTCAAAGAAATGAACGAGGCTTATGAAGTATTAAGCGACCCGGAGAAAAGAAAGAAATACGACAAATACGGCAAAGACTGGAAACATGCTGCTGAATTTGAAAAGGCAAACCAACAACAATCCCGTTCCCGGGAAAATACGGGCAGGGAACAATATGCCGGTGACTTTTCTGATTTTTTCGGGTCAATGTTCGGTGGAGATGCGGGCAATCAATACCGGCAAACAAAATTCAGAGGGCAAGACATCAGCGCTGAATTACATCTGGCGTTAAACGATGTATATCAAACCCGGCAACAAACCCTGACCATAAATGGTAAAAATATCCGGCTCACCATTCCGGCAGGTGTTGAAAATGGACAAACAATCAAAATAACCGGACAAGGCGCGCCCGGAGTGAATGGCGGTCCCAATGGCGATTTATACATTACTTTTTCAATCGCCAATCACCCTAAATTTAAAAGAGCAGGAAGCAATCTGTATGCTACTGTAGATTTAGACCTTTACACCGCTATTTTAGGAGGTGAAACCGTTATTGATACATTTGATGGGAAAGCTAAATTGAAGGTTGCTCCGGAAACGCAAAGTGGCACCAAAGTGAAACTGAAGGGCAAGGGGTTTGCGGTGTATAAAAGCGAAAATGAATTCGGTGATTTATACATCACTTATCAAGTAAAATTGCCGACCAATCTTTCCGAAAAAGAAAAAGCATTATTCAGTGAACTTTCAGAAATCAGGAAAAATGGAAAATAAAAATTTAATACGGATAGCGCATTTCTGCAACTGTTATGAAATTGAATTTTCTTTCATCAACACTTTACAGGAGCGCGGGTTAATTGAAGTGGTTGTTATTGAAAATGAAAAATATATCTCTGAGGAACATTTGCCGGAGGTGGAAAAAATGATGCGATTGCATTATGAGATGGATATTAATATGGAAGGCATCGAGGCGGTTTTTAATTTACTGAAACAAATAAATGATTTACAACAAGAACTCACGGCTGCAAAAAATAAATTGAAATTATTTGACCATGATTAAACTGGCTTCCGAAATTGACATCATCCGTAATATCCGCGAAAACCTCGCGCAAAAAACTTACGGCATTCCATTCTTACCGGAAGAAAAATTGTTGCCTGCATTGCTTGATGCCGGTCGGGCTAAAGAGGCGGCAGGCAGGTGAGGTTGATGCATGAATAGGAAAATCTATTTACCGAATTGTACAACCTGAGACAATCAGTTCACCACAATCCCGATGAAATAAATATGATTACCGAAAGATATTTTTTTCCGTAGCGCTAAATTGTCCGGTCAAAAAAAAATTGATTGTAATTACCTTTGTCCTTAAAGCATAACAACGAATTCAGGTTAATATGAATCATCGCGCACATTAACATGTCAAAAAAAATAGCCATGGACAAGAAAAACGAAATAAAAATTTTTGAGGACAAGAAAGTAAGAACTTTCTGGGATGCCCAGCAGGAAAAGTGGTACTTATCCATTGTGGATGTGATAGCTGTTTTAACTGACCAAACCGGTTATCAGGCAGCCAGAAATTATTGGAAAGTCTTAAAACACCGCCTACTGAAAGAGGGAAATGAAACGGTTACAAATTTGGGCTTAGTTCTAAATAAATCAGCAATAATATTTAATTTTGCTACATGCTAAACCACAAAACAATCATAGAGCAGTTTGGGCAGATGGATTCAGCCGACCGGCAAGCCGTTTTATCTCAGCTTTTATTGATGAACGA
>JBGTCY010000248.1:0-12293 GCA_041748615.1 Chitinophagales bacterium
TAATCCGACCTCCTTAAAGTTTTTCCGTTTGAAAATTTCAAAGAAGCAATTCAGGAAGTGCGACAAGCGGATAACAGGGGGAAGTGCTGTTGAAAATCAACAGATTTCACTCATTATTTGAAAAATCAGGAAATAAACAAACTTGCCCGGAGGTAAAGAACCTCAATCGCGCAACGCTGCGAGTCAAAGAAAGACAGATTCGTACAACGCAAGCGCCATTTGTATTTCAATCATTGATTTCTGATTTGAGTTTGTAACTTTAGACTCCAAACTTTAAATTATTAAACTTCTGAATGTACGAATACACCAAAATAGAACGCATTGACCCTGATGTAAAACTTTCGCAGGAGCGGGTAAAAGATTTTAAGGAGATTTATGAGGTTTTTGAACAGGAAGATGCTGTTGCGCAATCGAGCCGCTGTATTCAATGCGGCATCCCGTACTGCTCGTCCACCGGATGTCCGTTGCATAATAATATTCCGCAATGGTTGAAATATGTAGCCGATAAAGACCTGAAGCTGGCATTTGATATTTCCAATGAAACTTCTCCTTTTCCTGAAATCCTCGGACGGATTTGTCCGCATGACCGCCTGTGTGAAGGCGCTTGTACCTTAAATGAAGGACATGGCGCTGTATCAATTGGCGCGATTGAAATTTTTATCAGTGAAAAGGGCTTTGAAAAAGGATTGAAGCCGGTGTTTGCTGATAGTTTATCGGGAAAAAAAGTAGCGATAATCGGTTCAGGTCCGGCAGGATTATCCTGTGCAAATTTTTTGTTAAGGGCGGGCATTCAGCCGGTTGTGTTTGATAAAGCGGATGAACCGGGCGGTTTGCTGACGTATGGCATTCCTGGTTTTAAGTTGGAAAAAGAGTCGGTCATGCGCAGGGTAAAACTATTGCAGGAGGCGGGGATGAAATTACATTTGAATACCGAAATAGGAAAGGACATTTCTTTTGATGAAATCAGTAAAACACATGATGCGGTTTTTCTGGGCTTTGGCGCTACGGAAGGTAAAGTGTTGAATTATGAAGGTTACAACATGTTCAATGTATATATGGCGGTTCCCTTTCTTACCAACATTCAAAAAAAACTATTGGGAAAAAAATCAGATGCAAAATATAAAGTGGAAGGAAAAGATGTGCTGGTGATAGGAGGGGGGGACACCGCGATGGACTGTGTGCGCACCTCCATCCGTGAGGGCGCTGAAAGTGTGAAATGTATTTACAGGCGCGATGAAGCAAACATGCCTGGAAGCCGCAAAGAAGTGAAAGCCGCCAAAGAAGAAGGGGTGGAGTTCATTTTCAATATCATGCCCAAAAACTTTGTTGCCAGCGCGCGTGGTACCATCATGGGAATGAATTTTGTAAAAACGCGACTCACCGAAAACAGCGGCAACGCCAGAGCGACATTTGAAGAAGTTCCTGAAACCGAGCATATTATTGAAGGGGATATTATTATTCTCGCGCTTGGGTTCAATCATGAACAATTGGTTTTTTTGAATGAAAATGGTATCAGTACCAACCGCTTAGGCGCGATTATCACGGATGAAAAAATGCAAACAACAAGAGAAGGTGTGTTTGCCGGAGGCGATGCAGTCAGGGGCGCTGACCTTGTGGTGAATGCTGCATTAGACGGACGTGAAGCTGCTATGGCGATGATAGAATACGTGTATGGAAAAGAAGAGAAGAAATTGGCTGGTAAAATTCCATTAGTTAAGTCTGCTGTCAGACAATAAGTGAAGTTGACAAAATAGCATCCGCAATCATCAGCAGATATTAGACTTTAGAAATTAGATGAATTGTGGAAGATATTTTAGAAACGTGCCTCATAGAGTTCATCCGGTTTATTTTTCCTTTAACCTGAATGGCAATTCTTCATTGATAGTTTCCTGAAATGAAGTCATTTATGCGTTAATCACTGCACAGTTGTTGAAAACCATCTGCATTTTCAGAAAAGTCGTGTGTTAAGTTTGGTTAAACCGTAAGGTTTTCATTTTCAAAACAAAACTGCAACACCATGTCAAAAGTAATTTCCTTCCTCAACCGCAAAGGCGGAACCGGAAAAACTACCAGCGCCATTAATGTAGCCACAGCGCTTAAAAAAATGACTGCCAAATATGAAGTTGCGCTCATTGAAACCGACAGCAACCGCACACTGACTGCGCTGCGCAGCATGGAGGCGAACGCGGTCAGTTATAAACCGGGATATATTGAACGCAAGGGAATCAGGATGCCTGATTTATTGCAGACAGATGAAGAACATGCCGCTAATTTGATTTCCGGACTGAGAAAGGCTTATGTAGATTATGTGATTGTGGACGGAGCCGCGAACATGAGCGAAGGTGTGATGAGGAGTATTTGCGCGAACAGTGATTTTGTGATTATCCCAACCGGATTGTCCATGAGTGAAGTGATGGTCACGGAGTTAACCCTGGATATGATTCGCCCGGTGATGGAGGCGAAACCGGAATTAAATGTTTACCTGCTTGCGAACCGCGTACATTTTCTGACTTCAATGGATACTATCCGCCAGACTTTTGCACATCTGGATGTTCCCGTATTGGAAGTTTATATTCCGCATTTTAAACACTACACCGTGTTAAACACCATTGAGCCGGTTGAGCTTTATCAAAAAGTAGCTGAGCGGTTAATTGAGTTGGTTGTTGAATCAAATCAGAAATTCAAAGAAGCGTCATTGGCGGTATTCTGAATGAAATTGAATTTACTCAGGAATATAAATCGTTTCATAATAAGCCGCGTAACCACCCCATACACCCAGCCCGCCATTGATGTTTGACTTGATGACGGTCGCTGAACCAAAGGGTCCTCCGCTGCTCATTTCGTAGGAAAGCGTGTTCCAGAAATCATAATGCGGTTTGTCAATTGCCGCCCATTTGACGGTGACGGTGTCGCCTCGCCAATAATACCCGTAAGTGACATTATCAAACTCAGCATCCGGGTCTTGTCCGCGCCTGAGCGGGAAACGGAAAGTCTGCCCGTTGAAAAAGCGGTCGTCCGTCACAAACACCGGATAAAATGGCTCGCTGTTGCGTTGAGAAAAATAACGAACATAGTTTCCGACTGTATCAGGGTCTGTGATGCGTGCAATCACTGACACCAAACTGTCGTTTTCAGGATTTTCATGCGGCTCCCACCACAATGAGTCAAGCGCCAGCAAGTCAGGAATCTTGGTTTGTGCCGTGAGCACTTCATCCTCCGATTCAATTCGCAGGAAATAGGTTTTACCGATTTCTCCTTTGAGAATCGGATTTGCGGCAATGTAGATACAGACTAAAAAACTCCTTCCGTCATTTGAAACCGTGAAACAAACTTCACTTAATGTATCTGTGATATTCCCGTCACTCACGGTCACTTTCGCTCCTCTGACCAAGTACTGTTCAAAGTCATTCAAATCAAAGCTGCCGAAAAATGGCGCGTTGCGGGTAAGAAAAACGTAAGGCGCTTCATCCTGTTCAATCACTCCTTCCACAACGATTTTACTGACAGGGTCGGGCAAATCCACAGTGATATCCGTTGTGCAGGAATAAAATAGGACAAACAGAAATAAGATGAAAGGATAATACCGCATTATTTTGTGAATTTAAAATTCCAGGTGATGGAAGGCAGCACCGGAAATAGATTTACTTTTTTTGCGCCTACATTAATGTTCCCATCATTGATATTTCCATTTACATCAAAATAGATGAAGAACGGATTTTTACGATTATATATATTATACACTGACATGGTCAGGTCGTGCTGGAAGTTTGTTCTTTTTTTAAAAGTATAAACAGCCGCGATATCGGCACGGTGATATGGTTCCATTCGGTAGCCGTTGCGTGATTCATACTGGTTTACAACGCGCCCCTCAATAAAATATCTGCCGGTAGGCAGCGTGACAGCCTGTCCGGTTCCGTAAATATAAACTGCCGATAACTTCCATTTCTCATTGATTTCATAGGACGCAACTACGGACAAATCATGCCTCCTGTCGTAGCGTGCCGGAAATTTTTTTCCGTCATTAAGGTCGGGAAATTTCCTGTCAGTATAAGACAAAGTGTAGCCCACCCATCCCGTCAGTTTTCCTTCTTTTTTATGCACAAAAAATTCCGCGCCATAAGACCAGCCTCTTCCGAAAACAAAATTCTGCTCCACGTCAAGATTCAACTCAGGCACATAACTCTGCCCGAATTCAATTTGATTGCGCATGTCTTTGTAATAGAGTTCGATTGAAGTTTCAAACATGTTGTCTTTGTAATTGTGGAAATAGCCGATGGCATATTGAATGCCCTGCTGCGGTTTCACAATGGCAGTGCTGGGCACCCAAAGGTCTGTGGGAAGGGTAGTGGTGGCATTTGAAACAAGATGGATGAATTGATTGATAAGAGAAACACTGCCTTTCAAAGATATTTTTTGATTGATGGCATAGCGAATGTTCGCCCTCGGTTCCAATCCGAAATAAGTTCTGATATTCTGGCTTCTCCCATAGTTTACGGTGTCAACCGGTCGCAGTAAATCATCATAGAGATACTGAACATAAGGACCGACTTGCGAAAACATTGCTCCTCGTAATCCAACATTCAATTTTACTTTTTTGGAAATATCATACTCATCCTGGATATAGATTGCAGCTTCATGCGCGTATTTCCTGTTCAGGCTGTCATTGCTGAATTCAGCGTCACCCGTTTGAGCATTGGCGGTGTAAGGTCTGAAAACATGATAAGTATAGTTTATGCCGAATTTGATATGATGCTGCGGACTCGGGTAATAATCAAAATCGGTTTTAAAATTATAATCGCGAATACCGGAAAATAAATCAAACCGGAAATCGGAAAAGCGGGATTCAAAAGCAAAATTGAAATCATTAAAAATCACGCTGGTGTTCATGAATAATTTTTCGTGAAACAGATGATTCCAGCGTAGTGTGGCGGTGGCGTTGCCCCATGGAATCCGCACCCTGAAATCATCTTGGGGAGATTTAAATGAAAAAACATCCCTGCCGAAGTAGCCGCTGATATACAGCCGGTCTTTATCGGAAAAACGGTAATTGACTTTTGCATTCAAATCATAGAAATAATAAGAGTTGCCTTCAATGTCGGGATTATTGATGGGCAGCAGTAATAAATCAACATAGGTTCTTCTTCCGGAGACCATGAATGAACTCACATCTTTTTTTATCGGACCTTGCACGGTGAGCCGCGATGAAATCAATCCGATTCCGCCATCCAATTGATATTGTTTATTGTTTCCTTCTTTCATGGAGATATCCAACACGGATGAAAGCCTGCCGCCATAACTTGCCGGGATTCCTCCTTTGATGAGCGTTGTGCTTCTTAACGCGTCAGAATTAAAAACGGAGAAAAAACCGAACAAATGTCCGGGATTATACACGACCGCTTCGTCCAGCAAAATGAGGTTTTGGTCAGGTCCGCCTCCACGCACATAAAGCCCGGAATTGCCTTCACCGCTGGATTGTACCCCCGGAAGCAGTTGAATGGTTTTCATCACATCCATTTCACCCAGCAACACAGGCAATGATTTGATTTGGTCCATTGAAAGTTCAATCGTACTCATTTGTGAACTTTCAACATTGCGGTCTTTTCGTTCCGATGAAATCACAATTTCCTCTGTCAGGCGGGCTTCCGATGATATTTCAACATTCAGGCGAATATCTTTTGTGAGCGCTACCGCGGTATCGAATGGAGTAAATCCAAGATAGGATATCACGATGGTATAATTGCCTTCCGGTATTGTGAGCGAATAAAACCCGTATTCGTTGGTAGTGGTGCCTTTGAGATTTTCTTTGGCGTAAACATTGGCTCCAATCAGCGTCTCACCGTTTGCTTTATCCCTGATGTAGCCGCTGATAGTGTGTTTTGTTTCGCGGGTTTGCGCATGAGTTGATTCAACAACCGGAATGATTAAAATGAAAAACAGGAGATGAGTGTATAAAAAACGGCAATAATGCTTCATGGAATGGTTGGCGAAATAGGAAGTACAAATTTATCAAACAATCAAAAAGGAATCATGATTGCATCATAAAAGTAGTTTAAAAAAATAGCGAAAGAGTTGCATCCCCCCATTTTAAATTTCAAAATGATTTTTTCTTCATTAAAAAGCGAAAGGCAGAACGTGAGTTCTGCCTTTCAACTTTCTTTAACCCTAAAACCTTTATGCTAAATAAGTCTTCAGCCTTTTTGATTTGGAAGAATGACGCAGTTTTTTCAACGCTTTTTCACGCAACTGACGCACACGCTCTTTGCTCATATCGAGTTTCACGCCAATGTCTTCTAATGACATCGGGTAGTTCCCATTAAGCCCGAAAGAGAGTTTCAGAATTTCCGCGTCCTTGTCGCCCAGCGAGGAAAGCATGTGTTCGATTTCGATGTTGAGCGATTCCTTGTCCAGCATTTCTGACGGCTTGGGAATGTTGGTGTCTTCCATGAAATCTTTCATGCTGTAATCTTCTTCACCTTCGCTCATGGGAGCGTCAATGGAACGCGCTTTCATCGTCATATCCAGCACTTCACGCACCTCATTGGGTGTCAGGTTCACGGCTTCACCGATTTCTTCTTCCGTAGCGCCCCTTTCATGGAACTGCTCGATTCTGATAGCGGCATCCGAGATTTCTTTCGCGATTTTCGCACGGTTAATCGGGAGTCTGATTCTGCGTGATTTTTCAGAAATCGCTTTCAGAATAGACTGACGAATCCACCATACTGCATAGGAGATGAACTTAAGCCCGCGGGTTTCATCAAAGCGCTCTGCGGCTTTAATCAATCCGATGTTGGCTTCGCTGATCAGGTCTTCCAACGGTAATCCATGATGCTGATACTGCTTGGCAACACTGATGGCAAAGCGCAGGTTGGCTCTTACGAGTTTCTCCAGCGAATCCAGGTCGCCCTGTTTGATTTTTTTGGCTAAAGAAACTTCTTCTTCTACTGAAATCATTGGCTGTACAGCCACTTCGCGCAGGTAAGCCTCAATAGACCTTCCCGAGCGGTCGGTAATCTGTTTGGAGATTTTTAAATTTCTCATGTTTAATTAGAGAGTTGTTTTAAGTGGGTTAATGCCTTTACTTGTTTTCTGACATAAGTGAACTAGTAATTTCTGCAAATTGATTGCTTATTGTTTTTATCCTTCCTGCAAGTTACTTCAGCGTTAAACCAAATTCAAGTTATTTAACCTTTCTGTTTCTTTTATAGTTCAGATATAGGTCGGTTTTTTTCCTTAACGAAAAACCTGTAGCAAAATTGCCGGGCACAAAATACTGATTTTGAATTATTTCTCCACTTTTTCTTTCACACCCTTAATTAACTAATTCAAAATCAGCCAATTAAAATTTTTCAACACAGGAGAAATACCATCATTCATTAATTTCAGAGAACATCAATCTACAAATTAAGGGAGCAAAAATATTTCTTGCAATTTCGTTTTTACTTATTAAATGTTAACAATCTGTTGATTGTTCATTATTGTGGTCATTTTACAATGTTTTACATCAATGCGTACTTTTATTCAAGCAATTCCAAAATTCGCAGAGCACAATTCACTATAACTTATCTTTCTTTAAGGCACATTTCCAAAATAATTCCCTCAATGCATCTAATATCACTGCTGTCCAAAATAAATAATTTCTCAGAAAGTGCATGAGTGTTTACAGGCATTTGGGGCAGATTTCTTGCCGTTTTCAAAATCAATCCCCTAATTAAATAAGACTAACTGCGCGGATTGCCCCGGGAAGTTCGTTTCGGGCGGTGGTTCAACCGTGATTATGCATTAGGATTAGAAAATTATTGATAATTGCTTGAATGTAGGATAGAATGGGAATAATTGTCCTTGAAAAGTTGCCAATCCCTGTGATGGTTGATATAGGACAGCGATGACTTGGGTGGCGGAACCTTGATGTTTAAATGGTTTAGATTACCTGATGCCGACTTAAGCCCGTTGCAAACATCCCGCAACGAATTCAGTTTTGAAAACCGGCAAAACAGCATCGTGACTAAATGTGTCCAACTGCTGATGCCTTTTTGATGTTTGTCTGTTTAACGGTCTTTAACCAACTTCCCAAAAGAAATCCTGTCGAGGGTTTGTAAAATCTGTACAAAAGTTTGATATTCATATTGCCAATGAAATTTTAGCGTGTGTGGAAACCCTAAAATTAAAATAGCCCCGGCTTCCTGGGCTATTCATTGGTTTTTTTATTCTATCGTTTTGGTCAGATGTGATAAGTTTACAGCGTTCATTTCAATTTTTTAAAAATCACAAATTATGCTGCCAACAAAAGCTTATGCCGTTCAAAACGCTAAAACACCATTAGCGCCTTTTTCATTTGAGAGACGGGAAGTAGGGGAGAAGGACGTGCTGATAGACATTCAATATTGCGGGGTTTGTCATTCCGATATTCACCAGGTGAGAAGTGAATGGGGTCCTTCGATTTACCCGATGGTTCCCGGACATGAAATCGTGGGGAAAGTTGTGAAAACAGGAAGCGCGGTGAAAAATTTCAAAGCGGGTGACATCGCGGGAGTTGGATGTTTTGTGGACTCTTGCCGGGTGTGTGAAAATTGCAAAACGGGCATTGAGCAATATTGCCAGGGTGGAATCGCGCTGACTTACAACGGCTATGAGCGCGATGGAAAAACTCCGACTTATGGCGGCTACTCCACGCAGATTGTCGTGGATGAACAATATACTTTGAAGATTTCTGACAAGCTGCCGCTGAGTGGTGTTGCGCCATTGCTGTGTGCCGGCATTACAACCTATTCGCCCCTGCGATATGTAAAAGCCGGTAAAGGTCACCGGGTGGCGGTTCTTGGATTAGGCGGCTTGGGACACATGGCGGTTAAATTCGCATCATCATTTGGCGCGGAAGTGACGATGTTGAGCGGTTCGCCTTCCAAAGAAGCGGATGCGAAAAAATTAGGCGCACATCATTTTGTGTTGACTTCCGATAAAGCGAAAATGGAAAAACTCGCGAATTCGTTTGACTTTATTTTGAACACGGTTTCCGCCAAACATGAATACGGACCCTATCTGAACCTGCTGCGCACCAACGGGACGATGATAGTAGTGGGTGTGCCGACAGAACCATCTCAAGTACCAGCTTTCAGTCTCATTGCCAATCGCAGGAGTATCATCGGCTCATTGATAGGCGGTATCGCTGAAACACAGGAAATGCTGGATTACTGCGCGGAACATAACATCGTTTCAGAAGTGGAAGTCATTGACATGCCTTACATCAACGAAGCCTACGAACGAGTGATAAAAAGCGATGTGAAATACCGTTTTGTAATTGATTTGGCGTCATTGAAGAAGTAATGCTTCTCAATTCAAACAGCCTGAATTAACAGATATTAGACTTTAGGCGCTTAACGCTCAACTTTTACCAACATGTTGTCAGGAAAATAAACAAAAATCAAAGTACAAATATCAAATAAAACACAATATAAAATATTGAATTTCCAAACGATAAAGTGTTTCACATCATTCAAAGTTTCATTTTTACCATAAGAAATACAGTTCATTCTATGAATAACCAAAACCCTTGTATTATTGAATTGAAATTTTGAATTTTGAATTTATTTGCTATTTGATATTTGCTGTTTTGTTTTTTTCGTTCCGGTTTACCGGAATGTTTAATCTGTGAATCTGTGGCTGATTACATAGATTTTTGATGCACTGAGGAAGTTATTTTAGAAACGTGCCTTACGTTACTAAAAAATCAGCTTTTCGCTAATTCCCCTTTCAGGAAGTCAATCACTTTCACTTCTACAGAGTCAACCTGGTTGAGGTCGGCAAGGTAGCAGGTCACCCAGTCGGTCAGGTGAATGAGGTAGAGGGCGCGTTCGAGAGGCGATTTTCCTTTGGCGTAAATTTCAAGGATGGTGTCGCAATATTCCGCAATCACCTGTTTGTTGATGTCTATCCGCTGTTGATTGCGGATGTAATCCGTGTTGCTGCGCAGGAAAACGACCGCCCATTCAGCCCGTTTGGTGCGCCAACCCACGAGTTCGTTGTGGTTCATTTCAGGAATGACATGGTGCCATGCGAGCATTTTGGAATTTTCATTCAACTGTTGACGGAAACGCACCGCGAGAGATGCGTTGGGTGTGGTCGTGTAGATGATTGGAATTTTTCCGCTCAAGGATGATGCGATGATTTTTGCTTCACTGCGAATCGCTTCTTCCTCTGTGTCAAGCAATGTGATGGCATTTTCAAGCTCCTGCTTAAACTGGTCGGGAATCAGCATCAAATGATGCAAAACATAGAGCTGCTGTACAAATGAATACCCTAAGCAGGCGCGCGGTGGATTTCCTCCGGGTAAGAGGATGTAATCTAAGTTGTATTCCTTCGCGAGTTCAATCATTTTACCGCCAGAACTTACACACACGATTTTCGCTTTTCTTGCCAATGCCGCCTGAAAAGCCTGCAATGTTTCTTCCGTATTCCCGGAATAGGAGGACGCAATCACCAAGGTATTTTTATTGACCCATGAAGGAAGAAAATAATCCTTATTGACAATGAGCGGAACCCTTAATTCATCTGCGGCTAACTCACCCGCCAAATCACCACCGATACCAGAACCGCCCAAACCCGTAACTACAATATTGGTAATCGGAAATTTATGAGGAGTGATTTTCGACATTTCAGCAATTTCAATTGCTTCTCGTAATTGCTTCGTAAAATCTTCAACGTA
The DNA here is from genome assembly GCA_041748615.1 of Chitinophagales bacterium. Taxonomy (GTDB): domain Bacteria; phylum Bacteroidota; class Bacteroidia; order Chitinophagales; family CAIOSU01; genus JBGTCY01. The sequence continues at coordinate 10,700 of JBGTCY010000248.1, forward strand.
TTGATGCATCATGAGCTTTAAATTTTTTTGGCAAATATATCAAATTGGGGGAAGGAGGAAGAAGTCAGATGTTAGATGTTAGAGGATATTAGATGTTAGATTTTAGATATTAGTTGGTGGTTCAATCAATAATTTAAAATCTATAATCTAAATTCTAACATCTAAAATCTTTAATCTTTAATCTAAAATCTAATGCAGCCTCCTCATTGATTAAAGATATACTGCACGATATTAGCTCCCATTTGCAATGCTTTCTGTCGAACCTCTTCGGGGTTATTGTGCACTTCAGGATTTTCCCAGCCATCACCAAGGTCGCATTCATAATCGTAAAAAATCACTAATCTTCCTTCGAAGATAATTCCGAATCCTTGTGAAGGTTTACCGTCATGTTCATGTATTTTGGGTAAGCCGTTTGGAAACTTGAATTTCTGATGATAAACAGGATGGCTATAGGGCAGTTCAATAAATTCAAGTTCCGGGAACACTCGTTTAATTGCGTTGCGAACATAGGGGTCCATCCCGTAGTTATCGGAGATATGCAAAAAACCGCCTCCGATTAGATAGCTGCGCAGGTTTTCGGCTTCCTGGTCATTGAACACCACATTGCCATGACCGGTCATGTGAATAAAGGGATAGTTGAATAATTCGGGACTTCCGGCTTCAACGACATCCGCATCAGGCGCGAGTTGGGTGTTGAGTTGTTGATTGCAATATTTGATGAGGTTGGGCAGCGAAGTGGGATTGGAATACCAGTCACCACCACCGCGATATTTCAGTAATCCGATTTTTAAGACCGGATTAGAGGGGATGGCGGAAAGTGTAAAGAAGAGGAAAAAAAGGAAGATGATTTTTTTCATTGGATAAAATTAACTGAAAGCAACCCGTCAAAACAACGACTGTCAGTTGCGAACATTGTCCGGTAATCGTAGTGCAAACTTATCGGATTTTAGTGGCAGAAAAATCACCGGATTACCAACGGGTGTAGGACAAATTGCACTTGCGTTGTCATGGTGAGTTCCGAGAATCGGGAAACCATGCGGGGTGGCAATCGCTCCCCTTCGACTCCGCTCAGGGTGACCCCACGCGCAACATAAAAAGTGGTGCAATTTGTCCTACACCCTTACCAACGCTTTCGTTTGGGTTTTAATGATGCGTCTTCTGTTTTCACGGATTGAGCAAGCAATTGATTCAACAGCGCTGTTTCTGCCGGCAGAAGATAGCGCCAACTGCCGGTTTGCAGATTTCCCAATTGGATGTTCATAATGCGCACTCTTTTCAGCTTTACCACTTCAAATTCCAAAAATTCACACATTCTTCGAATCTGCCTGTTTAAGCCCTGTGTGAGAATGATTTTAAAACTTCTGCTTCCGGTTTGTTTCACGGTGCAGGGTTTCGTTTTTGTCCCCAACACCGGAACTCCGCCAGACATCTTTTTGATAAATTCAGGTGTAATTGCTTTGTCAACTGTGACGATATATTCCTTCTCATGCTCATTGCCGGCACGTAAAATTTTATTGACGATATCTCCGTCATTTGTCAGCAGGATTAATCCTTCCGAATCTTTGTCCAATCTGCCAATCGGGAAAATTCGTTT
>JBGTCY010000249.1:0-10406 GCA_041748615.1 Chitinophagales bacterium
CGCGCGCCTTTGCGCGATGAGTTGATGTCCAACACGCCAGCGAGGAAAGCGGGTTGATTTGCCACAATGCCGATACTTCTGCCGGCAATCCGCGAAAATCCAACGATGATGTTTTCCGCGAATTCCTTGTGTACTTCCAAAAATGAATTTTGATCGGTAATTTCTTCTATTACCTCCCGCATGTCATACGGTTGATTCGGGTTTTCCGGGATAATCTTATTGAGCTTTGTCCGCAGTTCATTTTCTTTTTTGGAATAGGGGAGACGTGGCGGTTCATCTTCACAATTCTGCGGCATGTAGCTCAATAACTTTTTGAGATACTCAATGCAAACCGCTTCATTCTCGCAGGCAAAATGCGTGACGCCCGATTTAGCGGCATGGGTATGCGCCCCTCCCAGTTCATCGGGGCTGACAGTTTCATGCGTCACGGTTTTCACCACGTTCGGTCCGGTGACAAACATGTAAGAGGTTTTGTCCACCATCAACACAAAATCAGTGATGGCGGGCGAATACACCGCGCCCCCCGCGCAGGGTCCCATAATCGCTGAAATCTGCGGAATGACTCCGGAAGCTAAAGTGTTCCTGTAAAAAATATCCGCGTAGCCGCCCAGTGAATTCACCCCCTCCTGGATGCGCGCGCCACCGCTGTCATTTAACCCAATCACTGGCGCTCCGTTGTTCATCGCGTGGTCCATGATTTTGCAGATTTTCTCCGCGTGCGTTTCTGAAAGTGAACCTCCAAACACCGTGAAGTCCTGCGAAAAAACATAAACCAACCTGCCATTCACAGTGCCGTAGCCGGTGACAACACCATCTCCCGGCACCAATTGTTTGTCCATCTCAAAATGGCGGCAGCGGTGAGTGACAAAAATGTCAATCTCTTCAAATGAACCTTCATCCATCAGCAGGTGAATCCGCTCGCGGGCGGAGAGTTTCCCCTTTTCATGTTGTTTTTTCAACCGATCTTCACCGCCACCGATGAGCGCTTCTTTTCTCTTTGTTTCTAATTCCTGCAATTTATCTTTCATTCATTCTGAATTTTTGAAGAGGCAAGTTACTAAATGTGAGGGAATGAAATTGTATCGGCTCATGCACTTCTGTGATTGAATATACCCTGCAAGCGGGACTTCGCATCCGTCTCAGCCTCACTCCAAAAGAGAGGGGAGTCCGGACTATGCCGAAGGCAGTCAGGTTTTCGAATAATCAAACTGCAAAACCTTCGGCATTAACCGAGAGTACGTCTCATTCCTTCGGAAATTCGACTACTCTCGGTATAATTATTAATAAACAGGAAAAACAACATTTTTTTTGGAGGAAAAGAAAACAGTTCCGACACCTTCTCCTTTGGAGAAGGGCGGGATGAGGCTTGCCCGGAAATGGCAAGCTCCTTTGCTTCAATAGTGAAGCTCTGCCTTGTAGCATAAATCCATCCTATCTTCGTCACCATGAAAAATAAAGTCTGCCTCATTACGGGAGGTACTGCAGGTATCGGGAAAGCGACCGCCATCGAACTTGCACGCAAGGGCGCTCACGTTTTCATTACCGCTCGAAATCAAGAAAAAGGAAAAACAGCTTGTGATGAAATCAAGAAAATCACCGGAAACAAGCAGGTGGAATATTTAACGGCAGACTTCGCTTCATTGGAATCAGTAAAAGCATTAGCGGACGCCTGTAAAAGCAAGTTGAAACGGCTTGATGTGCTGATTAACAATGCCGGTGTTTTTCACACGGAAAGAACTCTCAGCCACGATGGATATGAAATGCAGTTTGCGGTGAATCATCTCGCTCATTTTTTATTGACCAATTTACTGCTGGACATTATCCGGCAATCCGCTCCGGCCCGCATCATCAATGTCAGTTCAAGGGTTCATCGCAGAGGAAATATTTATTTTGATGATTTGCAGTTAGCGAAAGGCGGCTATGACGGCTTCAAAGCCTATGGTCAGTCTAAACTTGCGAATATTTTATTTACGTATGAATTGGCGGAACGCCTGAAAGGAACGGGTATCACGGTCAATTGTCTTCATCCCGGAGGTGTCGCTACCAACTTTGCCTTCAATCATTCCTCCGGTCTTTATCGCTGGGTTTGGACATTGGTCAGTCTGTTTTTAACCACCGTGCAAGAAGGCGCCAAAACATCGGTATATCTCGCGGCTTCACCGGAGGTTGAATCCCTAACCGGAAAATATTTTGCAAAATCAAAACCCGCAAATTCATCTGCCATTTCACATGATAAAGAAGTTGCAAAAAAACTCTGGAAAGTAAGCGAAGAATTGACCGGAATCCGGTTTTAGAAAGTAGAAGACTTGCAATGTGAAGCTATAAAAATACCCGCAAATTGAAGCCTGCATTAGCGGATATTATAAATTAGATTTTAGATTCATTGAGGTTATTTTGGAAATGTGCCTTTGAATAATTATCCTCAGCAAAAATTTCTGGCAAGGTCCAATTTTCTAATCTAATATCTTAATATCTTACATCTAATGTCTTGAATCTAATATCTTACATCTAAAATCTAACATCTCATAACAAACAGACTAAAGATGTTTTTTGACACCAAGACTAAGATTCTACATGCACCACAAACTTCTCATGAAAGAACTCCTCTTTGAAATAATCGCTAATCGGATAAATCGTGGCGGGAACATCTAAGGCTTGCAATTCATCCTGAATATCTCCGCCTTTTAAAACCAGCAATCCATTCTTTAAAGTATTAAATTGTTCTTCGCTGATTTTTTTTTGCGACCAGGTAAAAAGCGTTTTTAAATAACTAACCGCGCGGGAAACCACAAAATGATATTGCCCGGCAACTTCTTCCGCGCGCGTCCATTGGGCAGTGGCGTTTTTTAATTCAAGTTCTTCGATGATATTTTCCACCACCTTGATTTTTTTACCGATGGAATCCACCAAATGGAATCTGACTTCAGGAAAAAAGATTGCCAGCGGAATACCAGGAAATCCGCCTCCGGTGCCGATATCCAACACATTGGTATCCGGAGCGAATTGAATCACTTTCGCGATGCTCAATGAATGCAGTACATGATGCAGGTACAACTGTTCCAAATCTTTCCGCGAAATCACATTGATTTGAGCGTTCCACTTCTCATAAAGCGGGAACAGTCTTTTAATTTTTTGATTCTGCACATCAGACAATTCCGGGAAATATTCCGAAATGAGTTGATGTTGCGGAATCAGATTTTCCGAATCAAGTGATGGATTTTCCGTTTTTGGTTGAATGGTCATTGGCTAAAGCTAATCGTATTTGACGATTGCCCTTTTTCCATGAACAAAATAAAACGGGTTTAGATTTTTTCGATGTCTGCTTCCAACAGTTTGCAGAGCAACTCCTTCGCCCTGAAAAGCTGTGCTTTCACAGTGCCTAATGGAATATTCATTTCATCCGCAATCTCTTCGTAGGAATACTCTTCGTAGTATCTCAGCTTGATGAGGTGCTTGTATTTGTCATCCAATTTTTCAATCATGCCGCGCACGGAAACCGCGCGTTGCTGTTTGATATATTTTTCTTCGGGATTCAACACTTCCGCTTTGAAATCCATGTAAAGGTCATCGCCTTTTTCGTTTTCTACCGGCTCATCAAGTGATGTGGTGGCTAATTTTTTCTTACGAATGAAATCAATGCAGTTATTGGTGGCGATTTTAAACAACCATGTGCTGAAAGCATATTTCGTGTCGTAACTGTCTAACTTATTAAACGCTTTACCGAAAGATTCAAGGGTGATATCCTCCGCATCGGAAGCGTCATGCACCATTTTCAGCACCATGAAGTAGATGCTGTCTTTATAGCGTGACATCAGTTTTTTAAATGCGCGCTGGTCTTTCTTTTTAACGGCAAGCTTTACCAGTTCGAGGTCTTCTTTTGCTCTGTCTGTAGTTTTAAATTTCACTTCCATTTTTTTGTTTTTGTGATGCGTGAAACACTGCCCAAAGTAACGAAAAATAGCGACAGGCAAAGGTCAAGCAAAGGTGTGAATATCCACAACCCTTTTGTCTGTAACGTGCGCATCGCTTCCGCGTTGATGAACAATTGAAAAATATTTTTGAATAAAAAAATAATTAAGACCGGAATAAAAAGTAAGCCGCTGGCAAGCAACGGAAAAATTAAGACGTTGAAAGTGGCATGTGAAAGATACAGCGTGCCGAGAATCAACTGATGTTTGAAACGGTAATGATAGCCTGCGGTGTAATGTCTTTTTTTCTGATTCAGAAACGCGTCTAACGATGCCGGAGATTCTGTAATCATGTGTGATTTAGGATGAATCATCAAAGCTGTGTTTCTTCCGTTTGCAATCTTGTTTACCAACAAATCGTCATCACCGGTCATAATTCCACTGCTGGAGGTTGCTGGAATGTATTCTCCTACGGATTTGCGGTACAAAAGGTTTCGTCCTGTCCCCATATAAGGCATTCCTGCAAGCGAAAAAGTGAGATAATACAGGGCGGTGGTGAAGTTTTCGTAGCGAATCAATTTGTTCAGCCACCCCGGCTTTTCAGTGCAGGGCGAATAACCCAGCACGAACAAAGTTTCGGGTTTACAGGCATTTGCCATGTATTGAATCCATTCGTCAGATGCCGGATGGCAATCGGCATCTGTCATTAAGAGCAAGTCATTTTTAGCAGCCTGAATACCGGCTGTCAAAGCGCTGCGTTTGCCGGGCAGTCGTTTATCCGCAATCGAATGTGTGATAACTTTTAGATTGGGAAACAACGCGCTCATTTCGTCTAACCACATTGCCGTCCCGTCCGTGGAACGGTCATTCACCACAATCACTTCAAAATCAGGATATTGCTGATTTAAAATAGAGGGCAGGTTTTTTTTTAAGTGAAACAGCGCATCGCGTGCGCATATTATCACGGAGACAGGTTCTTGATGTTCGTTTAAGTTTTCAATATTTTCAGCCGGATTGAGCTTGAATATTTTTAAAAAAACAAATCCATAGAAACACATCAAAAAGAAAAACGCGATAAAAAAAAGGACGGCTAAGATTATCAAAAGCGGGCGGTTAACTTTGTGCGCTTAAAACTAATCACCTGTTCATTGTGTCGTTGTGCTTTGATAAACACGTTGAATGTTGATTAAAAAAGTTTTGAATCCAGCGTAAATAAAAATCGTGAAGTTCACCATTCATTCTAAAGATACTTTCAGCAAGGCGAGAACAGGAACCATTGAAACCGGGCATGGCAGTTTTTCAACTCCCATGTTTATGCCCGTAGGCACGGCAGGCAGCGTGAAAGCCGTTCATCTTGCCGAATTAGAAACTGAGATTCACAGCGAAATTATTCTCTCCAATACGTATCATCTTTATTTGCGACCGGGATTGGATGTGTTGCGCGAGGCGGGCGGCTTGCACCGTTTCATCGGCTGGAAAAAACCGATTTTGACGGACAGCGGAGGCTACCAGGTGTATTCATTGGCTGAAAAAAGAAAAATCAAAGAAGAGGGTGTGAAATTTCAATCACACATTGATGGCTCAACGCATTTTTTTTCACCCGAATATGCGATTGATATTCAACGGGTGATTGGCGCTGATATCATCATGGCATTTGACGAATGCACGCCTTATCCCTGTGAATATAAATACGCAAAAAAGTCAACGGAAATGACGCATCGCTGGCTCAAACGCTGCATCGCGCGGTTTCATGAAACGGAAGCTCTGTATGATTATCCGCAGACCTTGTTTCCCATTGTGCAGGGCAGCGTGTTTACTGACCTCAGAAAAATTTCAGCCGAAACCATTGCAGCGGAAAATCTGGAAGCCAATGCCATTGGAGGATTGTCAGTCGGTGAGCCTGCTGAAATGATGTATGAAATGACGGAGGCGGTTTGCGGCATTTTACCCGCTGAAAAACCGCGTTATCTTATGGGAGTAGGAACGCCCGCCAATCTGCTCGAATCCATCGCGCTGGGAATAGATATGTTTGACTGCGTGATGCCCACGCGCAACGGCAGAAACGGGATGCTGTTCACCACGCAGGGAATAATCAATATCCGCAATAAAAAATGGGAACATGATTTCAGCGCGCTGGATAGTGAGAGTCCCGCGACTGTCAGTCGTCATCATTCCAAAGCTTACTTGCGTCATCTTTTTATTTCCGGTGAAATTCTCGGATTGCAAATCGCGAGCATCAACAATCTCAGCCTTTACCTTTGGCTGATGAAACAGGCGCGGGAAAAAATCGTTGAGGGTTTATTTGATACATGGAAAAGAAGCATGGTGCAACAACTGATGCAACGCTTGTGACCTCCTCCCTTCAATTCAAAAATGGGATTATACCGAGAGTAGTCGAATTCTCGAAGAAAAGAGACGTACTCTCGGTTAATGCCGGACATTTTACAATTTCATTATTCGAAAACTTGAGTTGTTTCGGCATAAATTCGCCTCATTGTGATTTTTTTTAACACGCTCGACCGCTATATTATCCGCAGTTTCTTAGTGACGTTTTTCTTCGCGCTGCTGATGTTTTCCATGATAGCCGTAGTCATTGACCTCACGGAAAAAATGGATGACTTTCTGGAAAAAGAGGTCCCGTTCAATCAGATTGTTTTTGGCTATTATTTGAATTTCCTGCCCTACATAGACGCGCTGCTGACTCCCTTATTTATTTTTATCAGCGTCATTTTTTTTACCTCCCGCATGGCATATCGTTCTGAAATCGTAGCCATGCTTGCCGGGGGAATTAATTTTTACAGGCTGCTGGTTCCATATTTTTTTTCTGCGGCAATCCTGTCAGCCATGTTGTTGTATGCTAACCATTATCTGGTGCCGGATACCAATAAAAAGCGATTAGCATTTGAATATACCTACATCGTCAATCCCTTCAAAAAACTTGCCCGCCACACTTATCTTCAAATAGAAAAAGACAAATACATCTATGTTGAAAATTTTCATCCGAAAGATAATGTAGGCTATAAATTTTCTTATGAAGTGATTCGGGAAGGTCAGTTAGAATACAAACTGCGGGCGGACAAAATCGAATGGCGGGAAGCGGAAAATAAATGGCGGATTAAAAATTATTTCTCACGCCATTTTTTAGATTCGGGTGAAAAAATCGCTTCCGGAGTGGTCATGGATACCTTTTTGAATTTTCTGCCCGATGATATTTATCAGCGCGTGAGCATCAAGGAAGAAATGAATACGCCCATCCTGAAACAGCATGTGAGCACGCTGCGCCAGCGGGGTGTTGAGAATATCGCATACTATGAAATTGAATTACACCGCAGAACGGCAGACGCGTTCACGGTTTTTATTCTGACGTTGATTGGTGTGGCTTTATCCTCCCGGAAAGTGCGGGGCGGCTCAGGCTTGCACCTTGCATTGGGTGTCGGGTTGAGCGCTTCGTTCATTATTTTCGGTCGCTTCTCCACCACCTTCGCCACCAACGGTAATCTTTCCCCCTTTATCAGCGTCTGGATTCCCAATCTCATTTACGGAGCGCTGGCAGTCTGGTTAGTCATTAGAGCGCCAAAGTGATTTGAGGGGATTTTAGCGGGGACTAAGTTTTGATGCAAAAGTATGGACAATTTTAAATTGGATTGCCTGCACTCATGTAAAGAATTGAACTTGCCGTTAAAAGAATCTGGACTTTGTCTAAATCAAACACCGAACAAAATAATTAGACGAACAATGGCGCGTAAAGTATTGACAATCAATTATAAAAATCGTCTAAATGGATTTTTTTAGATAAACTCTTGGTAAATAAAGTAGAATCCATCAAGCACAAAGGGAACACCCGCCAATCTCAAACTCCGGAGGATTAATTCATTTTTAAGAAAAAAAATCTGTGAATCTGGGGCGATTTTAAATCACACTTTTCTTCCCGGCAAGCAAAAACAAAACCGCCATTCGGATAGCGACTCCGTTTTCCACCTGGTCTAAAATGATGGAGCGTTGAGGGTCGTCCGCCACATCGGAGGAAAGTTCGACTCCGCGATTAATCGGACCGGGGTGCATAATCACGATATTTTTTTTCAGCCCGTCTAACAATTCCTTGTTGATTCCATAGTAAATGGCATATTCTCTCAAAGAAGGAAAAAACTGGCTTTTCTGTCGTTCAAGCTGGATGCGCAACACGTTGGCGACATCGCACCATTGCAGGGCTTCTTTGACATGATAGGAAACTTTCACGCCCAACTCCGCGATGTGCATCGGAATGAGGGTAGGAGGTCCGCACACCATCACTTCCGCGCCTAATTTTTGCAGGCAAAAAATGTTGGACAAAGCCACCCGCGAGTGCATGATGTCGCCAAAGATGCACACGCGCAATCCCTTGAAGGTTTTCAGTTTCAGTTTTTCTTTGATTGAATAGGCATCAAGTAAAGCCTGTGTAGGATGCTCGTGTGTGCCGTCTCCCGCGTTGATGATTTGCGCGTTGATGTGTTTGGATAAAAAAACCGGTGCGCCCGGACTGGAGTGGCGCATCACAATCATGTCCACTTTCATCGCGAGAATGTTATTCACCGTGTCAATGAGGGTTTCGCCTTTTTTCACCGATGATGCCGAAGCGCTGAAATTGATAATGTCGGCTGAAAGTCTTTTTTCGGCAAGCTCAAATGAAATGCGGGTACGCGTGGAGTTTTCAAAAAAGAGGTTCGCTATAGTGATGTCCCGCAGGGAAGGTACTTTTTTAATCGGGCGGCTTAAGACCTCTTTGAATTTGTCAGCTGTGGAAAGAATCAACTCAATGTCATCGCGGGTGATAGAACTGATTCCCAAAAGATGCCTGACACTGAGTGCGCTCATAGTTTAATTAGTTTTCAGCTTGTTATTTTAGATGATATATTTTAAGTACAGTTATAAAAAATTCCGTTTTGCATTATATGCTTTTGGATTTTAGATGTTAGACGCACTTAGGAATTAATTGTGGGAAGTTGCCAAATTAAAAATCTAATATCTCTCATCTAAACTCTAAAATCATCAATCTAAAATCTAAAATCCCCCCTCTTCATCCTTTCGGCAAAATCACCACCTTATCTTCTCCATCCAATTCTTTCCAGTCCACTTTCACATATTCTGATTCAATGGCGTCAATGGTTTTGCCGATATAAGTCGCTTGTATCGGTATCTGTCTGCTGAACCTGCGGTCTATCAATGCTAATAATTCGATTTTGGCGGGTCTTCCATAAGCAAGCAGCGCGTCAAATGCAGCCCGCACGGTGCGCGCGGTATAAAGCACATCATCTACGAGAATTACATTTTGTCCTTCTATGGAAAAGTCAATGGTCGTGTCGCTGGCGGTATGCACTTTTTCGGTTCTGCGAAAATCATCGCGGTAAAAAGTGATGTCTAATATTCCGTATTGCAGTTGGATGCCGGGTTCTATTTCTTTGAGTCGTTGGAAAATGCGGCTGGAAAGGTGAATGCCGCGCGGCTGAATGCCGATGAGGGCGGTGCCGGAAAAATCTTTATGGTTTTCAATTAATTGATAGCAAAGGCGGTCAATGGTGAGAACGAATTTTTTGCTATCGAGAATAACGCGGGCGGGCATTTATTTTTTTGATTCGACAAATATACAAATCACAGGGATTAAAATGAAGGACAGTTCAAAAATTTCCTTTTATCCTTTGTTGGTTAACGATACTTAATTCTTTTGTCATTCCGGCTTTATGCCGGAATCCCCTGCTCCGATACTTGGAGCCACAATTGCACGCATTTATCCACATCAGCCGTTCAAAAAAAAAATCTCCGCATTCGGCAACCTTTTGTAAATTGTCGAAAATATTAATTCATTTTTATGGGAAACATCAAATTGTTATTGACCTTGGTTTTTAGTCAGATTTTAGTCTTGAATGTCACAGCGCAATTACAGCCTGCAAATTCTTTGGAACTACAATTCAAAAAATATCCATGGAACGAAACCGCAGAGAAAGATTTTTCCGCGGATGCGGCAAAAATGAAGTTGTGTGACGAGGACACTGTTGCCTACACGTATGCCAAAGCCACGAATCTCAGGGCGCTGACGCTCAACACCAACACCTCAGCGGGCAGGGCGGGGCAGTGGTATCCCGCGCCTCAGCCGGTGACGATTCATGGATTTACTTTTTATGCCTGGCAAAATTCCGGCAGCGCGACTCCGGTGACGCTGAATTGCCGGGTGGTGCTGGCGGGCAGTGATTCATTACCGACAGGACCGGTAGTTGCGAGCGCTTCCATCTCGGTTGACTCCGCTTTCGGTGGTGGTCAACTTGCAGTTTTGCAAAAAACGGTCACCTTTTCGCCTCCTGTTACAGTTACATTTCCGTATGTGCTCACCGTTGAAAATCCATCCGCTCTTGGAGTGGCGGTGGTGACTTCCGACTGGGACTCAACGGATGGCAGGCAGGAATGGCTGTCTATGGCGAGCATCGGCTCCATCTGGTATCATGGCTATGGACTGAATATCGGCACATT
>JBGTCY010000250.1:0-23294 GCA_041748615.1 Chitinophagales bacterium
AAGCGGTTGTGTTACTGTGAGGTTCAATTCGAGCAGCTCCGGTTCGATGATTTCAATTATTTCAATGGATGAAGTACAGCCGTTCGCATCTTCTACTGCTATTTCATATACACCTGCGGGCAAATCAATCTGAATTGTGAAAGGTGCATAAGAAGGGTCAATCCCCGGGTCGTAGAAGGAGTAAGGAGGCTGACCACCGGTTACAGCCGGGAGCACAGTTCCTGAATCTCCATGACACAAGGGCTGTTGAATGTCTAAGTCTAATATAATTTCAATGGGTGTACTGACGCACTGGTTATTTTCACAGGAATCAATCGTACACGGATTTCCATCATCACAATCCGATTCATCTTTGCAACAATCAGGAATCGCGTTATGTTGACAAAGTCCTTCGAAACATTCATTCGTAGTACAGGGATTTTCGTCATCACATACAACTCCTTCACAAGGGTCTTCACACCCCGTGATGAGCGTATTGATACATCCGAGAATCGGGTCGCAGGTGTCTTCTGTGCATGGATTATCGTCATTGCAATTCAATAATTCACAATTATCCGTACATTCAATCGTGCCTTCATCAGGAGCGGAAGTACCGGGAGGGCAAGAGGTACATTGAGCGTTGCCTGGAACAGCACTGAATGTTCCTGCCGGACAGGGCGTACACGATAGCGCACCTTCGGTATCGCTGTAAGTGCCGGGAGGACAACTCACGCATTCATTCTCAAACGCATAAGTACCGGGGGGACAGGACGTACATTCCGTAGAGCCTAAGCTTAGTGTGATACTGCCCGGTGGACAAAATTCACAAGCCGTTGCACCACTTATATCTGAATAAGTGCCCATATTACATGATTCACAAAATACCGTACCTTCAGATTCGCTGTAAGTGCCGGGCGAACAAGGTGTACAGGATGCACTGCCCGAATTTTCGTTAGCTGTTCCCGCGGGGCATGGTGTACATTCGGTTGAACCTTCCGCGCTGAAAGTGCCGGGAGGACAAGTCGCGCATTCATTGCCAACCTGAAATGTGCCGGAGGGGCATATCGTACATGCGATAGAGCCTTCAGTAAGTGCTACTGAACCGGCTTCACAAGGAGTACATGATGTTGCTCCGCTGATATCGGAATAGGTGCCGGCAGAACAACTCACGCATTCATTATCAAACGCATAAGTACCGGGCGGACAAGGAGCTGTGGTAATTTCCAAACACCAGGAATTTAAAATTCCTTCATCTCCTAATCCATCGTCTAAAATATGCAGAAACCAATCTCCATTTGGTGATTCCCCGTTAAATGCTGAAAGGGGTGATTCGGGGATGATGCTTACTCCGCCAATGGTGAAGCAGGTGAGCGGATTGCCATCATCATCAAATGTAGCATCAAAATTTTGCTGGTTGCCGCAGGTTTGGTCATACAAAAATACCTGTGTACCGGTTGGACTTTCGATGACGATGGACAAGTCGCCAATATAACTATGTGTCAGGTTGATATAAACATTTACATCAGAAACCACTCCCGGAGCGCCCGTGGAAATCGTGAGCGAATCTGAAGCCAATCCGAAATCCGTAATCGGCAAATCCGGCTGACTGCAATTTGGATTATCCTCTATGCAATTCACGCTGATTTCAAAAATGCCGGTGGCATCCTCATATCCCGTAACATAGAAATAATAATTTATTCCGGCTTCGGAAAAGAAAGTTACTTCTGATGTGGTCGAGCTGATAAAGCATGCTAAATTGTCATCATTGGCTGCCACGCATGTGAGTGCGTTACAGTTACCTTCAAAAACCAAAAGTTTTGTATCATAATCGGTTTCATTGCTACACAGGCTGACTTTTACATTTTGCCCGGTGCCTGTGAAAACATACCAAACTCCGGGTCCTGTACCTGATTCTCCGGCACAATCGGGAATGACATCTTCATTGGCTGAACCGGTTGCTCCTAAAATTGTTTGGCCGCATTCTATCGGAATGGCATCACTGCACAAATCATTCTCAGTGGAGAAGCAGGAAACGCTGATATCAAAGTTGCCTGATTCGCCACTAAAGCCGGTAACATAAATAAAGTATTGCTCCAATGCACTTGCAGAAAATGATATTTGCGAAAGGGTATCGCAGAAATCATCATTTTCATCCACACACACCAATGAGCCGCATGAACCGGAAAAAACTGCAAGCCTGGAGTCAAAGTTCGTATTGGCATTGCAAAGACTGACAGTTATAAATCCTTCAACCCCCGTCAAACTATACCAAACACCGGCATCGTCAACATCCGCACCGCATCCGATTAAACCATCTGCTGTTGCCCCTGTTGTGGTTCCAGAAAGTGTTTGGCCGCACTGAATTTCAATTGCATCAGCACATGCATCATTTATGGGCGAATCAGGTGTACATTCTATTGCCCCTTCACCGGAGGAAGAACCCGCATCACAACTCAGGCAGGAGGTTGCTCCCTGATTGGGGTTAAATGTTCCCGGTTCGCAGAGGTTGCAGAAGGTTTGTGCTTCCAAATCATTGAATGAGCCGGGCGAACATGCTGTACAGGAAGTTTGTCCTTCCGCATTATTGAATGTTCCTGCCTGACAAGGCAGACAAACTATAGCGCCTTCAGCATCACTGTAAAACCCGGCAGGGCAGGGTTCGCACAGTCCGGTTAAAGAGTTATAGAAACTTCCGGCATCACATGGGGTACATGCTACCGCGCCTTCATCTGAGGTGGAGCCCGCATCACAACTCAGGCAGGAGGTTGCTCCCTGGTTGGGGTTGAATGTTCCCGGTTCGCAAAGGTTGCAGAAGGTTTGTGCTTCCAAAGCGTTAAATGAACCAGCGGCACAGGGCACACATACTCCGTTATCTTCATAAGTGCCGGCTGGACATGGAACACAACTGCTGCCATTGCATACAAAGCCAGGGGAGCAACAGCCAGCACTGAGAGAGCAATCATTGACATAAATGCACTGCCCATTGTCACAAAAATCATCTGTGCATGGATTGCCATCATCGCATAGCAAGTCAAAACCAATCACCACATCTAAGGTATCGGTACATACTCCGCCCCAGTTCGCATCATTCACCACCAAATGATAATTGCCGGGCGGAATACCTGACCAACTCACCGAGCCTTGCAGATAATTTGAAGATGAAAAAATGTTAGAACTATAGGTTTCATCATAAAGGTAGGCCGTCCATGCATTGTAGCAACTTGCCCCGGAAATGGTGGCGCTCAATGAACCGTCATGGCAGTCCAGCACGGCATTGTCTGTTTGCCAGCTTTCAACATTCAATCCGCATGAAACTTCGCCCGGCTCTACTATGAAACTGACTGTATCGGTGCAGCCATCCGGGAAATCATACGCTATCAGCACATATTCACCAGGTATAAGGTTCGTGAATTGCAATGGCGAGCCGTAACTCTGATTGGCGCTACCATAGACGGATCCAAATTCATCCAGCAAATTAACATTCCACAAGCCGTTGCAGCTTGCCCCGCCTACTTCAAACGATACTGCGCCACCGCAATTAGCCGTGGTTGAGGCAATATCAAGAATATCAATTTTCAGCCCGCAGGGGGGGGCGTTCGTGCCTATGGTGATATCCACCGTATCGGTACAAATTCCCCAATTATCATTCAGCACGACATGATAATTGCCGGGGGCTATGCCAAACCAGGAAATCGAGTCCTCGTAATAGTAAGCTATCTTGGTATAGGTTGAATAGTCCTCCTCATAGAGGTAAGCATACCATACATTCTGACAACTTGCTCCACTGACATTGGCTTTAAAAGTGCCGCATCCCACCACCTGTCCGTCTGTAACTTCAACATCGAACATCTGCAAGCCGCAGGGCGTCTGTCCGTTTTCTATCACAACATCCACAGTGTCGGCACAGGCGTAGCCATCGGTTACAACCAATTTGTAGGCGCCCGCATAGATGTTATAAACTGTATAATATGAGCCGGAAAAGAAAAATACAGGTATATAATTGTAATTTTCGTCATACAGAGTAGGTGACCACGAGTCATAGCAACTTGCGCCTGACACTTTGAAAGTAAATGAACCGTCATTGCAGCCGTCCACGGTACCGTTTGTGATAGTCAAGCTGTCAATCTGTAAACCGCAGGCGACACCCGCAGGCGCTATGGATATATCCACCGTATCGGCACAACTGACGCCATCGGTCACCACAATGTGGTAATCCCCTGCTATTAAGTATTGCCAATTGATGGTTGCGCCATAGGAACTGTGCCATGAATTGACCTGGCTATATTCGTCATTATATAAATAAGCGGTCCATAAACCCTGGCAGCTATTGCCGCTGATTTCAGCCTTTATGCCGGCATCGGGGCATCCCTGCACCAATTCTGGGGTGGTTTGCACGTTGGAAATTTCGAGGCTGCAGGCGGCTGTCGCGCCAATCACAATATCAACGGTATCGGAACATACATTGTCGGTTACCACCATGTGATAAGAGCCGGGCGGAAGGTCAGTCCAAACAATGTTTGGGCCATCATTCCCACCTCCGCAAAACCACCAATCTGAACAATAATAATGCGATTTCAACTCATTGTTGTAATCCTCATCATACAAATACGCAAACCACTGATACTGACATGCCGCGCCTGTAAGGGTAGCCCTGATGGTGCCATATTCGCAATCAGGGGTTAATTCCGAAACTTCCACATCGCGCACTAACGGCAGGCAGGGTCCATCAGCCGAAATCACGATGTCCAGCGTATCTCCGCAGCTATAATTATCCGTCAACACAAGATGATAATTTCCAACCGGCACCACCCACTCCACGGTAGGGTCATTATAGTCGGAATACCACCACGCTATAGAATTACCGTACCCCTCCGTGTATAAGTGGACTATCCAATAATCATTACAACTCAAACCGCTTACGTCAAACTTGACGGTGCCGTTATCCTGACAGCTTCCGGTGGCATCAGTCGTAACGAGATTGTTGATTTGCAGGCTACACGGGTCATCGGTTCCTATTGAAATTTCCACAGTGTCACCGCAGATTCCGTTATCTGCAAGCACAAGTTGATAAACACCCGAAGGAAGTCCGGAAGTCTGATAAGGCGGTGTTGAACTATAATTCCAGCTATATCCCATCCACCCAAAATTTTCATCATACAAATAAGCGTTCCATGAATTGTTGCATCCGTTTCCTGTTACATCGAATGAAAGCGTGCCGTCATTGCAGCCATCCACGGTTTCGTTTTCGGTTGAAACATTAATTAATTGAAGATTGCAGGGTGCGCCCTCTCCAATTGAAATTTCGACCGTGTCACCGCATATTCCGCCATCATTAAGCACTAACTGATAAACTCCGGATGGAAGTCCGGTAGCTTGATAAGGCGGTGAAGAAGTATAATTCCAACTATATCCCAGCCAGCTAAAATTTTCATCATACAAATATGCGTTCCATGAATTATTACATCCGTTTCCGGTTACATCGAATGAAAGCGTGCCGTCATTGCAGCCTTCAACCGTTTCATTCGCCTTTGTCAGATTATTGATTTCAAGGGAGCAAGGTAATCCGTTTTCAATTATAATGTCCATTGTGTCAGAACATGCGTTGTAATTATCAAACACAACTATGAAATAGCTTCCCGGTTGAATATTTGCCCATGAGATTTCACTGCCCCAAGAACTGTGATGATAATTTAAAGTTGAATTGTACTCTTCATCATACAGGTACGATTGCCATATATCGTTACAAGTCAAAGCATTGACTTCAAATGTGATACTGCCGTCATTACAGCCTTCAACGCTTTCATTGGAAAATTCCAAATTCGTAACTTCCAACACACAAGGTGTGATTGCCGGTACAATAATTTCAAGCGTGTCTGAACACTGACCTCCGAAATTTGCATTAGAAACAATGAGCACATAGTCGCCAGCGCTCAATGTATTGGTGAAATCAACAGTTGCTCCTTGTCCGTAATACCAATATGAAACAAATAATCCGATATCATACCGGGTGCCGCCATAGAGCGTAGCGTCCCAGAAAGGAAAACAACTTCCACCTGAAACATCAAGCATGAAGCCGCCATCGGTGCAGCCCTGAATACTCTCATCTGAAATTACCAGATTAGAGATACCAAAATCGCATAAAGGCACATAAATACATTCGCCTTCATTGCAGGAACCCACCGTGCAGGGGTCGCCATCATCGCAATTGCTGTCATGAATACATTCCGGAACATTGGTGGTTGCAGTAATTGAGGTGAGCTGGCTTATCCCAGCTACAGCATAGTTGCCGGTATGGGTGAGCAAACCGAAAGGACCCGGTGGCGCCTCATAAGTTACTTGCGCATCATCCGCAATGTCTCCATTTGGCAGCATGATTTTATAATAAAACTCCTCGTTAGTGGCAAATCCATCCTTTGGGGGGGTGGTGGCATCATCTCCCATAGCTGATAAGGAAGTATTAGAGCCGTTCCACAAAACATATCCTGCACATACACGGGTGCCGGCATCATTAAAAAACACTCCGATGTAAGAGCCGGCAGGCAGTGGATTGCCATTGACTGTTGGATTTGCAGCAGCCGGAATGATGATGGTATGGTTGGCGCCCGTATTGACAAAGGGCCAGCATACCGAAGGGTCGGCACCCGGACAATTTTCACTTTTTGCATTGATAATAAACAAACAAAAAGCAAGCAGCAAGCAGAGTTGGTTTTTCATAATATTATTGATATATGTTTTATTAAAATGTATGTAAACTTTATTTTTTTATTTAACTGAATACTTTGTTGAATATTTATCATTTACTCATTCAGCAATATCACTTTTCCCTCATGCACTGATTTTTCACTCACCACCTGATAAAAGTATTGTCCCTGCGCAAATCCGGATAAATCCATTTCGATATTACTACTGCCGTTCATCAGTTTTGTCTCAGGATGATGCAATATCAACTTGCCCGAAATATGGTAAAAATTTATTTGTAAAAATGAAATTTCTTTCAAGAAAAAATTGAAATATATTTTTCCCGAAGTCGGGTTTGGAATACAGGTAAAACTAATGTCCTCATCAGGCCCGATGCCCGTAAACTGATTTTCTTCTGCCGGTCCTTCCTCCTTTTGCGCAGTTTCAATGATTGAGATGCCATTCGATACATAATGAACAGGTCCCTCTGTGATGTTGTAAATAACATCACGCGCTGCATTTGAATCTTTTTTCCAATATACAAACCGGAACTCCTCCTGCTCTTTCATGCCCTCCGTGATGTTGCTGTTAGTGGCATCATCACCCCAAACCGTCAGTGCGAAAGCCCCTTCTTCCACTACTGCAACTCCGGCTACCGTTCCCGCTTGCGTGAGTACGGCTATCTCATCCCCCGCTGCATAGCTTTCATCCAATGCGCCCTGCGGAAAGATGATGGTAGCATTGGTGCCGGTGTTGACCGGTGGGGAGAAAAAGGTTGTCCGCTTCTGCTCCCGGTAGCTTTCACTCACTGCTGAGGATAGCCTTGCCGCGGGATATACCAGCGTTGCAGCAGATGCCATCTTCACCTGATAGCCCTGACCCGGCTGAAGGCTACCGATGTTGTTGATGGAAAATGCCGGGATGTAGGTTTGTCCGGCATTGTTCTTCACCAGCAGCACACTTGCCCCAAGTGGAGAAAACGCTGTGGCAACATCCATGGGGGTGGCATTCAGGTAGCCGATGGTGTTCCAGTTAGCGCTCAGCGATATGGGCGTTGAAGGGTCAGCCTCCGTGCAACCGATGGTGAGCGTGGTGGCAGCGCTTGTTTTTACATTGTAGCCCTGGGTGACATCCCAGTTGCCGATGTTGTTGATGCTGAACGCTGGAATGTAAGTTTGTCCGGCATTGTTTTTCACCAATTGAATATCGGAGGTGATGCCGCTGAATACATCTGCTATGTTCGGCTGATCCGGGATGACATAGGCGGAGATGGTGTTCCAGCCGGAGGTCATTGATATGGTATGCTCAGTGCAGCAATTATCAATATAAATGCAAGTTCCATTATCGCAGATATCCTCGGTACAGGGGTCGCCATCATCGCAGTCGGGCAGGATGCCGGTATTTCCACCTGAGCAGATTCCGCATCCGTCAATAGCAGCGGTGCCGCCACATTCACCATTACAATCCTTTTCCTCTATCAGCATGTCACCGACATAGGAGGCTGAATCAGTTGATACGATTATGCTTGTAAATCCTAAGTTAACCCTTACCCGGATCCTGTTTGTTATGTTAATCGGGAAAACTCCGGATTCAGTCGGAGTTCCGTAAATTAAAATGCAACCTGTGTTGCCGGAAAGATAAATACAGCTAGAGGGATTACAATTGTAAGTGACACCATCGGGAAGTCCATCTATGGATAAAATCTGAATATCGACAAGTTCGTAATCACCTAATGAATCCGGCATTACAATAGTAAGCGAAGAAGCAAAATACTCACCTTCGCAGCCTGTACCGAATTCACCGCAAACAAGTTCTTCTTCCGTACAGTTTCCATCAATTATACATTCGGTAATCGGCACACAATCACCATTTGGATTCTCTTCAAAGCCCGGGTTGCAAACACATCCCGTAAAAGAATTATTAGAACCGGAGTTGGGCGGGCACTGTAAGCATTCTGTCAAGCCTTGTGTGTCGCTGAATGTACCCGAAGGACAGTTAATGCATTGGTTGCCATCCGCATAAGTTCCGGGCTGACAGGGCACACATTCCGTAGAGCCTTCATCAACCGTAACTGAACCGGCTGCGCAGGTCGTACAGGATGCTGCTCCGATGATATCGGAGTATGTGCCGGCAGGGCAAAGCGAACATTCAATAGCCCCTTCAATATCATTAAAAGAGCCGGCAGGACAAGGCGAACATTCTCCATTCATTTCGATGTAACCAAACGGACAGGGTTCACAATTACCCAGGTTACAGACTGAGCCTGATGGACAAGTAACCTGTTGAAAACTACATTCGCCATTATTGCAAATACCTTCGGTGCAGGGGTCGGCATTATCGCAATCGCTGTTCAACAGACATTCTATCACGGCAATAGAGCCGGAAGTAAGAATGAAGGGCACGTCATTATTATCTTTATCTTTAAACTCAAATTCTGTTGGTGAATTGGAAAAATTCAATACTGTTTGTTCTCCCACTGTACCTGTAATTAAAAACTTCAATACAAACACAACGGTTTCATCCGCTACAGAGACACCGGCTAATGAGCCGTCATCCCATGAAAAAGTAATTTCACCGCTGTCGGGATTGGCAAAATTGGCATTGAACAAGCCGGGCAAACCAAAGGAGGTTGCCTCAATAAAATCCGCAACAGCCGGGTCGAACAGAATAGAGCTTTGAATGGAGAGAATTTCATTGAAATTATATGCCTTTACTTCTACCAATACTTCACTGCCCGGAATTCCTTCCGCCTGAGCGATTTGGAGGGTCAAATCAGCCGCGAATAAAGAGCCATGCAGTAGCAAAAGACAGTAAATAAGCAAGATGCTGATTCCATGCCGGAAATTCATCGTTGTGGGTTTCATAAGTTGGAGGATTTAAGCGAAAAAGTGATTGATGTCATTATAAATAATAAAAACCGGATTAAAGGTATAAATCGAATCCTTCAAATCCAAGTGTTCCTTGTTCTATTTTTTTCAATTCTTAAAAAAAACATTCTAAAGTTTACTGATGTAGGCGTCAGGAAACAGTTCCGAAATCTTTTTTAATAAATGGTCAGCCTCGCTTTTGGTTGGCAACGGACCCGCATAAACGCGGTACAATTGTTTACCGCCATGCTGTATATCCGGTATCCACAAATAACCTCCTTCAATTCCATTTATATTTAAATTTTCGAGTGATTTTTTTGCAAGCTGCTCTGTTTTTTCCGCTGAAATACAAATGATAAATGAATGAACAGGCGCTTTCTTTTCCGCTTTTAATTTGAGCATTGGTTTGGGTTCCGTTTTCTCTTCTGATGAAATGATATCAATCGTTTGGTTTTTTTGTTGCTGCGCGTCAAGCGGAGGGGCGCTTTCACTCCACCAAACTTCTTTTTGTATGCGGTCTGAATCCTGACAGTATAAAATTGCAGGTATTGTAATGATGAGCAGGATGATGATTATTTTCATAAAAAAATGAAGGTGAATGCGTTAGTAAAAACACATAAAATTTTGATACTGCTAAAGTCAAGTTATTATGCAACATTTTTATGAAATATCCGGAAAATAGATTTTGCGCTCTGTTAGGATTTTGTTGAGTGGATGGAAATTGAAAACATCCTGTTCACATTAAAAATGGAATTGGTTATACCGAGAGTAGTCGAATTTTCGAAGAAAAGAGACGTACTCTTGGTTAATGCCGAACGTTTTACCATTTCTTTTTTCGAAAACCTAAAATTGTTTCGGCATAACACAAGAGAATGCAAGGGTGCAATTTCCATCCTGAAAATGTAGTGTCTTGCCTCAATGATTCTATATCGGGACGGCATACCCTAAAAATTGAGAGGGGATTCCGGCAAAAAGCCGGAATGACACCAGAACAAGGTGTCCTATTCCCGATTGCAAAATTTCCTAAATCTGATTTTCAGAAAATGCTGCCAATGTTTTTTTTCGATTGATTTTTCCGGAGGATGTTTCGGAAAATACCGGAATAAAAAAAACGGACTTGGGCAACTCATACTTGCCAAGAACGTCTGAAAGTTTATTTTGAAGTAATGCGAGTTGTTCTTCCGGATATTGATTTGATTCTATGACAAGAATTAATTTCTCTCCCAATTTTTCATCCGGCAATCCCGCGAAAAAAAATCTTTGCGAAATAAGCCTGCGTACTTTTTCTTCCAGCAATTCAGGAATCAGTTTCACCCCCCCGGAGTTCACCGCGTTGTCCAACCTGCCGAGCCAGCGAAAGTGATTTTCATCTTGTAGCTCAACGAGGTCATTGGTGACGATTGGTTTTTCGGACAAAAATGGAGCATGAATCACCAAACATCCGCGCTTATCTGTTTCAACAAACACTCCTTCCAATGTTTCAAAATCAGGATTTTGCGAATCCTCATTATTATCATCATTGCCTGAAATTTTTTTCAACGCGATATGCGAAATCGTTTCCGTCATTCCAAATGTTTCAAACACATCATTCCTCTTTTTTTTCAGGATTGTAACCAATTCAGCGGACACAGGCGCACCGCCAATAATCACTTTCCTGATTTTTTCAAATCGGTGAACTGTGGCTGAGTTTGACAGGATGTCCTTCACCTGCAAAGGCACCAACGCGGCAAAATCAATCTGCCGGTTTTCCGGAAAATGAAGCAGTGGATTCGCTGTTGGCGAAACAGTAAATAAATTCAATTTTCCGGCAAAAGCTCTCACGACCATCATCTTTCCCGCGATGTGTTCACAGGATAAAGCCAGCAACGCGTTGTTGTTTTCATTTATTTGCAGATACCGGAGCGTTAAGAATGCACTTGCCAGCATCTTGTTTTTTTCTAAGCGGATGATTTTTGGAACCCCGGTTGTGCCGGATGTTTTTGTTTCTACAAAATCGTTTTCATTAAGCCACTCTTTTATAAACCGGTAAAAATGTTTTTCCCATGTTTCCGCTGGAGCGCGTTCTGATTGTTTTTGAGCAAAGGCTCTTAATACCTTTTCTGGAAAAGTTTTCCCGCTGAGACGAAGGGAGCGGAAATTCCTGAATGAAAAAGAATCATTCATTTTCAGGATTTAAAAATGTAAGAATCGTCTTTGAATGCCTTAAACTCCAGGGCGTTGCCGGATGGGTCTAAAAAAAACATGGTTGCCTGTTCACCCACCTGCCCTTCGAAGCGGATGTAAGGTTCAATGATAAAAGCGATGTGTTCCTTTTGAAGTTTGAGCGCAAACCCGCGCCATTCATCCCATCCTAAGATTACACCCCAATGTAAAACAGGCACGTTCTTGCCATCCACTTTGTTGCCGCTGACAGTTCTGGTTTCTTCGGGTTTTAAATGCGCGGTGATTTGGTGCCCGAAAAGACTGAAGTCAATCCATTTTTCATCAGTTCTGCCAATCGTGCAGCCGAGTTTGTCGCGATAAAAAATCAGGGTTTCATTTAAATCTTTCACCGGAAAAGCAACATGGAAAGGTCTTATCTGCATGGGTAATCTTTTTTTCAAAAATAAATTCATTCAACCGAATGATTTCAGAAATAAAAATACACCTATTGCCAAATGGAAATATGTTAATTGTAGTGATTTGAAACCCGACTTTTTCAACAAAGTGAACAATCTATCTTTCAGTTTCGCTTTGATATGTGTGTTTCAAGTATTATTTTTACCGACCAATAGGTTTTAAATTCCATTCAGCTTAACTTAAATCATTGATTCACAATGAAAAAAACAATTCTGTTTGTTCAGGCAATCCTTGTTTCTTTTTTCCTGTTATTTAGTATCCATGACGCACAGGCTTCTCATGCCGTAGGTGTTGACCTTTCCTATCAATGTTTGGGAAACAATCAATACACTTTCACTTTGGTCTTTTACCGCGATTGTCGCGGGGTGAGCGCGCCATCTTCAGCCGGTGTCAGTATCCGATCGGCATCCTGCGGTGTCAATACGACTATTTCACTTGCAAGAATCAGCACACGTGAAGTATCCCCATTATGTCCGAATCAGCAGAACAGTTCTTCCTGTCGGGGAGGCTCTTTGCCGGGGATTGAAGAATATATTTACAGAGGTAATTTCACACTTCCTCAACAATGTAATGACTGGATTATCAGCTACGGGCTTTGTTGTCGTAATGCCGCTATCACCAACCTGAACAATCCCGACAGCCGTAATATCTATGTAGAAGCCTGGTTGGATAATTCAGGTGGATTATGCAACAGTTCACCGGTGTTCACTTCATTGCCGGTACCTTATGTTTGTGCCGGTCAGGTTTTTAATTATAACCATGGCGCGGTGGACATAGATGGTGATTCATTACATTATACTTTGATTAACGCATTGGATGCCTCAAATACTCCGATTCCTTACCGTGCGCCTTTCACACCCACAAATCCCATGAACACGACCGGTGGTTTCAACTTCGACAATAATACCGGTCAAATGTCATTCAACCCTGCCGGTCAGCAACAGGCGGTGGTTACCATTCTTGTGGAAGAATTCAGAAACGGAGTGAAAATCGGAAGCACGATGCGCGATTTGCAGGTGGTGGTATTGAATTGTGTGAACACGCCTCCCGTTGCTTCCGGGATAGACGGCACCAATAATTTTGTGATTGATGTTTGTACCGGATTCCCTTTGTGTTTTGATATTTTCACTACCGACCCCGATGCCGGACAAAATGTTTCCATCTCATGGAATGGCGCGATACCCGGTGCCACTTTTATCCCTACCGGCACACCGGTTCAAAATGCTCAATTCTGCTGGACACCGGGATTTAATGATGTCGGCACCTACAACTTCACAGTCCAGGTATTGGATGATGCCTGCCCGATTCCAGGAACCAACACTTACGTTTACACAGTAAATGTAACTCCGAATCCGAATCCACCGGTATCAGCGGGTCCTGACGCACAAATTTGCCGTGGCGAATCAACGCAATTATCCGCTACCGGACCGGCTAATGTGATTTCATATAGCTGGACACCGACAACAGGTTTAGATAACCCGAATATACCGAATCCTACGGCAACCCCTTCCGTGACAACAACCTATCGTGTTTTGGCGATTTATGATGACAGTTGCGCTTCTGCCGATTTAGTGACCGTTACGGTGAATCCCTTACCGGATGTGGAAGTATTTCCTCAAACGGCAGTGATTTGCCAGGGCGGTTCTTTGCAGTTGTCCGCATCCACTTCACCGGGTGCAACCGTTGTTTGGAGCAACGGAATCAGCGGCAATATTTCTATTGTAAATCCGACAGTCACCGGTGAAAGTTTCACAGCTACCGCTACCAATCAATTTGGCTGTACTGCTATTGACACGGCAACCATTACTTTCGCTCCTCCACCACCCGCGCAGGTTTGTAACAATATATATGTATCTACTACAGGAACCGGAAGCGGGTTAACACCTGCCGACCCAACGGATTTATTGACTGCCATTTCAATGTCTCAATGTAACAACCTGACGATTAAAATGGCAATTGGCACTTACACAATTTCCAACCCGATTAACATCACCAGCAACCTGACGATTGAAGGCGGTTTTGACCCGTTAAGTAACTGGGATAAAATCAGTCTTGCGGGTGCGACCACTATTTTCAGGGATGCTCAAAATCCGGAAGGTCCTCCATCGGCAAGAAGATTAGTCGCTTTTTACGCGAACAGCGCAAACTTCCTGAGACTGCAAGACCTGACGATTCAGGTAATTGATGCACCGGCAGCCCCACAGGGTGAAGCAGGGATTACCACCTATGGTTTGCATCTGACCAACTGCGCTGACTATGACATTGTACGTTGTCAGATTATTGCCGGAAACGGTGGAGCAGGCGGATTGGGGATAACGGGTACAAGTGGACAGAATGGCGCGAATGGCGGCAACGCCAGCGGACGCAACGGAGGTACAGGCGGATGCAGCGCATGGTCAGGTTGTGGCGGAAATGGCGGACAAGGTGGGGGTGGAGGTTTCTTTTCCGGAGGTAATGGACAGAACGGTCAACCTGGTCAAAATGGAGGTGGTGCCGGAGGGCAGCGTGGAAGCGGTTCAACAATTTGTGCGGATGGTTTTATAGGTATTTTGGAAGGAACATCACCGGCACCCGGACAACCCGGAGCAAATGGAACCGCTGGTACAGCCGGTACCATTGGACCTGCCGGAACTTTTTCCGGTGGATTTTTCATACCGGGTGCTACTGGCGGTGATGGCACTTCCGGTACAAATGGATTACCGGGTGGTGGCGGTGGCGGTGCCGGTGGTGCAGCATTGAACACCAATGGCGGTGGTGGCGGTGGCGGTGGTGCCGGAGGACAAGGCGGCAATGGAGGAGGTGGCGGTAATGGCGGTGGTGGTTCATTTGGCATCTACTTATTTAACAATGGAGCAAATGGTAATATAATCACGAGTAACGTAGTTTCAGGAACGCCAGGAGTTGGCGGAACAGGTGGTCCGGGAGGTAGCGGAGGAGCAGGTGGAACAAGAGGTACCGGAACAACATCAGGATGCGACTCAACCCCAAATGGTGATGGCGGCAATGGTGGAAGTGGCGGACAGGGCGGACCCGGTGGTACCGGTGCGAATGGAACTACCGGAACCGTTCAGGCTGACGGTGGCGCACCTTTGGTTGTGCAAAACATCACGTTCAATTTAGTAGCTCAGCCGGTGATAGTAGCGGAGAATGTTACCTGCGCAAATACCCCGCTAGATTTAAGAGCAATCGCTTCCAACACCTGGGATTTTGGCGCAAATGCAAACCCGGCAACCGGAAATGGCGCAAATGTGACCACTCAATACACGATTATCGGACGAAAAGACATTACCTATGGCGCGGATGATTACAGGGGTTTTGTGCATATCGCGATTGACAATGCTACTTTCCGTCCTGAAATTCAAACGAATGCCACACCAACCGGACCGAAAGAATTCCAGATTTGCGCCCGCGAACCGGTGGATTTCAGCAGCCCGACACCGGCTGTAGATTATAATTGGGATATGGGCGGTGGCGCTACTCCGAATAATCCTACCGGACAATTCCTGAATGATGTATTATTCAATACTCCCGGAACTTACATTATTCAATTAACCGTAAACACCGATTGTTGTGGTGAGTCGCAGCCCGATTCAATTACTTTGGTCGTTCTTCCCACACCCACTGTAGAAGTGACGGGTGATTTAACAATTTGTTTCGGAGATACAGTCGCGCTGAATTTGAGCGGAGCAACTACTTACGATTGGCAACCTGAAGTCGGACCTATCAATACTACCACAGCGACCATCACATTAGTTCCAACCCTGACTACGGATTATCTGATTGTTGGCTTTGATGCAGCCGGACTTTGTACGGATGAGTTGACCATTACAGTTTCTGTTGATGAACCACCGGGATATACTGCGACCACTCTGCCTGCTTCCTGCGGTAGCACTACAGACGGAAGCGCAACCATTTTGGTGAGTGGCGGAAGCGGTCAATTCACTTATCAATGGGACGACCCGCAAAATCAATCAACGCCTACGGCATTCAACCTTGAACCTGGTAATTATTCGGTTACTGTAACAGACGATGTTTCAGGTTGTGTGATTGAGGAAACTGTTTTTGTCGGAAATTCAGGAGTGTTCGCTTACATTCAAAACAGCGCCAATGTTACCTGCTATGGCGGCAATGACGGAACCGCCACTGTTGCAGCCAGCGGAGGTGTTGCGCCATTCACTTATGATTGGGGAAATGGAATTACCACCGAAACCATCACAGGCTTAGCTCCCGGTGAATACACCGTCACACTGACTGATTCGGAAGAATGTGTATCAGAAGCGACAGCCTACATTTTTGAACCGGATTCTTTCTTAATCAATATGTTCTTCCCGGACAGCATTTGTTTCGCTCCCGGAGAAGGCATTGCGATTGCCATTGCGGATGGCGGTTCAGGCGGTTATCAATATTTGTGGGGCACTACGCCTCCGCAATCCGGTGATACCATCACTGATTTGGATGCCGGATTTTACACGGTGACCGTGACAGACAATAGCGGATGCACCGTGGAAGGCACTGTTGAAGTGGTTACAGGTCCATTGGTGATTGATGCTTTTGCCGATACGACAATCATCAGTCCGGGAGAATCCGCGCAATTAGATGTCACGGTAGTTTCTGGCGGTTCGGGCAGTTACATCTATGACTGGACACCAGCGATTACTTTGAATGAAAGCGGTGCGCAAAATCCGGTTGCAACACCCTCGGAAGATACAGATTACATTGTGACGGTTACTGATGCAATCACAACTTGTGAAGCAACGGATACGGTGAGTATTACGGTTGGTGGATTTTTTGGAATTCCGGATGCGTTTACGCCTAATGGCGATGGAGAGAATGATGTTTTTGGAGTAATCACTCGTGGCGCGGATGTGGTTGTTGAATTCAAAGTTTATAATCGCTGGGGCGAGTTGATACATAATGATGCCAGCGCATGGGATGGCAGCTTCAAAGGTCAGGAACAACCGATGGGAACTTATGTTTACTATGCAGTCGTGCAGCGTTTTGACGGGGAAAAAGTAAACCTGCAAGGAGCATTTACTTTGTTGCGGTAATTCCTATTTCCTGAAATAAAAAAGGGTGGCTTGATGTCACCCTTTTTTATTTCGATTGAATCATTTATCTATATTCAGCATCATTTCATGCAAACATTTTATCAACCTGAAATTTTTTCCACTGAAATCATTACCCTTGATGCGGATGAATCAAGGCATTGTCTGAAAGTACTCAGAATGAAACGAGGCGATACTGTTGAAGTAACAGACGGCAAAGGGAATCTGTTTACCACTGAAATTATCAATGACAGGGAAAAATTGTGTGAATTAAAAATCATCAGTCAGAAAAAAAATTACGGGAAGTTGGAATATAAAACCGCTGTCGGTATTGCACTCACAAAAAATATTGACCGTTTTGAATGGTTCCTGGAAAAAGCAACCGAAATCGGGATAGATACCATCTATCCAATGTTTACCGAGCGGTCGGAGCGGTCGAGGCTGAATACCGACAGACTTAGAAAAATCATCGTCAGCGCGATGAAACAATCCGGAAAAGCATACTTGCCTCAGTTGCATGAGCCAAGAAAATTTCAGGAGATGATGCTTGTTGGTTTCATGACGGACTTGCAAAAGTTTATCGCTACTTGTGAAAGCGGGTTGCCTCATTTAAAAGACAGTTATCTAAAAGGTAAAAATTCCCTGATGCTGATTGGACCGGAAGGTGATTTCACTGAAAACGAACTGCATCAGGCTAAATCAAACGGGTTTGAACCGGTCAGCCTCGGCAACTCAAAACTCAGGGTAGAAACAGCCGGAATCGTTGCCTGCCATCTCATTCAGTTAACCAATTTCTGACTTTGTTGATTTGAATTAAAAGCGCTAACATTCGCCCGCTTTTAACACCAAAAATGAAAAACTATCGGAATTTTTTACTCCCTATTCTATTTTTAATCGCAGGAATATCAGCAGGATATTTAATCGCTCAATTCACTCAAAAAGCGGAGCCTGAAATTCAGCCTCAAACTGTCGTAAAGTATCAGCAGGAAATGACGGAACAACGCGGAGGCGGTTATGAATTTATAAATCCGCTCTTGGAATGTGATAATTATTACCCCTCAAAACTATTAGCGTATGTGCAATTGGAAAAAGATTTAAAAAAATATATTAACCAACAAATGACAAATGGTTCTGTCAGCCATGTATCCGTTTATTTCAGAGCATTGAATAACGGACCCTGGATTGGGATTAATGAAGACCATAACTATTCTCCGGCAAGTTTATTAAAGGTTCCGATTTTAATCGCTGCATTAAAGAAGATAGAATCGGATATGTCTTTATTAGATAAGAAATTTGTTTATGACGCTCCGCTTGACACCAACTACACGCCTAATATTTTAATTGAAAGACTCACACCCGGAAATTCTTATACTGTCAATCAATTATTGGAAAGTATGATTATCAATTCTGACAATGATGCGAAAGAATTGATTTTTAAATTAGTTGGTGATGATTTTATTATTAAATCCATGGCAGAAATCGGGTTGAAAATTGATGAGTCAACGCCTTCAGAGGATTTTGTCTCCGTTAAAACATATTCTTCATTTTTCAGAATATTATACAATGCTACCTACCTGAATCGCGAGATGTCGGAGAAAGCGCTGGAGATGCTCAGCCGCGCTCAATTCAGAGAGGGAATCCCGGGAAAATTACCCCAGAAAATTAAGGTGGCTCATAAATTCGGGGAGCGGGGTTTTGTAGATTCCAACATCAAACAATTACACGATTGCGGCATTGTCTATCTTCCCAATTCGCCTTACTTGATTTGTATCATGACGAAAGGAAATGACTTTAACAGGCTCAGGCAGACTATTTCAGAAATTTCTTTAATGGTTTATAATCAGGTGAGTGTCAAGTAGATGTTTTAATTCTTCATTTTTAGATAGCGTCTAAGCAATAAAAAAATATTCGGATAAGTATTTTCAAAAACCTGATTCAATTCAGAGGTTGAAATCCATTCCGCTTTTACAATCGCTTCTTCACGTTGCGGCACAGTTTCGCCTCCCTCCGAAGTCATCAAATACCAAAATGTTTCTTTAAATTTTTTTTTTCCTGCTTGAATATAAGTGTGATAGGTGCTGCCTAAATCTGAGATAATTTTTAAATTCCCGATTCCGGTTTCTTCTTCCACTTCCCGCAACGCGCCATCTTCAGCCGATTCTCCCGGTTCCAATTTTCCTTTTGGTAAATCCCATTTACCGAGCCGGTGAATCAACAATATTTTGCCTGCTGGCTCCAGCACCAATCCTCCGGCTGCAAGCAGCAATGCATCATAGTAACCCTTGATTATTTCTAAAACACGCGTTGGATGACTACATTTGATTTCAAATTGATTGATTTTTCTTTCTTCAAAATCATTGACCAATTTCTTTAGAATGTCAGCTATTTTATCCTCTTGAAAATCGAACCGGATTCCATCTAAGAATATTTCAGTATGAATTAATTTACTGTCTTCGATGATTTCTATTTGCCTGTCGCCAGAAAAAATTAAATAGCTTTGTTCCATGATTTACAAGATTGAGCTAGCCGAAAAAATAGCGGCTGAATTACTGAAAATTAAAGCTATTATTATTCAACCTGATGCGCCATTTACCTGGGCTTCCGGATGGCGCTCACCGATATATTGTGACAATCGCGTTACGCTGTCACATCCAGTGTTGCGTACATTGATAAAAAACAGTTTGACGGAAATCATCAGCCGGAATTTTGGCGAAGTGGAATTAATTGCAGGTGTCGCCACAGGCGGCATCGCGCAGGGAGCGCTCGTGGCGGATGCGCTCAACCTGCCATTTGTTTATGTGCGGTCAGAACCAAAAAAGCATGGCACGGGCAGACAGGTGGAAGGAGAAATCAATCAAGGACAAAAAACGGTCATTATTGAAGACCTGATTTCCACCGGAAAAAGTTCGCTGGCGGTATTGCCGCCTTTGCAGGAAGCGGGCTGCTCAACCATGGGTATCCTGGCAACTTTCAGTTATGGTTTTGAATTGGCTGAAAAAAACTTTGAGGCCGCGCGTTGTCCGCTTTACACCCTGAGTGATTATGATACCTTGTTGAAAGTCGCTCTTGAGATGAATTTTATCCGTCAAGATGAATTGCAAATGCTGAAAACATGGAGAGAAAGCCCTGCTACCTGGAAAGCGGAAGTTTAATGAAGTTGTCAAAATAACATTCCCAATTTGAAAGCCTTCATTAGCAGATATTAGATTTTAGATATTAGATGAATTGAGTTTTTGGAAACGTGGCTAAGTTTTATGACAACCAAATGGTCTTTGCTGACGGAACTCTAAATAAGCCCAGTATGGGCGACCTTTTGGTAGAAAAAAGGTGCGCAAAAGGATAATTAAGTTATCATTCATAGTAAAATAGTCAGGACAATCCTGACAAATGAGATATGAAACGTCAGTATTGAGGGTTGGCGAAACGATTGGGTTTATGCCTGAGGGGTTAGCGTGTCCAAAAGCCAACGTGCGTTTGTGCGATTTCAATAAATAGCATTGTAAAAATCAAGTTGAATTTCTGCTCCTTCGAAGGTAACGAACTCACATCGCGCAACGCTACGAGTCAAAGAAAGGCAGATACGTACAGAGCAAGCGCCAATGCTATTGCCACTTTCATTTTTTAATTCACGGAGTCAGGATAAACCGATTGAAAAGTAAATTGTTAATATTGGGATATCAAAAAAACACGATGATGACTACAAATCCTTTTACTGAAGAGCACGAACTGCTGCGCGAATCGTTCAGGCAGTTTATGGAAACAGAAATGATACCGCACGCGAGCGAGTGGGAAAAAAACAAAGTGTGTCCGCGACATATTTTTGAGCGCATGGGTGAACTCGGTTTTTTTGGTGTGAGCTTTCCGAAAGATGTGGGAGGCAGCGGGATGGACCTGTGGGCTGCGGTGGTGATTTCTTCGGAACTGGCTTATTCAAATCTTGGCGGGTTGGCGATGTCGCTTTATGCGCATACCTATTTGCCCTTGCCGCTGATTAGCGCGTTGGGAACTGATGAGCAAAAACAGGATTATCTCATTCCCGCATTGCAGGGAAAAAAAATCGCTTCGCTTGGATTAACGGAGCCGGACGTGGGGTCTGACCTTGCAAACATCAAAACGCGCGCGGAAGACAAAGGCGACCATTTTTTGGTGAATGGCGCAAAGATGTGGATTACCAATGGTACGATGGCGGATTTTATTGTGCTGTTGGTGCGCACGGGTGAAGGTTATAATCTGAGTTTCCTGTTGTTTGACACGAAAACTCAGGGCTTCTCGGCTGTGCCGGTGCATGACAAATTAGGGATGCACACTTCGGACACCGGTCAGTTGTATTTTGAAAATTGCAAAGTGCCTAAATCAGCGTTGATTGGTGAGTTGAATATGGGGTTTTATTATTGCATGAACAACATTCAGGAAGAGCGACTGATTGCTTCTGTGATGGGGACGTATGGCGCGGAATGGGCGCTGGAAAAAGCGAAACAATATGCCCGCGAGCGTTCGGCTTTCGGCAAGTCCATCAATAAATTTCAGGTGATTCGCCACAAGCTCGCGCAGATGGCAATCACGGTGGAAGCCTGTCGCTCCATCACTTTCAGAGCGGTGCAGGAATATATTGAAACAGGACCTGAAGCGATTAAAATTATCACGATGGCGAAGGCATATGTTTCGGAAGAAAGTTTCAAGGTGATTGATGACGCTTTGCAGATTCACGGAGGTTGGGGATATCATGAAGATTTTGGCATCGCACGCGCTTTCCGCGATACACGGCTGATGACCATTGGAGCCGGCACCACGCAAGTGATGCACGAAATCATCAGCAAATTGGTGGTGGATGAAGTAAGCCACCGCAAGCAATATCTCAAAGCGAGAAAGAAGGAGGAAGTATAGTCGCAGACTGGAGCAGCATGAATTTGTAGGCTGTCCGACATACATGTATTCTAACCGCTTGTTTTCAATTAGGCGCTTACAAATAAAACTTCCTGACATGTTAGTTTTGTTGTAATATATTCTCCCCCATCTTTGCTTTCTGCAATCAGATATTAGACTTTAGCGATTAGACATCTTGAGGAAGTTATTCTGGAGTTGCGCCAAAATCAAAACTTCAGCCTCAACTGCGCTTTGATTTCGCTGCGGGTGTTCCCCTCGATGGTTTCTAATCCTGAACCGAAAGTATCCCTGTTCGCCCAATAGGTTTGCGCGAAACGAACCCAGACATCCACGCCTCTCACAATGCGGTAGCGCAACATAAGGTAAAACCGTGTGCCGCGATTATAATAAGGGGGAATGGAAAAAGCATACAGCACATCTTTTTCAAACGCGTAAATGCGCGAGTTGAAGGATTCGGTATCAAACAGCGCGAAACGGGCGGACAATGAGATGGGTAGTGAAAGCGGTTTGAAATCTACATCCTGGTAGATGAGATAGCCGTATTCTTTCTGTTCGCCAAAATCAAAAACCACCATCTCAATGCGGTTTGATAAAGTCACCGAGTTCGAAACCTTGTAGCGAAAATGCAGCCGCGTGTTTTGCTGATGCGCATCCGTGAGGTAATCAATCTTCGTGGTGTTGTTCGGGAAATTGCGCAGTTTGGTTTCGTTCTTATAGCGGGCGTAAATCTCAATGGTGCGCGAAGGTTTGTAGGTGACTTGTGTGAAAAAATCAACACCCGATGAAGGCGCATCAATATTGAAGCGCAGCCACGGATGCCGGTAATAATCCAGGTAGGTGTCAATCTGTAATTTTCTGCCGATAGGTTTCACGGTGAGTCCCGCATAAATTCCCTGCTCGTTAGCCGAATTACGGCTCTCGCTAAACGGATTACTGAACAAACTTTGATAATCATGCTGGTAATGGCGAAACACAACAGCAATATCCACTTTCGGGTCCAGGCTGGAGATGAAGCCGTGAATTGTGGAAAATCCCATGTTGCCGCTCATGGCATATTCACCGAAGAAATAAAAGTTTTTAACCAACAGCGCGTAGTCCATGCCAAAGTTGGTGAGTCGGTCACCTGTAAATTCAAAACGATTGTAGGGAGCCGGTCTGCGCACGAGTGGCGCATCCAATCGCGTATGCACGGCAGTAATGCCGATGTGCGAAACACGCCTGC
>JBGTCY010000251.1:0-2421 GCA_041748615.1 Chitinophagales bacterium
CCATAGTTTTTGCCCAGTGGTTGTAGTAAGATTAAATGTATCTATCACTCCATAAACAATATAGGAGCTATCACTTGACAGCGAAAGAGAAGCCCCTCCATCATCATTTTTTGTTCCATACCACTTTTTCCACTGCTCATTACCAGCGCTGTCAGCTTTTACTACATACGTATCTCTGCTGCGCCCCGGAGTGATTCCCCATCCACTCATAATATAACCACCATCATGTGCGTGGGCAATTGCCAATCCTCTTGAATCTGAAGAATGGACATAAGTTTTCTGCCATTCAAAATTTCCAAGGCTGTCTGTTTTCACGAGATAAAAAGCAATCCCAAAACTGGTAGTCTTCCCTAACAAAGCAAATCCTGTATCATAAGTTTCAATTGACTGATTCGCAAGGTCATCCCCCCCCCCCCCATACCTTTTTATGTAAAGCGTATCGCCAAGCTCATTATACCTAATTAAGGAGGCTTTGTAATTATCTCTAACTGAATCAAATTCAGTAATCCCCACTGCATAACCGTAAGTTGACAACTTAATGAAACTACCTATCCAACCGGCATACTGACTGACCGTTTTTTTTCCGTAAAATTTTGATAGGGTAGTGTCGCCATTTAAATCTGTTTTTATAAAAACGCAACCTCTCCATCCTCCAATCGCTGAAAAATCATAACCTGTACCCATTAGGGTGTACCCTGAATCCGTTTCAATTACAGAAATCGGAAATTCCAGTCCTTCTTTATAATCAATGGCTTTGCTGAATGTAATTGTTTGAGAACAAACTTTGCTACTGAATAATAATATTGTCAGGAACCATCTCATTTTATAATCACGATTTTTCCGTTAGCTTGCGTACCCTGAGAATTTTTTATTTCATAAATGAACAAACCATCAAGTAATTCTTTCACGCTGATAATGTGCTTTATGGTATTTGCACTAATACGTTTCTGAATATTATTTATCCCTACAATGCCGGTAATCTTTAACTGCCAATCGGACTCCGATACAGGTAGCTCAACTATTATTTCATCCTTTGCAGGATTAGGGTAAACTTTTATCAGCGATTCGGTTTGAGCTGACGATTCATCCTTCGGCTTGCCTGCTTGCAGATTACTCGTTTTCGGACTGCCGCCTACTTCAATTTCCTCAATGAGTTCAGCGAATGTAGTATCAAGCAGTAGTGACAAGATGTTCTGGGCTTTTACCGATGCCTTTGTTCTGGTATCAACAATATTCCAAAGTTGTTCAATCACACCGCCATCCGCATCCGGCCAATCTTTATCCTCCTCCCGCAATTCCAAATAGATTTTCATGAGTTTGCTGAATTGCCGGAGTTCTTCATTGTATAGTTTTAACGAACTCAATACGCTACCTGCCGCTACCAAAGAATCAGCAACGAGATACATTTCAACAAGTTTGACTTTTGATTCTATATCCGTTTCAAATAGCAGTGAATCAATTACGTGAGCTATGATAATATCGTTTGAGTCTTCCAGAGCGAAGCGGATGAAAGAATTATAGATAATCTGTTTGTCATGCTCCAAGGCATAAATGGCGTTCATGGTGTCGAGCCGCGCTGTTGCGGGGCTGTCCTGCGCGGCTTCTATTTGTGGCAGTACATCACCGCTTAACGTGGGTACACGCTCACGAGCAACTTTGATTACACGGTAAGTGTTGGGTGCATTAGCAACCAGAATATCCCGCAACTGCACATCGGAAAAAAAAGGGGAATCGCCTTCTTCCTCTTTCTTAATAATAGCATCCAATAAAATTTCATCGGGTAGTCTGTTACCCTGGTTCACAAGCGAGTCTTTCATTGCATTGGAAGATAAATCATATCCATTTACCATACTTAGTAAGCTTTCCCAATCGGAATGTAGTCCCAGCTTCATACCTGAAATGCCCCCGTTGATACAGACCAAGCAGGTAGCGGTATGCCCGGTTATCACTCCCGGGTTTACAGGTGGATTGCTGATGAAGTAATTTATTTTAGAGGGGCAAGATGAAGCAATATCAGTGCAATCATCGAGGTCAAATTGAGGGCTCGCGCAACCGGATGTTGGAACTTGATTAGAAGTAGGCTCGTAGTGGTATGTGATAAGAGCATTGTTATCGTGATTATATAAATGAGCATAGGTAAGAGAAGTGTTACATGTTGAGAAAATATTTCCAGCAGGTCTTAATCCAAACTGTATATCGCATCCACCCTGATTGTCTCTAATCGTCCCTCCCTCAAACACCGCAATATGATACGCTGCATCATTCATTTCATTACAAAGAAACTGGGTGTTGTCGTTGGTTTCGCTGGCAAGCAATGAGGCTAACATATCATTGATGTAGTTTTTATAAACCCGGTTGGAGTTGCTGCCGGTGCGGTTCACATAAATGCCGTAGTTAATGATGTCCACATTTTCCGTTATC
>JBGTCY010000252.1:0-9010 GCA_041748615.1 Chitinophagales bacterium
TCTTCTTTGAGTTCT
This sequence comes from Chitinophagales bacterium, assembly GCA_041748615.1. Classification (GTDB taxonomy): domain Bacteria; phylum Bacteroidota; class Bacteroidia; order Chitinophagales; family CAIOSU01; genus JBGTCY01. The sequence goes on from JBGTCY010000252.1 coordinate 16, forward strand.
CTTTGAGCGGATTCAATGGGGTCAATGTCGAACTTGCCGCCTCCTTCAACGATTTCCCAGCTATAGCGCTCTAAGGGAAACCGGAATTGCCCGACCAACCACGTGTTGTTGTTTTCATCCAAAGGAATGATGCCGACCGCGAGGTGTTTGGCGCTGACAACGCCATAGATGGTGTCATTTCCTGCCGGGTCAATCACCTGGAATTCGCGCACTTTCATCCACGGATTATCATAGATGATTTTTTCCGATTTCTTTGTCCAGGGATTGGGTTCGTCTTTCAATTCAATAGCGCTCATGAGCAATTAGTTTTTTTACCAAAGCGGGAACTCCGGCTGTGGCGTTGGCTTGAATATATTCAATATTCGAAATGGAAGGCACTTCCGGTAATTGCGGGTCAATGATGTATTTCATCGCGGAATGCCGCACATAATCAATCAATCCCGCGGCAGGATAAACCAACAGCGAGGTGCCCACCACGATAAAAATGTCAGCCCTCGAAGCGATTTCAATCGCACGCTCCATCATGGGCACTTGTTCGCCAAACCACACGATGAACGGGCGCAGTTGCGCGCCTTTTTCGCAAACATCTCCCAAATGAATGTCGTTTTTACAATCATAAATCATCTCATGATAACGGGAGCTTTGTGATTTGAATAATTCTCCGTGGAGGTGGATGATGTTTTTTGAGCCGCCTCTTTCATGCAAATCATCCACATTCTGCGTAATCACATGAGTATCGAAATAGTGTTCGAGTTCAGCGAGCGCGAAATGAGCGGCATTGGGTTGAACTTCTAAAAGTTTTTTTCTTCTTTCGTTGTAAAAATTGAGCACCAATTCAGGATTGCTTGCCCAGCCTTGCGGAGATGCAACTTCATAGATGCTGTGTCCTTCCCACAACCCGCCAGCGCCCCGGAATGTACTGATGCCGCTTTCAGCGCTCACTCCGGCTCCGGTTAGAATCACTATTTTTTTCATTGCATGCTCTCGTAAATATTCACCCGGAAAAATGCCGGGTTATTTACGCTTCTCGTATTCGTAATATTTAATCAATTCCAATTCCACGCCCATGTATCCTTCTTCCGTTTCACCGACTAAGTTGATTTCAATAACTCCTTTTTCTCCGGATTTATCCCGGATTTCCCAATGAAACCAGCCGAACTCGTCTTCTTTCGGCTTGCCATATTTTTTTTCATAGTAGCCCTTTAATTCCTGTACCAACGGTCGGATGGTTGTTTTGTCGGAAAGATTATAAAAAGCGATAATCAAATCAAGTTGGTTTTTTTTGTTGAAAAAATATTCAACATCAATGGTTTCTCCCTTGCCAATGGAATCTCCGGAAATACGGTAGAGCAGGTAGTCGGCATACTCGGTGTGCGGTTGGATTTCTTCCAGTTCGCGCACCTCGTTCAATTTCATATCAAAGTCAACGCCTCTGAATAATTGTTCTTTAGTTTTTACTAATAATTTGCCCCTGTCGCTGAGATGTTTGAAATCATTGCATCCGCAGAAAAACAATACAATTACACTCAGGAATAAAAGCCGGGAACAGGAAAATGGTTTTATCATAGAAACACGCCCTTGCAGGAAGGGTGTAAAGCTAATAAATCGGAAGTTAACTAGTCAATAACTGAGAGAATGGGTTTAAGATAATGTGCATTCGCGATGTCCTGGTGGGTTCCGTGATATATATGAATGCTTCATGCAAAGAATGTATATTTCTATAGGTTCAAAAAAGGCGTCATTGCGAGGGAATGATTGTTCAGAGCGAATGCCATTCCCGAAGCAATCCCCTGAAAGAAGAGGATTGCTTCGCTCGTTCCTCTCTCGCAATGACGAAAAAAATTTAGTTCTTCGAAGAACTCTATAATCATTTCACTCCTTTCGAGTTGTTTTTAACCAATCCGCCAAGGCGGATGGAATGATTATAAAAAAAAGGGAAATAAGATAAATGAAACCCCGAAGGGGTGAAATAATATCAGGGTAATGCTCTGAGATTATTCCAACACCGTATCCCTGATAATGTCAATACATTCTTCCAACTGTGTCTCATTCAGAATTAATGGCGGAGCGAACCGGATTTTATCACCGTGAGTCGGTTTGGCAAGCAAGCCGTTTTCCATCAGTTGCAGGCAAAGGTCCCAAGCCGCGTTATCTTTTCCATTTGAAACAGTAATCGCGTTCAGCAATCCTTTTCCACGGACGTCCTGAATGAGTGGGCTGTTGATTTTTTTCAGTTCTTCGCGAAAGATATTTCCCATTTTGAAAGCGTTCTCCGCGAGATTTTCTTCGCGGATGACTTCCAATGCCGCCATTGCCACGCGGCAGGCAAGCGGATTGCCGCCAAAGGTAGAACCATGCTGACCGGTTTTCAGCAGCAACATGATTTCATCATTCGCGAGCACAGCCGACACCGGCAACACTCCGCCTGACAATGCTTTTCCAAGTACCAGCAAATCAGGCTTCACGTTTTCGTTGTCGCAGCACAGCAGTTTGCCCGTCCTTCCCAGCCCGGTCTGAATTTCATCAGCCACAAATAACACATTTGCCTGTTTGCATAAATCATAAGCGCCTTTTAGATAACCGTCATCGGGAACAAAAACGCCAGCCTCGCCCTGAATCGGCTCCACAATAAAACCTGCAACGGTATTATCTTTTAGCGCGTTTTCCAACGCGGCTAAATCATTGTAGGGAATGATGACAAACCCGGGCGTGTGCGGTCCGAAATTGTTTTTGGAATCCGCATCGGTGGAAGCGGAAATAATGGTGGTGGTTCTTCCGTGAAAATTATTTTCACAGAAAATAATCTTCGCGCTGTTTTCCGGCAATCCTTTCACTTCATACGCCCATTTGCGCACTAATTTGATGGCGGTTTCCACGGCTTCAGCGCCTGAATTCATGAGCAACACCCTTTCGTATCCGAAATATTCACTCATGTATTTCACACACTCGCCAAGCACATTGTTGTGAAACGCGCGGGAGGTGAGCGTGAGCGTTTGCGCCTGCTCATTCAATGCTTCAATGATTTTCGGATGGCAATGACCCTGGCTCACTGCGGAATAAGCTGAAAGAAAATCATAATATTTTTTGCCGTCCACATCCCACAGGTAAACGCCTTTTCCTTTTTTCAAAACCACCGGCAAGGGGTGATACGTTTTCGCGCCATAGCGTTCTTCGAGTTCAATCGCGTGATTTGCAAGCATCGTTTCCATTTCCTAAAATATTTTTTTCAAAGTTACGATGAAAAAAAAGGGATGGAATCGGGGAAATTGTTTTTTGGAGAGAGAATATTTTAAGACAGTTTTAAAATCCTCAATCTCCTTCTCCTTAGGAGAAAGCAAGGGATGAGGCAATCAAAAAGAGCAATTTTTAGAACTGTCCTTTAATAATACAAACGGAAAACATATTTTGTGTGGCGGAAAAAAGTTTAGGAAAAAAATATCATAAATCACCCCATGCACAGTTTCGATTTATTTACAGAATACAACCGGATAAAATATGCGAGATTGATTCTCTGCATCACGCTTGTTGTGATTTTTTTGATTTCATTTCAGCTTTGGCTCACAAACAGAAATTATCCGCTTGCTCCGGTCTTTGACGGGTTTCCTGTTTTTCATGGCGCTGTTGAATATTTGTTTGCAGTGATGTTGCTATCGTTTCCATTGTTTATCCTCATTTTCAGAAATTCCCCATTTTTCACTTACGCGCTCATCACGCTTTTTATTTTCATGGTGTTGGGCGACCAAAACCGGTTGCAGCCTTATCTCTATCAAATGCTGTTGATGTTGCTATGTATCGCGGTTTTTTCCGCGAAGAAGTTTCACAGAAAAAACGCTTTCGCGATTCAATGTATCAGAATCATTTTATTCGGGACATATTTCTGGGCGGGTATTCATAAAATTAATCATCATTTTATTGACAGGATGTATCCGTTTGTTGCCGGCAACTTATTGAATCTCCCGGTTCATTTTTTTGAAATCAATTATCTGAAATACTTCATCTTGGTCATCCCCCTATCTGAAATTCTGATTGCGCTGGGTTTATTGTTTAACAGAACCAGAAACAGCTCGGTCATTCTATTGGTCTTCATGCATTTCGCAATCATCCTTTTTCTGAGTCCGCTTGGACTTAATTGGAATAAAATTGTGATTCCCTGGAATCTTACGTTAATTGGTCTGAATATTCTCGTTTTTTGGAATGCAGGAAAAATCAGTTTAAGCAGATGGTTGCTGCCGCAAGGTTCGTTCACGAAAGGTTTGGTGATGCTGCTTGTGTTCATCATGCCGGTATTTAATTTTTGGGGTAAATGGGACCATTATCTTTCCGCCAGTTTGTATTCCTTTAAAGTTCCTTATCCCAAATTATATGTTGACCAAAATTTATTGCCGGATTTACCACCCTACATCGGACAATATCTGAGAAAAGAAGGAAATGCGGTTTTTATTGATATCACCTATTGGTCAATCGGTGAGTTAAAAGTGATGCCCTATCCGGAAGAGAGAGTGAATGAAAAAATCAGAAAAGCGGTATGCGGTTATGCTGCTGAAAAACCTTGTTTGGCAAGGATTGAGTATTATTAAAAATGTGGTGAGCAAATATTGTTTTTCACGATTGACTAACTAAAAAATTTTAGTTAGCCAATAGGCATTTTTGTATTTATCTTCAAATCGGTGAAATCATACTCCGGAATTTTACTTTTTAATCTCATCGTGTTCCTCTTGCTGTGGAGTAGAATCCATGCGCAGGATAATGACAGCATCCGGCTGAAAAAGTATCAGAAAGTGATTTACCCGGACACCTCTATCATTGTTAAATCAGACATCACGATTCCATACGATGCCGACATTGTGAAAGTGAAACAGAGAAGACTGGCAAGGTTTTATCATCATTACATGTTCTCCGATCCGCAGGACAGTGATGTTCTCAAACGCCCCGGAACGCCTAATCACTGGTCGGGTAAAGTCGTTGGTGAAATCAGGATAAAAAAATTGGAGCCTTTTGGCACAACCATTGCCGACAGTTCTCAATCGCTGGTGGACTGGTTCATCAATGCCGGTAACACCATCCATATAACCACGCGGGACAAAATCATTTTCAATAACCTGCTCTTTAATCATGGTGACCGGCTTACCCGCAATACATTGGAGGAAAGCGAGCGTATTCTCAGAAGACTGCCTTTTATTCTTGACGCGCACGTGTATGGCGTATCGCGCCCCTCCGCGCCCGATACGGTTGATATTTATGTAATCACCAAAGATGTGTTTTCGTATTCCGTCAACCTCAATATCACAAATTATGATGCGGTACATTTCGCAATGGAAAACACAAATATGTTCGGGTTAGGACAAAGGTTTTACAACAACTTCATTTTTGACGCCAACCGCAGGATTGGTTATGAAGGGAAATACACGGTTTATAACCTGTATGGCACTTATCTGGAAGGCGCTCTCAGCATGGCATTTACGGAAGATAGTCTGCTCGCGGGTATCAGCAATGAGCGTGAATTCATATCGCCCGAAATCAGGAATGCCGGAGGTCTGAGTTACCATTATCGCATCAGGCGCTACTATTCGCGCTTTGATGAAAACCGCTCAAGAACTGAAGTCGCTGACAACCATCTTGACGGATGGTACGGGCGTAATTTTCCGCTCTCCACGCGCGACACCGTTTTGCTTGGTCGCCTTAATTATGTTGCTTCGGGAAGGATTTCATCCACGTGGTTTACCCAGCGGCCGTTTGCCAGCGCTGATACCAATCTCGCTTTTCAAAACAATACGCTCTTTTTAGTCAATACCGGCATCTCGCGTTCTGCGTTCGCAAAAGACATTCTTGTTACAAATTTTGGAGTGGTTGAAGATATTCCAATCGGCTTGTTGACGGATGTCACGCTCGGTTATGCGATAGGGGAGTTCGTCAGCAGGTTTTACAGCGGCATGCGCCTGAGTTTCGGCACTTTCACAGCTCAGGGGTATTTTTTCAATACCTTAGAAATCGGCAGTTTTTTCAGAAATAAAAAAGCGGAAGACGGTGCGTTGCGCATATCAAGTACTTACATTTCAAAGATTTTCGCGCGCAAAAAACTTTTTAAAGGACGGATTCTTCTGCGCACATTATATGTCAGAGGCATCAACCGCACTAACGCGGACGACAGGATTGACCTCTTTGATGTAGAAGCCCTGCGCGGTTTGGAATCCGAATTGCTCTTTGGAAACACTGCTCTGGCGGGCGGAGCGACTCTTTCCATGTTTACACCGTGGTATCTCCTCGGTTTCCGAGTGGGACTGTTCGCCCTTGCCGACCTCACCTATTTTAGCAAGCAGGGTAATTTTATTTTTTCCGGTCGCCCCCACTGGGGATTAAGCAGCGGCATCCGGCTTAACAATCAAAGTTTCATTTTCGGCAATATTGATTTCAGCGTCTCTGTCTATCCCGCACCGCCCGCGGGAGCGAATCTCTTTAAAATCAATTTTGCGCTGAATCCAATTTTTCCTTTCCTCGATTTCAACGGCAAAAAACCAAGCACCATTCAATACGGACAAACGAACAAATTGTATTATTGATTGAAAATATTGCTGGAGGCAGAGGCAACATTTATTCGTCAGAGGGGAGGCGGAGTTATACTGAAACAACTCAGGTTTTCGAATAATTAAACGTAAAACATTATATATATTACAATTTTATCATTTTCACAAACTCGTCAGGAGTATAAACAGGCAAGCGGCTGTGACGAAAATCGCGTTTATTACGCGTGATAATGGCTTCCATACCGGGTTCTGATAAAGCTGTAAAGTGCTGAATTGCGTCTTCAAAATCAGAAAATCGGCTGTTGAGGGCATCCAAAACATTTTGCTTCGAGGTGGGCAGCAACTGATGCATCGAAACTAAATCGCTTAACATGGATTTCATTTGTTCTTTAGAAATACCGCCTTTTACAAAATAATCGAAATCCATTATTGTTTTAAGCGAAACACAGAGCGTTATTGATTCCTGCTGGACTGCCTGAAAGAACTGCGCGGAAGGCTTATGTCTGGCAAAAACCACATCGAGAAAAACATTGGTATCCACGAAAACCTTGCGACTCATTTCAAATGTTTTTTTGCGATGCTGGAAATGCGAACGTCTTTGTCGCTCTTTTTAAGTACAGCGTTTAAATCACCTGCGCCTGCCCATTTATCCACCCAATTTTTTACATCTTGCTCATTGACCGAGTCAAGATAATTTTCGATGAGGTTGGAAATGCTGGTGTTTTGCCTGCGGGCTAACCGTCTTGCTTTCATGATTTTCTTTTTATCAATGGTAAGTGTCAGCTTGGTTTTCATCACACACGTGTTTAGTTGTAAAGATACGTGCTTTGGTTGAAAACTTTAATGATCACCATCCGGCAATCCGGCAATGAAATGATTTCATTTCAAATGGATTCAGCCGAAATGGATTCGCCTAAAGATGATAATGAACTCCTGACGAGCGCGCTACTAATGCGACACGATGAAGAAGCGAGATACGAAGCGCCACGAAACTTTCCAATTTTAATTTATATTTCTGGAGTCAGAAAAATATTTCATGACGGGAAATCATGCAAACTTGCGCTATGCGGATAAAATTTTGCCGGAGACAGTCAAATTATTCACGCTTGGGATGCGAAGTGTAATTGAACAGAACCTTTGCTATTCAATGCCTGATTACAAATGAGTTCCGGTATCGGGGATTTGGTGTTGATAAATGAAATAGTAAACTCATTTTTATTCTCATTATAATTGCCACATCTATTCATATAGGTATATCATTATTTGTTTTTTTAACTTCAAAAATTTCAGCATCATGAAAAGAATTAAATTGATTACGGGTTTATTGTTTTGCCTTATGGCTGTTGCCCAAAACGGGTTTTCACAAGTAACAATCACGCAAAGCAATTTTCCAAGGCAGGTTGGTTTTATTGATAGTATCTATTCCGCGCTGAACCCCCAAACCTATTCATTGCCAAGTGAAGGAGCAAATCAACAATGGGACTATTCCAATATCGGGGCTTCAAACTTGATTCAAACTGAATACATTGATGCTTCTTCTGATACAAATTTCACCAATGCATTTAATAAAAGAGGGATATCACTCACTTTTCAGGGCTTTCCAATTGAAGGATTTGAATATGAGGCATTAGATGCTAACGGATGGGGACCAATCGGCATCCATACCAATGCAGCCGCTTATTCCATCACTTCTATTAGTGGAGGGGCAGGTGATTCATTATACTTCCCTGAAAACATAGATGTTTATACAGGAAGCACAAATTCTTTGGAATTTCCTGCTACTTACCAAACCAATTGGACAGGCACTCGTTACGAGACTACCCCATTTGAACTTACTGTAGCAGGTTTCTCGCTGCAAAACAGTCCGGGAGAAAGAGTGAGGACTGTTACCGATTCAAGAGAGATTGTGGGGTATGGGAAATTAATGATACCCGATGACAACGGAAACCCGTCTGATGAGTTGGATGTGTTGTTAATAAAATCAGAAATTACGATAGTTGATTCTTTCTTTTTAATGGGGAATCCCGCTCCCGCTCCGCTTTTAGGGGCATTTAGTTTAACCCAGGGCAGCATTTCAAACAGTGAAGCATATCTTTTTTACATGCCGGATTATGGAAATCCTGTGATGAGAATTGCTGTAAATAGTTCAGGAACAAGCCCATCATCGGTAGCTTATCGCCCGGATGCCGCAAGAATAACCACAACCTCTGTAAGGGGACCGGGCTTTGCCAATGAACTTGAAATATTTCCTAATCCCGTAAATGCAGGGCAATCAATGATGATTTACTTCAACGAAGTAATTGAAAATGCGGAAATTTCCCTGACGGATATTACCGGACGTACCATGCATCGCGAAAGGATTGACGCTCTATTCGGGTTCACAAGATTCGAGACTCCTGCCGTTGTGCCCGGTATTTATGTTTTGAATGTGAATACTCAATATGGCGCATTGATAAAGCATTCGCGAGTAGTGA
>JBGTCY010000253.1:0-39406 GCA_041748615.1 Chitinophagales bacterium
GCTTACAACCTATTTCAACTCTACAAAGAAGATGCTGTATTAATTAGAACTTAGCCCAAATTTGTAACGGGTTGAAATTACCCGCTGAAGACGGCAAGATGCGAATGACCGATGTTGCCGATACCGAACAGCTTTTCCGCCTCATTCAATCCATCCCATCGCCAAAGGCTGAACCCTTTAAACGCTGGCTGGCGCAGGTTGACTCCGAACGGTTGGATGAAATGCAGGACCCTGAACTTTCCATTGACAGGGCTTTGGAACAATATCTGAAATTAAGCTACTCCGAAAGTTGGATTAACCAGCGCCTGATAAGCATTGAAATACGAAAGGCGCTTACCGATGAGTGGTCCTAACGGAACTAAAAAAAGCCCTGTAAGGGCGAAACATTTGGTAGAAAATATGCTTGCAAATACAAGATGCGCCTTGAGTAATGAAAAAAAGCTACTCCAATCCAAGCCATTTCGCCAATTCATTCTGTATCGTTGGATTGATAGCAACAGCAAGTGAAACGGAAATTACCAATCCGATTAGCGCGAAGCTGACGTCCCGCAATACAAGCTGTATGGTTTTACCCATACTTCTTCCCGTTTCGGCATGTGGTGTCAGTTGCATGGCAATTTCCCTGCCTCCGAGCAAACCTAAAAATACCCAGGTCGTGCTCATGGGAATGGTGCTGATTTCTTTAAAAAAGAAAAGAATAAAAGCATAGACCAAGTCTATGACAGAAGCTGCTCTTACATCGGTAACGCTTGATTTTTCACGAACGATGCTTTGGATCTTATCGCCTCGTAAATAAAATAGTAAGCCCAACCCGAAAAAAATAAATCCGGCAAATGCGAGATACTCATAAATGGATAGTTGACGATTGAGAAAAATTGCAATGTTAGCTGCATCCTGCATAATCCAAACCGACCAGAGCGCACCACTAATCGTCCATTGCGCAACAAGCCAATATGGATGAGGTTCTCCTTTTACAAGTTTGGCAATCAGGCGTGATAATCCATACCATACCAGCATTGCTGTTCCAAATGCAACAAAATAACCTGTCAAGCTCTTCTGGGCTACCGAAAGGATTGCTCCGCCATCAGCGCTAAAAACGCTTAAAAGCATGAAGGTAGTTGACACGGGCATTCTTAAACGTGTGATAATTAACAGGATAAGCGGAGAAATCAACTGTAAAAAATGAAAAGAAGTGGGCGACTCGGAAAACCCTTTTGAAGTCAAACGCTGAAAAGAAACATCACCCGAAAAATTATACCAACTATAAAATGAAGTACCAATGAATATGACACCGATAAACAGCCATAAATGCCACCATTTACGGTCATCGTTGGACGCAATAAAAGTTCCGATAGTCTGGATACTGTCATTTGCAATTGCTGAATAAGCGGCAAACATAAATCCTACCCACATGGCAATAGCCGGATAAGGATAAAAGATGGCGGAACAAAGCGCACAAAATGCCACTAAACGAAAAAAAGTACGTTCCTGAAAGAAAAAAATGGTCAGAACCTGATAGCGCTTCTCACCAATAATTGCTGAAGCAAATTTGTCAGCGGGTGTATCTTGTTCCACGTTACTGTTCATATATCGTAATCCGTACTGAAACTTTCATCTGCGAGGAAATGCTTACTCTCGGTTCGGGGAATTTTGAAATACGCCATGAGTATTCCACCTGCAATAAAAAATAAGGCGGATAAAGCAGGAAGAATACCGGTAATATCCTCTAAAAAATTAAATCCCTGATGATAGAAGTATAAAAATAAATCAGGTAGAAAAGTGGTTACCGAAATTCCATACATCGGAAAACTAAGCGCTGTCAGCATATATACAATTAAGGCGATGATGATTGCGCCCATCATTCTGTTTAGTTCAAATGACACCCTAATCAGAAAAATAAAATAGTTTAAAATGAATATAAAAGAGCCAAATAAAAAATACTTTAAATAATTTTTTTCGAAGTGGAATGTGGTAATGCTTTCAAGATTAATAATCGGAGAGGCGAAGAAAAAATTATTATATAAAAAGACATAAAATAAAAAACCGAATAAAGTTCCTATAATTTGAGCGGGAATGTTAATGATTAGTGGGTGAATGGACTTTTCCGTAATGCACCTGAATAATGAATAAAAAATAAAAATATCTGCCGCGAATTTATAAGAAGAAATAAAAACCGCAGAAAAATAAATCAATGCCACTCCCATGGCTGCTTGTAAAAAATTAATGGAATAGCTTTCTGAAACTAATCTGCCAACCAATACCAAATAGGCGGTCGTAAAAATAACAGCAGCACCTAATTCAGATAAAAATATTTTTAAATCTCTTTTCATCCTCATTACACAACAATAACAAACATTTAAATAAATATTTTCAAGTAGAAGCAGATACAATTATACGAATTACACAATCAATATCAAACCGGCTAATGTTAATAAATTGTTAACCGGAAATCGAGTTTAAAAAGATACCTCGAAACTTTATCAGCCAACTATTAGGAGGGGAGTAATTATTACGTTATTCAGATTTAAACAATCATCCAACAACCCAACAATCACATTTAATTAGAAATTATTATTTAATGAAGAATGAATAAAAAACTACAGATTCCTTAAAAATCCCGAAATTCGCACAGTTGCCGGAATACTTCCGGTAGTTTCAAATACGAAAAATGAGTTTCACGGTAGCGATTGTTGGTCGTCCCAATGTAGGTAAATCCACTCTTTTTAACAGGCTAATCGGTGAGCGACAGGCGATTGTTGATGACACCAGCGGGGTCACCCGCGACCGTCAATATGGCATTGTAAACTGGGCAGGAAAAGATTTCAATATCATTGATACTGGCGGGTTCGTCACGCATTCCGATGATGTGTTTGAAAAAGAAATCAGGCAACAGGTGCAGATTGCCATTGAGGAGGCTTCCCTCATCATGTTTCTGCTTGATGTAACAGTTGGCATTACGGATATTGAACTTGATATCGCCCGGATGTTGCGCAAGTCGAATAAAGAGGTGTTGGTTGTTATCAATAAAGTGGATAACAATCAACGCCTGTATGATGTCAATGAGTTTTATAGTCTTGGGTTCAATGAGTATTACCCACTTTCATCCATTAGTGGCAGCGGCACGGGTGAATTGCTCGATGCGGTTACCGACCGCATGAAAGACGAACCCGAGGAAGACCCCGATGCTGAACGTCTTCCGAAAATTGCCATTGTCGGACAGCCGAATGTCGGCAAGTCATCGCTTCTGAACGCAATGATTGGCGAACAACGAAACATTGTCACCGACATTGCAGTCAATACCCGCGATACGATACATACCCGCTACAAGCTATTTAATAAAGATTTGCTCCTGATTGATACTGCCGGTATCCGCAAAAAAGGAAAGGTGCATGAAAATCTTGAGTTCTACTCCGTTATCCGCGCCATTAAAGCGATTGACGATGCGGACATTTGTGTACTGATGATTGACGCCACCACCGGCATTGAAGGACAGGATTTAAAAATATTCAGTCTTGCCGTAAAAAAACGAAAGGGATTAATCATCGCGGTGAATAAATGGGATTTGGTGGAAGATAAACAAACCAACACAACAGAAGAATACGAAAAGAAGATTAAAGCGCGGGTAGCCCCATTCACGGATATTCCGGTGCTGTTTATTTCCGCCCTCTCAAAGCAAAGAATTTTCAAAGTAATTGAAACCGCTTTGGAAATTTATGACAAGCTCCAACTTAAAATTTCGACTTCAAAACTGAACGACATCATTCAGGAAGCAGTGAAAAAATATCCCCCGCCTTCTCATAAAGGAAAAATGGTCAGCATCAAATACTCCACGCAAATAATCGGGCGCAGTTTCGCGATTGCATTATTCTGCAATCATCCAAAATATATCAAGGATTCTTACAAAAATTACATTGAAAACACCCTCCGGCAGAAGTTAGACCTGAAGGGAGTTCCTTTTTCTTTGGTTTTTAAAGAAAAGTGAAAACAAGCGGGTTAATTCCCTTGCTCTTGTTTTTTAAATTCAGGCTTCGGTATCAACGCCTTGCGGGAAAGTTTAAACTTACCGGTTTTAGTATCAATATCCATCAGTTTCACTTTCAAAGTATCGCCTTCTTTCAACACCCCATCCAGGTTTTCAAGTCTTGTCCATGATACTTCCGAAATATGCAGCAAGCCTTGTTTACCGGGGAGGAATTCTACAAATGCGCCATACGCCTGAATGGCTTTCACCGTACCTTCATACTCTTCACCGACTTCGGGAACGGCAACAATGCCTTTGATACGGGCAAGAGCGGCTTCCATCGCTTCTTTGTTATCGGAAATGATATCAATCACGCCATATTCACCCACTTCTTCAATGATGAGCTTGGCGCCTGTCTTTTCCTGAATGTCCTGAATGACTTTGCCACCGGGTCCAATCACCGCGCCAATAAATTCTTTAGCAATCGTGTATTTGATAATTCTCGGAACGGATGATTTGTAGTCTTCTCTCGGTGCCGAAATGGTTTTATTCATTTCACCCAAAATATGAAGCCGTCCCGCTTTTGCCTGCAACAAGGCTTCCATCATCACATCAAAGGAAAGTCCGTGAACTTTCAAATCCATCTGACAGGCGGTGATACCATCCTGCGTTCCAGTCACTTTGAAATCCATATCTCCCAAATGGTCTTCATCACCCAGAATGTCGGAAAGCACGGCATATTCACCTTTTTCATTGGTGATTAAACCCATCGCGATTCCGGATACGGGTTTCTTAATTTTTATTCCGGCATCCATCAATGCCATTGAGCCGGCACAAACAGTAGCCATCGAAGATGAACCGTTTGATTCCAAAATGTCTGAAACCACGCGAACCGTGTAAGGATTGTTTTCATCATCAGGTACCATCGGTTTCAAAGCGCGTAACGCGAGGTTACCATGCCCGATTTCCCTGCGGCTGGTCGTGCGAATCGGACGCGCCTCACCGGTAGAGAAAGAGGGGAAATTATAATGCAACATGAATTTGCTCGAGCCTTCCTGTAAAGCGCCATCAATCGTTTGCTGGTCATACTTGGTGCCGAGCGTAATTGAGGTCAATGATTGAGTTTCACCACGGGTGAAAACTGCGGAGCCATGAGCAGCCGGCAGATAATTCACTTCTGACCAGATAGGTCTGATATCATCCAATTTCCTGCCATCCAAACGGATTCTTTCTTTCAGTACGACATTCCGAACCGCTTCTTTGTGTACATCATGAAAATAACGGTTAATCAACGATGATTTTTCTTTTGCTTCTTCGGGAGTGAGGGTAGCAACAAATTCATCTATAATGGCATGGAAGCCTTCACCGCGTTTATGCTTATCTGCAAGTCCCTGTTTAGCGAAATCATAACATTTCTGATAGGTCGCTTCCTGAATTTTATGACGCAATGCATCATCATGTGTTTCATGGCTGTATTCGCGTTTTGTTTTGCTGACCAATTCCGCCAATTCAATTTGCACCTGGCATTGTTTCTTGATGGCTTCATGAGCAAATTTGATAGCGGCTACCATGTCATCTTCAGAAACTTCCTTCATTTCACCTTCCACCATGCAGATATCGTTGATGCTTGCCGCCACCATCAGGTCAATATCGGCATTCGCTAATTCACTTACAAAGGGATTGATTACAAATTTTCCATCAATCCGTGCAACGCGAACTTCCGAAACCGGTCCGTTGAATGGAATATCAGAAACAGCAATTGCGGCTGAAGCGGCAAGACAAGCAAGCGCATCCGGAGAAACATTTTTGTCACCGGAAATCAAACTGACAATCATTTGGGTTTCCGCATGGAAATCATCCGGAAACAAGGGGCGCAATGCCCTGTCAACCAAGCGGCTGACCAAAATCTCATGTTCTGAGGGACGTGCTTCGCGCTTAAAAAAACCACCGGGAAATTTTCCGATGGCGGAATATTTTTCACGATATTCAACCGTGAGCGGGAGAAAATCCACGCCTTCATTCGCTGTTTTGCTTGAAACAACTGTGGCGAGGAGCATCGTGTTTCCCATTTTGACGACAACAGCGCCATCCGCCTGCTTGGCAAGACGACCGGTTTCAATGGATACAACTTTGCCGTCACCGAGGTCAAATGATTTGACAATGCCTTCTGGCTTCATAATAAATATAAGTTAAAGTGATTAAAAAAAACAGGGTAAAAAGCGTGTTACTTCCTACTTTCTCAAGTCAAGACGTTTTACCAACTCACGGTAACCGTTGAGGTTTTTCTTGGCGAGGTAGTTCAACAATCTTCTTCTTTTGCCCACCAAAGCTATCAATGACCTTGTGGAGGAGAAGTCTTTTTTCTTGGTTTTGAGATGCCCTGTGATGTGATTGATTCTTTCAGAGAACATGGCAATCTGGGCTTCCGTAGAGCCGGTGTTTTGCTCGGTGCCGCCAAATTCTTTGAAGATTTCCAGCTTTCTTTCTTTTGATAAATTACTCATTGTTTTTATTTCTTTCTGATTCTGTGGGCAAAGGTAATAAAAAAATCAGGATGAACCTGCAAAAAAATCACAGGCGAAAAAATACCAAAAAAGCCGGTGTTTCTGATTCCAAGATGCCTTTTGGCGCTTGCTTCGTTCGTCTATACCTTTGTTTGACTCGCAGCGGACACGATTGAAGCGCTATACCTTCGCTGGAGGGAGGAAAGGGTGCTTTTTATGAACATACGGGGATTAAATAAACTTCATGAATTACAAATCTCAAAAAGCAAATCTCAAATAAATTCCAATAAAAAAATTCAAATTCACATATTCGGTATGCCGGATTTATTTGGGTTTTGAATTTTCGAAATCGAATATTATTTGTTTTTTTTGTAAATTGTTCTTTGTTGCTTTTAAAACGACAACTTGTTTGTATGTTTAATACTGTATGTGCCTATATTTGATTAATGTAAATTTAAATTTAACCGGTTTTATCAATAGGATTCATGTTTTACTCATTATTACTTAAGAACCTTCTTCTTTCATTGATTGCTACTGCGGTGTTTCCACTTTATGCCGTTGCTCAACATTCTTCAACATGGCAAACCCTCGCTCCTATGCCCTCCCCTAGGCAGGAAATGCCTGCTGTGGTGATAGACGGTAAAATTTACATCGCGGGTGGCATCGGTAATTTTCCTTTTTTAACCCATGCCACACTTGAGATTTATGAACCTCAAACGGATAGTTGGACAACAGGTTCGCTAATGGATGACGCGCGCCATCATCACGCCACAGCAGTGTATCATTCTAAAAAATACGTTTTTGGCGGCTATCAGCTCGTGACCTTCAACACTCAAAACACCGTGTTTGAATATCATCCTCAAAATGATGAGTGGGTAACGAAAAATCCCTTGCCTCAGCCCATTGGTGCTTCTGTAGCTGTCACGTTCGGAGATTATATTTATTTGTTTGGTGGCGCTAACGGTGGGCAAGTATTGGACGCTAATTACCGCTACAATCCGGCTGACGACAGTTGGACGACTTTATCACCGATGCCCACACCCCGCGAGCATCATGCCGCAGCTTTGATTGATTCGCTGATTTATGTGGTTGGCGGTCGCGGTAACTCAGCGGCTGCCGCAAAGTTGGAAGCCTATTCCACTGCAACGGATTCCTGGATAACGCTTGCTGATTTGCCTACCCCAAGAAGCGGACATAATGCTATAGCCTTCAATGGAAAATTGTATGTTATGGGCGGAGAAGGCGGCAGGATATTTGGTGAATTTGAAGAATATGACCCGCAAACTAACACCTGGAAATCGCTCGTTGACATGTTGACGCCCCGCCACGGAATCGCGGCTGCGGTGGTCGGTGAGACATTGTATGTCACAGGAGGAGGAAATGTAGAGGGTTACGGTCCCGTGAATGTGAATGAAGCATATTTATTGACAGAATTCACAAGCAGCGCTTCAGATTTATCCAAACATCAAATGGCAACAGTCACCTGCAATGATTCACAAGTGAGTTTTCGATTTCAAGTGAATCAACCCGGCATTTATGAATGTAGAATCTTTGATTTAAGTGGAAAAATTGTTGCGCGGGAAAGTTGGCATTTGCAAAACGGCTTTAAGTTGTCCACTCTACGGCTCAATTTTTCCGGTAATCACATTTTTTTGTATGAAATAGAAGGGAACAATGTTGCATTAAAAGGGAAAATTGCAATGTGTTATTGAACTTATTATTCAAACATTTTTTTATGACAGTATCAATCAGATAATTGCTGATTTTTAAAATTTTCATTTTTAGATTAAATTCGTCCTCAAAAATCAGGTATATGTCAAGAACAAGAATTTGTAACCTCCTCCCCTTCCTGATGGGATTAGTGATGATGCTATTTTCAGATTTTCAAACATTTGCACAGGATGGCTGGAAGTTGGAAAAAGACAAAAACGGTATTAAGGTTTATACCCAAAAGACCAATAGCTCCAATCTGAAAGATTCCCGCGCGGTAGCGATTATCAATGCCGACACCCGTGAAATATTAGAACTGTTTGTGGATGTTGAAAATCACTGGAAATGGATGGACAGAATCAAAATCAGCCGCATGGTGAAGAAAGTTTCCGAGTCGGAATTTTTCGTGTATTATGAAGCCGTGGCTCCCTGGCCCGTTTCAAACCGTGATTTGGTGACGCGCTACCGTGTAACCATGTCGGATAACGGCAGCATCAAAATTGAATCCATTGGCGAGCCAAATTTTATCCCTAAAAAAGATGGATTGGTAAGAATTTCGGAAGCCATCAGTTCATGGGAACTTATCCCAAGAGAGGATAACACGGTAGAAGTGATTTTTACCAATCATTCCAACCCGGGGGGCGGTGTTCCTGACTGGCTGGCAAATATGGCTGCTACCGATAATCCATACAATACCCTCAAAAATCTCAGAGACCGCTTAACACTCAGTAAATAATTCCTTTCGGTTTCTTTTTATTTATCTTGCGCCCTGCAATTCTGATTTTTTTTTAAAATCCGCATGTTATGATGTCAAAAAAATGCAAGTATGCGTTTAAAGCATTGCTTGTGCTGGCAAGAAATTTCGAGCAGGGAACACTTCAGACAGCCGAAATCGCAATACAGGGAAGGGTGCCCAAAAAATTTCTCGAACAAATATTATTGGAGTTGAAAAAGGGAGGGTATGTCAACAGCAAACAAGGCGCGGGTGGCGGATATTACCTGATGAAAAAACCCGAAAAAATCA
Source organism: Chitinophagales bacterium (assembly GCA_041748615.1). Lineage (GTDB taxonomy): Bacteria > Bacteroidota > Bacteroidia > Chitinophagales > CAIOSU01 > JBGTCY01. The sequence goes on from JBGTCY010000253.1 coordinate 9,200, forward strand.
ACCTCGCTGAAATATACCGGATGTTTGAAGGGGCGATTGCCATGCTGCCCTGCGTTTCAGAAAAATTTTACGAATCATGCGAAGATTGCGAAGATGAACGAACCTGCGCCATGAAATATGCATTTCTTGACATCAGGGAAAAAACCTATCACATCTTATCCAATAGCTCTATCAAATCCCTGTTAGACAAGGAAAAGAAATTAAAGAAGAAATAATTTATGGAATTATTTCTATAAATCAAGTAGAATTTGTAGATTTGTTTCATGAATCCGGATTTCATGACCTGAGTTCATCCGGAGTTTCTTTAACATTTTCTGCTTGTTGATTTAAAATGAATACTACTTCTGCTGCTGGAATGAAATCTATCCTGAAGTTATATTTTTTGTTTTTTGCAGTCTTTATCTCGGTATTTTTTATCGTGTTTTTATTCACGCGCTGGTATTCCGATGAGATTCATACCGGCTTCCTTTCATTCATGTCCAACGCCCTGCACCCTGACTTTTTAATTTATCTGGGGGTAGGTTTCTGCGCTCAAATGATAGATGGCGCACTTGGAATGGCGTATGGCGTCAGCTCAACAACTTTCCTTATCAGCGCGGGAGTGCCACCGGCAACCGCAAGCGCCAGTGTGCATGTCGCGGAAGTTTTCACGACTGCCGCTTCCGGCATTTCGCATTTTCGTTTTGGCAATGTCAATAAAGCTTTGTTTAAAAAATTAGCTATCCCCGGTGCTCTTGGAGCAGGCATTGGCGCATTTGTATTAACCTCCATTGACGGGGATAAGATTAAACCGTTCATCGCTGCCTATTTGATGCTCATGGGCATCGTTATCATTGCAAAAGCGCTCAAAAAAATGGTGCATTTCACAGAGCCGAAAAAAGTTTCATTGCTGGCATTGTTTGGCGGTTTCGCGGACGCATCTGGCGGAGGCGGATGGGGACCGATTGTCACTTCTACGCTCATCGGCAGGGGAAACAATCCGCGCTTCACCATCGGCACCGTTAACGCGGTGGAGTTTTTTGTCGCGCTGGCAGCGTCCGGAGTTTTCGCAATTTTTATCGGACTCACTGCCTGGCATGTGATAGGGGGATTGATATTAGGCGGCTTACTCGCAGCGCCCTGGGGAGCCATGATAACCAACAGGATTAACCTCAAATGGGCGATGATGCTGGTGGGATTTCTGATAATTATATTAAGCGCCAGAACACTTATTTTATCGGTTTTTTAAATCTTTGAATAATTCAACTTTCATAAGTCCCATTGCCCCAAAAACTTCCGTCAAGGTATCTAACATCTATAATTCAATTCATCTAAAATCTAAAGTCTAATATCTGAAAGCAGAGAGCACCAATTGTGGATGTTTGTTTAGTCAACATTACTCAGAAATCACCTTTTTCAATTCCTCCCAATCCATTCCGTCAAAATTTCCCGAACTCATCATCAACAAATTTGAATTTTTCAAATCGCAGGATAGAAGAAAATCCAAGAGTTCTTTTTTATCAGTGAAAACCCGGAGGTTCTCATTTCCAAACGATTGCTTCACTATTTCAGGGGATAAATCGGGCAGTCTTTTCATTTCAAGAGCGTGTCTGCTGTAAAATAAAACAGGAAGATCTGCTTCATCCATGCTGTTTTTATATTCTTCCAAAAACTGCTGGTTCAGGCTGCTGAAAGTATGCAATTCCATACATGCAATGAGATTTCGTTCAGAAAATTGTTCCTTGACCGCGTTAATGGTCGCCTTTAGTTTTGATGGCGAATGAGCGAAATCTTTGAAAAGTGCGGATGATTCATTTTTAAAAATTGTTTCCAACCTTTTTGCCGCTCCGGAAAATGTCTGAATGGATTTCACAAACAATTCACCCGGTATGCCGATTTGATGACAGGCAAGCCTTGCCGCCTCAAGATTGAGCAAATTATGTTTTCCGAAAACAACAAGCGGGTATTCACGCTTGTTGTGTTTAAGATAGGTAATGGAATCCCTGATTTCATAATCGGGTGTTTGATAAGGGACTTTTTTGATGCTTTGATTTGCTTCTCCGGCAAGTTTTTTCAAGATTTCATCTTCTTCATTATAAATCAATACTCCGCCCGGCTCGATTGTTTGAATGAATTTCCTGAATTGTTCGACATAATTTTCGAAAGTCGGAAACACATTCACATGGTCCCAGGCGATACCGCTCAAAATGGCAATGTGAGGTTTGTAAAAATGAAATTTCGGTAACCGTTCCAACGCGGAAGAAAGGTATTCATCACCTTCCAGCACCGCTACGGTCGCTTCATCCGTCATTTTCACCATCAGTTCAAATCCATCAATCTTCGAACCAACTAAGTAGTCAAATTTTTTATCGGTTGAATTTAATACATGCAGCATCATCGCGGTGATGGATGTTTTTCCATGACTGCCTCCCACCACAATGCGTTTTTTATTTTTTAATTGCTCATAGACATAAGCGGGAAATGAAAAGACGGGAACTCCCAATTCCTTCGCCCGCAAAAGTTCGGGGTTATCCGCCTTGGCATGCATGCCTAAAATCACGGCATTCAGTTCAGAATGAATTTTTTCCGGAAACCATCCGAACTTTTCCGGCAACAAACCTTGTTGACCGAGGCGGGTTGCAGCCGGTTCAAAGATTTCATCATCAGAACCCGAAACATTGTAATGTTTGTTTCGTAAACAGAGCGCAAGATTGTGCATGACACTTCCGCCTATCGCTATAAAGTGGATTTTCACGCTGCAAGTATTAGAAAAATTAACGTACTTTTGTACACTTATTTATCAAATGTGCGTTAATAATCAAAATCGTATTGAAAATTATAAAAACTGACCACACCATGAAAAAAATTCTTTCCGAAAAAATCGCCCTTGTTGCAGTGCTGGGAATCTTCATTTTGAGTTTCACTTCCTGCCAGCGTGAAGGCTGTCCTGGGATGATTACCAAAGATACTCCTGCCAAACCTGCTCAGGAAGAGTGCATGTAATCTAATGGATTGGAACTCCCTGACAACGGTTGAGCAGTTTGACCGTGTGCTTCAATTATCCGATCAAATCCCTGTCATCATTTTCAAACACAGCACAAGATGTTCAACCAGCAGTGTGGCATTGAACAGAATCGAACGTGATTGTGTGGATGTGAATGGGAATATTCATTTTAGTTTCATTGATATTATCTCTCATCGTTTTGTTTCGAATTTAATTGCCGAAAAACTCAACGTGGAACATCAGTCTCCGCAACTCCTCATCATTATCAACGGCAAATGTATTTATCACGCTTCGCATCTCGCTATTTCCTGTAAAGAAGCGTTAAAAAATATTACGGAGTTTCAATCCGCTTAAAAAATCTACCGGATTTTGAAACCCAAATCAGTTTGTCAAGGTTTTACTTTTCGATGCCCAATGTTTTTTTTAAACAGTTAATTTTGGTTCATGCGTAAAGCTTTTATCCCTTTTGCAACCTGCATTTCCCTCCTGTTTATTTTTCTTCATGCCTGTAAACCGGACTCACCGGACGAATACAATCCGATACCGGTAACGCTTGAGACTCCTCCTTTTTTTCCTCCAATCGTTATCCCGCCTGATAATCCATTGACTGAGCAGGGTATCCGGTTGGGAAAAATGCTTTTTTACGACCCGATACTTTCGGGTGACAACACGTTGTCTTGTGCCGGATGCCATAGCCAGACTTTCGGGTTTTCAGATTCCGGAAAACGCTTTAGCACGGGTATTCAGGGAATCATGGGTGACCGCACCTCGATGGGGTTGTTTAACCTGACATATCACAAAAGTTTTTTTTGGGATGGTCGGGCTAAAACGCTGGAAGAACAAATTCTTGAACCCGTACCCAATCCGATTGAAATGCACTTGGAATGGACTGACGCGGTTGAAAAGTTAAAAAATGACGCTAATTACCCACGATTGTTTTTTGAAGCATTCGGCTCTTATGAAATCACCAAAGAAAAATCTTCCAAAGCAATGGCTCAGTTTTTAAGAACCATTCTTTCTTCCAACTCAAAATATGATAAATATCTGCGTTTGGAAATTCAGGAATTAACGGAGTCTGAAGAGCGCGGCAGGGAAATTTTCTTTGCTGAATTCGGTTCGCCCAATGGCGGGGGCGATTGTTTTCATTGTCACGGAAATATTTTGTTTCAAAATGTGGATCCGGTTGACCAGTTCCGCAATAATGCATTGCAACAGGCTGCGACTGTAAATGATTATGCTGATAAAGGGTTAGGCGCTGTCACGGGAAGACCGCAGGACAATGGCAAATTCAAGGTTCCCTCCCTTCGGAATATCGCATTAACAGCTCCATACATGCATGACGGGCGTTTTGCAACGCTCGAAGATGTAGTGGATTTTTACAGTGATGGATTGAATTTATCCCCTAATGTGGACCCTTTAATGAAAGGCGCTCAGGCTGGTGGAGTGCAATTGAACAATCAACAAAAACAAGACCTTGTGAATTTTTTAAAAACACTTACAGACTATGAATTCGCGGAAAACCCGGAATTCGCGAATCCTTTCTGATTAATTCTTGCATCTTCGCAACTTCACCCCCGGATCAATCTCTATAAATAGGACTAAGACTTTGCTGGATCTTAGAGAATACTTAAAATAATTATTTATTTTAATTATACACAATATTATTGTTAGGTTTATAGAATTTTATTTCCGGAAATTTCACCAATAACACAGAAGTTGTATTCCCGGAAACCGCAAAATATCTTGTTGAAGTTTTATTAAAATTGAGACCATTTTCAACCTCATTCTTTCCTGAATAAATTTTTCCCAAACTGACTTTTCTGATACTCTATCTTTGCCTGTGATGCTGGGCAGCCTGAAAGAAAAACTCCGGTTAGTGATGGATTATCTCCGTTTCAGAATGGATGCGCACTCGCGTTATTCTATCCACTCGCCTTTTCTCTTCGAATTAGTGAATGACGTTTTCCGCGACCAACGTCACTATTACGCCTTTGATGAGATTAAAAAAATCAGGTTTCAATTACAGGGAAATAAAACGAAACCGTTTGAAAGTGACTTTGGAGAAAAATCAAAATCATTAGATGTCGAAAAAAAAACTATTGGTGAAATTGCAAGGGTTACCGCGCTGCCTGATGATTACGGAAAAATGATGTTCCGGTTGGTCAGTCATCTAAAACCTGACAATATGCTTGAACTGGGTACAGGAACGGGCATCAGCAGTTTGTACCTGGCAGCGGCAGCAGCAGCTTCCCCATTCATTACCATAGAAGGCTCCCCTGTTTTGTCAGATATAGCCGAAGCGAATTTCAAGGTCATGAAACTCAATAACATTCTACTCCTGCCTGGTAAATTCCATGAAATATTGCCGCAGGCAATCACCCGCCTCGAAAAACTGCATTTTGTTTTTATTGATGGAGACCACAAAAAACAATCGCTTTTACAATACATGAAAATCATCAAACCGCATCTTGCCAAAAACGCGACTGTTGTGATTGATGACATTTATTGGTCGCCTGATATGAAAGAAGCATGGCATGAATGTATTCATCTGCCGGAAGTTACGCTCTCGGTGGATATGTATCGCCTCGGAATTTTATTTTTCAGAAAAGGAATCACTAAACAACATTTGAAAGTGGTAGTTTAAAATACTAAATCAGATTTCATGAAAAAAACAGCTCTTATCACTGGCGCTACTTCCGGTATCGGAAAAGCCACCGCGGAATTGTTGGCAGAAAATTCCTTTCGCTTGGTGGTTTGCGGCAGACGGCAGGAACGGTTAGATGCTTTAAAAATTTCATTGTCAGAAAAAACTGAAGTGCATCCGCTCTGCTTTGATGTACGAAACCGCGATGCTGTTTTTCAGGCGATTGAAAGCATTCCCAAACCTTTCAAAGAAATTGACATCTTGGTAAACAATGCCGGTAACGCGCATGGATTATCCGATATTGATGATGCTGACATCGCGGATTGGGATACGATGATAGATATTAATGTAAAAGGATTTTTATACGTATTTAAGGCGGTCGTAAAAGGAATGGTTGAACGCGGGAGCGGTCACATTATCAATATCGGCTCTGTCGCTTCGCATGAAGTGTATCCAAAGGGTAATGTTTATTGCGCCACCAAACACGCGGTGGACGCGCTCAATCATGGAATGAGACATGACTTGCTGGAGAAGGGTATCCGTGTTACCGGTATTTATCCGGGGGCTACCGAAACGGAATTTTCATTGGTACGTTTCAAAGGTGATGCTAAAAAGGCGAAAACGATTTACAACGGATTCACGCCATTGAAAGCTGAAGATATAGCAGAAACGATTTTGTTTGCTGTTACACGACCGCCTCATGTCAACATCAGTGAACTCACTGTGCTGCCTTCAGCACAAGCGAGTGTGCAGCATGTTTTCAGAAAAAATGTGTAGTTGTTTTGATGCCAAATAGATTACTTCAACATAATCGCCCACGCCATGTACCCCAAGTAAAGCATCACGAATATGACGCCTTCCCAGCGTCCGATTGTTTTACCTTTTCCGATAAACAAAAATGCAAACAACAGGATACCGGCAAAAAAATTGACGAGCATATCCATCATGGCGTTTGGCTCAACATCAATGGGGTTAATCACTGCGGATAATCCCAGAATCCAGAATACATTAAAAATATTAGAACCTACCACATTCCCGATAGCGATGTCCACATTCCGTTTGCTGACGGCAATCACAGAGGTGATTAATTCTGGCAATGATGTTCCGATTGAAACAACCGTTAAACCGATTAATCTTTCACTAAAACCGATTTTTAATGCTAAAACAGAAGCGCTGTCCACTACAAGTTTTCCACCACCAAGCAACATCGCTACTCCGGTAATCATCAGAATGACGGATTTTAAAACCGTGTAATCTTTCGTTTCAAACTCTTCTTCGTAATCACTACTCGTTGAAAGTTTCAGATTGTAACCTAAAAAAATTAAAAAGAAACACAGCAAAATAAGTCCATCGCCTTTGGTCATCACTGACACTGAATTTGTATCTAAAATACGGTCAGCGGCTAAAATCAGTACAACCACTGCTGAAAGTAAACTCAATGGTATTTCAATCCAGGTGGTGTTGGATTTTGTTTTGAGCGGATAAATGATGGAAGCAATCCCAAGAATTGCCAATACATTGAAAATATTACTGCCGATAACATTCCCCAACACCATTCCTGAGTTTCCTTTTAAGGAAGCGAATACATTGATAATTAATTCCGGAAATGAAGTGCCAAAAGCCACCACCGTCAGCCCAATTACAATATTGGGGATATTCATTCTTTTTGCAAAAGCGGAGGCGCTGTCCACCAAATATTTCGCGCCAAACAGCAACAATCCAAAACCAACAGCAAGTAACACCAAATCAATCATTCATTCGATTTTAAAAACTGATGCAAAGTTTCGCATAAAATGGGATAACAAAAAAAGCCTCCGGAAATCCGGAGGCTTTTTCTCAAAATTTTGAAATCAATTTTTATTCAAACACAACTCTCTTATATGTCTGAGCGCCACTGTTGAATTTGATATTTACGAAGTAAATACCTGAATTCAACCCTCTGCGGCTGATGGTGTGCTGAGTGCTGTTTTTCACCTGCTCGCTGCGCACCAATTTTCCGGAAATATCAAACAGTTCAACCAGTTCAATGGTTTGCTGATAATCATTTACCCGAATGGTAACATCAATGGAAGAAGGATTGGGATACAATTCCACTTCCACATCATTTACTTTGGTTTCATTGATGCCAACTCCACAGGGGTCTGTGTAAGTCGGGTCAATCAAAATCCGGTAAGCGCGGGGCAGGAAATAAGTCATGATGGTATCAATGTATGCCATCGCGCGTGCTTTTGAAGCATTCGGATTGAGCGGAGTGGAGGCGGAGTACCATCCCCACGGTTCAAAGCCCGCGCCATAGAAAGGATAATTTCCTTCATACACCACGCCATCAGTGCTGGCGGGACCGGGGCAAAATCCACCGCCTTTCATCGCATCATGGTTGCCAAGAGCGTCTGCAATCGGCATAAAGTCTCCGGGACCGCTTACTTCAATCACATTGGAACCGGTTGCGGCAACAATCACCACATCCGTGTTATAAGGTGAACCCGGGTCGGCTACTCCGTGGAAAGCGATAATGGGAGGTTCACCGGCCTCAATCCATGAAGTGTCACCTACATCACCACCCAGACTTAACACCAACTGAATGTCGGATGAATGTCCTGGAGTATTGCCGTTATTGAAAGCGCCTCCGAAACCATCGAAGTCACCCCAAAGCGCCTGGTTAACATAAGAATTTCCAAGTGTATCTAAGAATTTGGGTTGGTTGAGTTCAGATACTTTGTTGAAACTACCGGCAGCCAAAGCAACATAAGCGCCTGAGTTTGAACCGCCCACTACAATCCTGTTAGTGTCGATGCCATATGTGGATGCATTGGCTTTCAGAAATCGAACCAATGCTTTAGAATCCTGCATGGCTTTATAAACAGCAAGAATGATAGTTTGAGTTCTTGTTTCCTGGTCGCCAAAAGGATTCCATCCGAGGCGATAGCTGAAAGACACGGCCACATAACCGCGTTTAGCGAGGCGGGTACACATTTCAATTAGGCTACTGTCTTTTTTAGAACCAAGCGGAAGTCCTGTCAATGAAGAAGGCAGAAAACTGCCTGCATGACTTAAAAGCACAACCGGGCGGTCGGTTTCGGTATCACCCGCTGGCATGTAAATATCAAAAACGAGCGAATCAATGTAAAGCGTTAAGCCCGGAGTAACTTCGGTTCCGGTAGGGTCTTCGGCTGTTTGAATGACAGACCAATTCCATCCGTAGGTGACATCGTCCATGACGTTGACATTTGTAAATACTTCATCAATGTAGCGGGTTTGGGCATTCAAACCTGTCGCCATTAGAAAAAGCAAAGCGCAAGTAAAACTTCTAATGATTTTCATATAAAATTATTTTTTTGTTAATAAAAAAGAATTAGTGGGGTAAATATACGATTATTTTTCTATTGCACCGAATAAGTTCTTAACATTTTTTTTTAAAACAGGGTTTACAAACTCGACATATCAAATACGACTGAAAAATACACCATTCTTCCTACAGCTGGTCCGCCATAAGTTTGAAACTGCATATTGTTCAGCAAATTAGACGCGCCCAATTTAAAAGTGGTATGGATTTTTTTATTCAGATAATTCACTTGCGCGTCCAGCAAACTATAGGTTGGGACAAATCCGGTGAATTGTGGTGAGCCTTCAAACTCGAATCCCTGAATCCATTTGTAATTGATATTAAATCCAACATCTTTGATTTTTAATTTACCCAGCCTGAATGCGATTTCCCTGCCGCTGAAACCGACATTAAATTTATGTTCCGGTGTGTTAAAGGCGGGGATAATCGGGTCATCAGAGTCTTTTTTATCCAATACATTCCATGAATAATTGCTGTTAAAAGCATATCCCTTATAAAAATAATAATTCAACGCGACCGAGAAGCCATAAGTCACAATCTGGTCGGGAGAGTTGGCGGAAACGCGATAAGGCTGCAATCTCGCCTGACTGGCGAAAAAGTCCGGTGGGGGCGCTGTCACTCCGATGCGATAACCCAGAAAATCCCTGTACCAACTGTAATAAAAACTGCCGTCTATGTAAACATTTTTCCACAAAACACCCCTGTATCCCACTTCCACCGACCTCACTCTTTCAGGACGAACAGGGTCCACATCAAAAAAGTCAAGTGTATCGTAACGAAGTGTTTGAAAATAGTCAAGCAAAGATTCAGGCGTCACCAAATTTTCTACGCCATCAAGATTTCCAATCAAAATTGCGCGACCTACATTGTAGTATAAATATTGGTCTTGTAAAGTCGGGTTACGCAATGCGGATGAAAAAGATAACCGGAAAGTTTGATTTTTCTGTGTGTAAACAATAGAAGCAGCAGGAGAAACCAAGAAATTGAAATTCTGATTTTTATCCAACCTTCCTGAAACTGTCAAGATTAAACGATTGAGCCATAATTTTTTTTCGAGACTTCCGTAAAGTCCTGTTTCCCAGTTTCTAATCACGTTTCTGAAAGAATCAGTAACCACTCTGTCGCCTGTTGGGTCGAGCACAAAATTTCCGACACTGTCGGTGAGATAATTTTTAACAATCGTATCGCTGAAAATGGTGCCGTCAGAATCCGGGAAATACATCCGGTAGCTGGCGCCTACATTGATGTCCATAAATTTCGGAGTGAATTTATATTCACCCTGCACATGCGCTAACTTGGACTTGTCATAAAACTTAGTGCCGCCTTCCGTAAAAGATGTTTTTGAAATAATTGACCGGAAAACAGAATCAAATTCTGCCGTGCCCGGCTCAAGTCGCGGGATGTTGGGAAATCCCGGTCTGCCGGAATTATCCGCGAAGTCGCGGGCGCGTTCATGCCAGGCAAGGAGTGAATCATAGTTTTGGGATAACACAAATGCCGCCTGCTGGTAAATGGAATCGGAAACAGTCATGGTTCCGGTTTCAATCAATGTTTGGTCAAACCACTCGGGTCCGAATGCCGGGTATCCGGTCAGAAGGTTTGGCACACGGTTTTGATTAAAATTTCTTGACCAGTAATTGACATAATCCACTCCCCATTCATTATTGTTTTTAGAATACTCTTGTAATTTAATGGCGGTAAAAACCGCGTCATAAGAATCTCCCGCATTTTCCATCGTAGTATATGCTCTCACGTAAAATTTATTGGGCTTCATGACTTCAGCCCGCAACTGGTGAAACATTAATCCTTTCAGGCTGTAGCGGTTATCACCCTGGTAAACCGTAGTGCCGGTTCCGAAGTTGTATGCCCCCACCACTTCAATATCATCTTTAATCCGATAATGCAACGCAGCGTTTGATTTGAAATTCCGCGTGTCATAATTCACTAAGTATTCTTCTTCATAACCCGTCCTGTGAAAAATGCCTAAACCGGGATATTGCCTGCGATTGCTTCTGCTGGTAAAATTGAACGCCTGGTTCGTAAGGTTTTCATCGCCATAACGGTTGACCGCGTCATAGCCACCCGGATTAAATTCATCCACCTGCGATTGAGGAGTCGGGTCAAGATTGTTGGCGACCCAGTCATCCGCTCTCAGATAGGCGAAATTAACTTTGAAAGCGAATTTGTCCACCCCGTCTTTATTGGCAAAAGCCCGCGCATACCGAAGTCCGGTTTCAAACAAATTCCGCTCCGCGCCTTTCACCAACACGGTCAGCCCTTTATGAATGAAAGGGCTTTTCGTATTCATGTTAATCACGCCATTAAAGGCGTTGGGTCCGTACAAAGCGGAACTTGCACCGACAATCAAATCCACTTTCAGAATGTCGAGTTCGGAAGATCCTGCAAAATTGCCAAGTGAAAAATTCAGACCTGGCGCCTGGTTGTCCGCGCCATCTACCAATTGCAGTGAACGCACGGGACGGGTACTGTTGAATCCGCGCGTGTTAATGACCACAAAACCAAGGCTGGCGGTGGTCAGGTCAACACCTTTCAAATTGCCCAACCCGCTGTAAAAATCAGCGGCTGGTGTTTGCTTGATTGCCTGCAATGACATGGATTCTATCGTCAGCGGAGATTCTTTCTGTTTGTCGGAAATACGCATTTCACGAATTTCCACCACATCCACTTCAACCGCTGCACTTTCTAACTTGATATCCAGACGTTGTCTGATACTTTCAGGAGTTACCGAAAATTCAAACGGCTCATAACCCAGATAAGAAATCACTAAGATGAAAGGCGGGTCCTGGCGAGCGTTGAATTGAAACTCGCCTTCGAAATCAGTCTGCCCTCCCGTTGAGGTTCCTTTGATGACCACATTTGCTCCAAACAGTGTTTCACCTTTTTCATCTTTGACAACACCTCTCACTGTTTGAGCCGTGAGCGTAGAACAGAAAAAAAGCAGTATGAACCCAAGTGAAATATTTTTCATATTACTACCAGATGATTTTACAAAACAATAATATTTGCCAGAGTATTGAAGAATAAAGAGTTCTCAAAGAAAACAAGAATCCGGGAAATTTAATACTTAATTCACTTTTTGACCGAAAATAAACTTTTCAATTTGTGATGCTCATGTCATTTTTCTTGAACTGAAGTTTCAGAACCCCTTTCTTTTGTAAATCAAGATGTGTTGTTTGACAGATAATAGGAAACTTCTTCAACAAGCATACGCGGTGGTGTCCCAAAATGGAATTGTAATTTTTCATCAAATAAAGGCGGGAATGTTTTCGGTTTGAATACGCCTTTCTCCTATATTTGTGGTGAAAAAAAGTCATCTCATGCAGATACAATGGAGAGAGCGTATCGTTTCCGACCCGGCAGTCATGTTTGGCAAGCCCGTTATCAAGGGTACCCGGATACCCGTAGATTTGATATTAGAAAAACTGGCTGCGGGTGAAACTACGGAACAACTTCTATCGGCATACACCTCTATTTCCGCAGCCGATATTGCCGCATGCCTGCAATTCGCTTCCGAATCGGTGAAGAATGAAATTATTAAGAAAGTAGCTTAACATGATTGTAGCCGATGAAAGCGTGGATGGAAATATCGTTGCGCACTTGGAAGCATCAGGCTATCGGATTCTTTATATATCAAGCAGCATTCTCCCGGAACTCCTGACCTGAATGTGCTTGAAACGGCTGTTCAAAACGATGCGCTGCTAATTACCGAAGATAAAGATTTCGGAGAGTTGGTTTACCGGCTTCGCTTGCCTCATTGCGGAATTTTGCTGCTGCGTTTATCCGGAGTGAAAACTGCCGCGAAATGTTCGCTCGTTGAATATGCTTTGAGCAATAACGAAACTGAGTTGAAAAATAAATTTTCAGTTTTAGACGAGGTCAAACTCAGAATCAGGCAAATAAAATAGCGCTATATTTTTCCCCCTTTTCTCATTCAATCTGAAGAATTTGTTTGTTGTAACTGATGACTTAAGGGTTGCAGGTATCTCCCGATTTTGTGTAACTTTTGTGCTGAATCGCTTGCGCCATGAAACTGCTCCGACTGAACAACCACCCTCACCTTGATATTTATTCTGCCGCCACCTTCACCGAGTTGAACCTTCCTTACATTGAAGCGGGTATCAGCGCGGGCTTCCCTTCGCCTGCCGATGATTTCCTCGATGCTTCCATTGACCTCAACAAGGCGCTCATCAAAAACCCCAACGCGACTTTTTACGGTCGTGTGAAAGGCAACTCCATGATAGACGCGGGACTCAGCAATGGCGACCTGCTTATCATTGACAAAAGCCTTGAACCGCAGGACGGCAAGATTGCCGTGTGTTTCATTGATGGCGAGTTCACCGTCAAGCGCATCAAAATAGAAAAAAACGGTTGCTACCTGATGCCCGCCAACAGCCGCTACCAGCCCATGCGGGTAACTGCCGACAATGATTTTATTATCTGGGGCATCGTCACTGCCGTCATTAAATCCGTTTGAACATGTTCGCGCTGGTTGACTGCAATAATTTTTATGCTTCCTGCGAAAGGGTGTTCAATCCCGCGTTGCGCGGACAGCCGGTGGTGGTATTGTCCAACAATGACGGCTGCGTGATTGCCCGCAGCAACGAAGCCAAAGCGCTCGGTGTGCCGATGGGCGCGCCCGCGTTTGAATACAAGGAGTTGTTCGAAAAACAGCGCATCCATGTTTTCTCTTCCAACTACGCCCTTTATGGCGACATGAGCCTGCGCGTGATGCACCTGCTCTCCGAATTTTCACCCGATGTGGAGATTTACAGCATTGATGAAGCCTTTCTCAAATTTGAAGGATTCCGCCATTTCGACCTGCAAGAACAGGGCAACCTGATGCGCCAGAAAGTGACCCGCTCCACCGGCATCCCCATCAGCGTGGGCATCGCGCCTACCAAGGCATTGGCAAAAGTCGCCAACCGCATCGCCAAAAAATTTCCCGACCGCACGGGCAGTGTTTACGTGATGGATGACGCTGAAAAACGCGCCAAAGGACTGAAGTGGCTCGCCATTGAAGATGTGTGGGGCATCGGCTCGCAACATGCCAAACGGCTGCGTGCGCAAAACGTCTGCACCGCTTATGATTTCACGCTGCTGCCCGATGCGTGGGTGCGCAAACACATGGCGGTGACCGGCTTGCGGCTCAAACACGAACTGGAAGGCAAACACACGCTCGACCTTGAAACACCCACCGCCAAAAAAGCCATTGCCACCACCCGCTCCTTCGAAAAAATGTACACCACCCTCGACCAACTGCGCGAACGGGTTGCGACCTTTGCCGCCACTTGCAGTGAAAAACTGAGACGGCAGCAGTCGTGCTGCAACGCCCTGCTCGTATTTGTGCACAGCAACGGCTTCCGCAAAGACCTGCCGCAATACAACCGCAACATCGTTTTGAAAACCGCCTACCCCACCAATTCCGGCATTGACCTCATCCGCTACGCCACAATCGGGTTGCAGGCGATTTTCAAAGACGGGTTTCATTACAAAAAAGCGGGCGTCATTGTCATGGACATCACTCCCGAAGACATCCGCCAGTTGTCGCTGTTTGATGATGCCCATCCCAAACACCGCGCCCTCATGCAGGCGATGGACAACATCAACCGCGCCAGCGGACACGCGGCAGTGCGCTATGCCTGCCAGGACAGCCGCACCTGGAAGATGAACCAGGAACGACTTTCGCCCCGCTACACTACCCGCCTTGCTGACATCATCACCGTACACGCCTGATGTGTTTTCATACCCGACAAACAAAAAACGCCATTGAGTTGGAAAACCGCTTCCGCGCGAAGCTGGCGGACCCTCCCGTTTTTAATCCTTCAGAACATTACAACGGATTCACGTTTCTGAAAACACCCGTCATCACCCACGAAAATCCCGCAATCATTCAACATTTCAACTGGGGCTTGATTCCGTTTTGGGCAAAAGACAAAGACATCCGGAAAAACACGCTCAACGCGAAAATTGAAACCCTGCATGAGAAACCTGCCTTCCGCTCGGTGGTCAAAAACCGGTGCTTAGTGATTGCCGATGGATTCTACGAATGGCAATGGCTGGATGAAAAAGGGAAGCAAAAACAGAAATACCTGATTACCCTGCCGGATGCCGCGCTGTTCGCGTTTGCCGGCATCTGGAGCCGTTGGACGGACAAGACAACAGGCGAAATCATTGAAAGCTACGCCATCGTCACCACGGAAGCCAACCCGCTGATGGCTGAAATCCACAACCACAAAAAACGCATGCCGGTCATCCTGCATCCCGAATTGGAACATGAATGGCTTGAAGGCGCTGCAATAGAATCATTCAAAAATTGTGAAGTGGAGTTGGTGGCGGTTAGAAGCTGAAAATAAATTAAATTTTATAATGAATAAGATTTTAATCTATACAACTCGCATTTCATTTACAATTAAAACATCGGCCCACTCGAATCCTTTTTTTGTTAAATGATACACAATTCCTTTTTCCTTTCCGTCACTATCTTTTAACAAACCTTTTTCGATTAACTCACTAATAGCATGAACCCAAACTGCTTTTTCTTTTGGATCTTTTTTGATTTCTGCGTTAAATACGTCTCTGCGATTGCTGGTTAATCTTTTAAATTTTCCGAATTGGCTTATGTATAAAAGTTGTCCATCTTTATCTTTTGAAACAACATTCAATATCTTACACGCTTCATTGGAAAGCTCTGCTAACTGATCTAAAGTGGAAAGTTGGACAATGCTTGATGGCTCAAAATAAATACCCTTATCTCTGAACATCATGACAAGAGGCTGTGAATACTTCTTTCCGTTCTCATCTTTGTAATTGAAGATTATTTTGTCTGTTACCAGCGTGCCTTGCTGCTTTGTTTGTGAAAAACGAAATTCAAAACAACCACCTGTTGCTAAATTTTTAGGTTTATTCGTTATGTTGAATGAAAATATCCCTTGACTCTGATTTGAATCAATAGACAAGTCATATAAATCGCTTCCTACGTTTTCAATCGTGACAAAATACTCGCTTGAAAACATGTAACGTTGATCTTTTACTTTTAAACTTGGCTTGTTAGAGTTTTGAAGATTCTGAAGTTTCTGGGAAATTGAGTCATTGGTAGATTCCCTTAATCTTGCTTCAAAAGCATTTTTTAGGTCGTCAGCATTTCCAGTCTCACTTTTCGCTCCATGACGAAAGTAAATAGTTCCTTGACCAAATGCTGTCTTTTGTTTTCCTCCATCAATTGGATACGTTCCCGGTTTTTCAAAAACCAACGGTATTTTAATACCCTGGATTATTAAACCCGCTAGTTTATTGTCCTCTTTTATTACTACTTCAATTTGAAAATCTTCAAAAACTGTTCTTGTATAGCTACCAATTTTCCCTGATACTAAAGATGGGTCTAATGATAATATTTTACTACAATCGAACCCACTTGGTGTTCCATCACTCCTTAACCCAAACACTATAATTCCCCCGCCAGAATTAGCCATAGCAACAACATCCTTTATTACTTCACACCATTCTCCTTTTGAATCAACATCAAATGATTCTTTAAACTCAATATATTTTGATTCCTGTTTGGCAATTTTAGCTTCTTCAATAAGAGTTTCCTTTTTATACATAGTGATAAAGTTAGCCATACTTTATTTTAGAATTAATACCGTAGTTATCCCTACCCCACCACCAATTTCTTACACTTGAACTCTATAATTACCTGCCTGAAACATGAAAGATGTTATGAACAGTGAATCTTCCTTTAGCGGTTTTAAAGGCAATTATACAGTTGTCAATCCGAATACATTGTAACCCACTCGATGCAAGAACAGCATCTTTGCAAAGCGCATAGCTGATGTGGGGAATCGCAAAACGGGAAATTTTACTAATGAAATGGGAAATAAACCTGCTTCCGCTTCCGGTTGAAATTCTAATTTCATTTAGCTGAAAATTTCCGGGAGAGTTTTATATTCAAGCGGGTTTTTACTCTTTCTGCAGCAACAGGTTTGCCTCCGGAAGTTCTTTCAAGATACTCTTCAAGTTCTTCATCCGTAATTTTTCGTCCGATGCCAAGCGCGATGTCTTTAGTTGAAAGCGGTTTGAATTTGGCGACTGTCATTTCTATTCCCAACTCATTAGCGAGATTTGTCAGAATACGTTCTTGTTTTTTATTTGACACCGTAACTGCGAATGTTTTCATGTCAACTGTTTCTACAAATCTAAATCTTTTGCCAATAGATAAAGATGAACTCCTGACGAGCAACGCTACTCATGCGATTTACAAACGAAACGAAATCAGTACGCGCCACCCAACCAATCTCATTCAGGGGATGCCGGAACAAGTCCGGCATAATGCGCACTTGAAAGTGAGGAGTACGCCCAAATTCAAATAACAAAACTTTGAACTTTAAACATTAGACTTTAAACCCCAAACTCCCAAGCTCCTACCCCACTACCAACTTCTTATACCTGAATTTCTTCACATCTTCTCCCTGCCGCTGTTTCCGGTTTTCTTCGTAGTCGCTGAAGCCGCCTTCGAAATAATAGACCTGCCCTTCGCCTTCGAAGGCGAGGATGTGGGTGCACACGCGGTCGAGGAACCAGCGGTCATGAGAGATAATCACGGCACAGCCCGCGTAGTTTTCGAGCGCTTCTTCGAGGGCGCGCATGGTGTTCACATCAAGGTCGTTGGTCGGTTCGTCTAACAGCAGCACGTTGGCTTCTTCGCGCAGCGTGAGGGCGAGATGGAGGCGATTGCGCTCACCGCCAGAAAGTACCTTCACCTTCTTTTGCTGGTCAGCGCCATTGAAGTTGAATCGCCCGACATATCCGCGCGAATTCATTTTGAGTTTGCCCAGCACAATCCACTCATCGGTGTTACTGATGACTTCCCACACGGTTTTTTCAGGGTCAATGTTGGTGTGCTCCTGGTCAACATAAGAGATTTTTACGGTGGGTCCGGTTTCGAAAGAGCCGCTGTCGGGTTTCATTTCGCCCATTATCAATCTGAACAATGTCGTTTTTCCCGCACCGTTTGGTCCGATAATTCCCACGATGCCGCCCTGCGGAAGGCTGAAGTTGAGATTCTCGTATAACAATTTATCGCCAAAGCTCTTCGACACGTTTTTCGCTTCGATGACTTTCGCGCCCAAACGAGGTCCGGGTGGAATGTAGATTTCCAACTGCTCATCTTTTTTCGTCACATCTTCCGTGAGCATCTTTTCATAGTTCGCCATGCGCGCCTTCCCTTTCGCCTGTCTTCCTTTTTGCCCCATGCGCGACCATTCCAATTCGCGTTGCAGCATCTTCTGGCGTTTGGTTTCCGATTTCTCTTCCTGGCGCAGGCGCTCTTGTTTTTGTTCCAGCCACGAGGTATAGTTGCCCTTCCACGGGATGCCCTTGCCCGCATCAAGCTCCAGAATCCAGCCCGCAACATTGTCTAAGAAATAACGATCGTGCGTCACGCAAATCACCGTGCCGGGATATTGCTCCAAATGATGCTCAAGCCACAATACCGACTCGGCATCAAGGTGGTTGGTCGGTTCGTCCAATAGTAAAATATCAGGTTCCTGCAACAGCAGGCGGCACAGCGCCACCCTCCGCTTTTCACCGCCTGAAAGATTTTTAATCAGCGCTTCCGGCTCCGGACATTGCAGGGCATCCATCGCGCGATGCAACACGGTGTCAATTTCCCACGCGTTTGCCGCGTCAATTTTATCTTGCAGCACACCCATACGCTCCATCAGTCTTTCCTGGTCGGCATCAGGGTCGCTGAATTTTTCGGTCACTTTATTGTATTCATCGAGCATGTCGAGAATCTCCTTTTTACCTTCGCGCACCACTTCCATCACGGTTTTCGAGGAGTCGAGCTTCGGCTCCTGCTCAAGAATGCCTACTGAATAATTGCGGCTGAAATCAATTTTACCCTGGTAGTTATCATCCAATCCGGCAATAATTTTCATCAGCGTGGATTTACCCGAACCGTTCATCCCGATGATGCCGATTTTAGCGCCATAGTAAAACGAGAGATAAATATCTTTCAGAATTTGTTTGTTGGGCGGCACCGTCTTGCTGACGCCCACCATTGAAAAAATGATTTCTTTAGACATAGTTTTTTGAAAAATTGAGGGTGCGAAGATAAGAAGAAGTGTCTGTTCGTGAAAGATTGTTTAGTGGCCCGTACTGACTTCGTTTCTTGATTACCTCGCACTGGTAGCGTTGCTCGTCAGGGGTTTAAACTATCCTGAGCATTTTTCCCTACCTTTCAACAAAGTTTAAACGACTCAGCCGTTTTTTTAATGATGGTTACAATCCAATCTTTTCGTAAAACTTTCCCAAAGGAATAATTACAATTTTTGGAGAACGAAGCTTTTTCAGGATGTTGAAACCTTTATCGTTCGTGACCAGAACGGAGCGGGTTTGATGCGCCATGTCAACAAGAAAATTGTCCTTGTAATAATTCAGTAAACGGTAGCGTTTCTCATGCTCAAAATTCTCAGTGATGCTTTTTATCGCTTCCACATATTTATCCGTTTTATATGGAAGCATCTTTTTAATTTCAGGATGCTTTGAGTGGATGTCCTTAAACTCGCTGATTAGCTCGGAGGATGAGAAAATCAGGATGTCTTTTTCGATAATCCTTTCAATAATTTCATCAAAAATTTTCTAGTAGAAAATAGAAACCCATCCATTGGTGTCTATCACGAATCTTTCTTCCATTTTTTCTTCCGGTATTCGTGAATCATGTCTGCGATTTCATCATCCGTGAACATCTGCTTTGGCTTTTTTCCGGAGTCTAATTTCCGCGCAAGCTTTCGCGCTTTCATCAATTTAAGATTGCGGAGAATTCGCCTCTGGTCTTTAGTCGGCAATTCTTCCACGATGGTCAATATCTCTGAAATTGTAAAATTAGAAGTGTTGAAAAATGTCATATAATTAAAGATAATTCATTTTTTTACAAGCTAATTGACTTAACATAGAGAAGATTCCCCCTCTTCCACTTCAAACTTTATTAATTTCGGCTGAAAATAAAATCTTGTGAAGATTTCTCTATTGATTCTCCTCTCTCTCTTTCATTTTTCCTGCAACAGCAACACTCCAAACCGCTCCGAAAATAAAAATCAGGAACGGCTGACAGTTGGCGCTGAACGGTTTGAACAATACCTGCCATTACTCAAAAACAAAAAAGTGGGGATGGTGGTCAATCACAGTTCGCTGGTAGGCGCGGAAAATCCCGGAGTTCATCTTGTAGATACGCTGCTGAAACTGCAGGTCGCGGTGACGAAAATTTTTACCCCGGAACATGGCTTTCGCGGCACGGCTGATGCCGGTGAAAAAGTAAAAGGCGGTGTTGACAAAAGAACCGGCTTGCCCATCGTTTCACTATATGGCGCAAAGAAGAAACCCGCTCCCGAAGACTTCAGCGACCTCGATATTTTGATTTTTGACATTCAGGATGTGGGGGCGCGGTTTTACACTTACATCTCTACCATGCACTACGTGATGGAAGCCTGTGCTGAAAATAACAAACCTCTCATTGTGCTCGACCGCCCGAATCCAAATGGCTTTTATGTGGATGGTCCGGTGTTGGATACGGCTTATCGTTCCTTTGTCGGGATGCACCCCGTGCCGGTAGTGCACGGCATGACGGTTGGTGAATATGCTCAAATGCTCAATGGTGAAAAATGGCTAAGCAATGGCGTTCAATGCGCTTTGACGGTAATTTCATGCCTCGGTTATGACCATCACACTTTATATAATGTGCGGGTAAAGCCTTCACCGAATCTGCCTAACATGCTTTCCATTTATTTGTATCCCTCCTTGTGTTTTTTTGAAGGAACCGGATTCAGTGTGGGGCGCGGTACTGACAAACCGTTTCAGGTTGTTGGTCATCCTGCATTGACAGGACGCGGATACAACTTCACTCCGCAGAGTATGGAAGGAGCTAAAGAACCACCTCACAAAGGCGTGACTTGTTACGGCATTGACCTTTCCACCTATCAAAAAGATTATTTCATTGAAAAAAAAGCCCTCAACCTGCATTGGTTGATTGAGTTTTATCAAAAATTCCCGGAGAAAGAAAAATTCTTCAATTCCTTTTTTGAAAAGTTAGCCGGCAATGCTGAACTGCGAAAACAAATTCGTGACGGGAAAACCGAGGACGAGATTCGCTATTCCTGGATGAATGAATTGGAATCCTTTAAAATGCTCAGAAAAAAGTATTTGCTTTACCGCGATTTTGAGTGAATGCTCCTTCGATAAATAAATATTCATGCGTTTGATTTTTATGGGAACACCGGAGTTTGCGGTTCCCTCTTTAGCAATTCTGTTGAAAAACGGTTTTGAAATAGCCGCTGTCGTTACCGCTCCCGATAAGCCCGCGGGCAGGGGATTGAAGCTTTCCCAATCACCCGTCAAACTGTTTGCACAAACGCATCAGTTGAATATTTTGCAACCGGTGAAACTGCGGGATGAATCATTCCTGAAAGAATTGCAAACCCTTCAGCCGGATGCGATGGTGGTGGTCGCGTTTCGCATGTTACCCGAACAGGTGTGGAGCTTGCCGCCTCAGGGAACTATTAATCTGCACGCTTCCCTCCTGCCCGATTATCGCGGTGCCGCTCCGATTAATCATGCCATCATCAATGGTGAAACCGAAACCGGACTGACCACTTTTTTTATTGAAAAAGAAATTGACACGGGACAGTTAATCTTTCAAAAAAAAATCAATATTTCACCGGATGAAACTGCCGGAGAACTGCATGACAGGATGATGTTTGAAGGCGCAGAACTTGTTTTAAAAACCATGAACGCCATCCGGGCAGGGAATGCCCCTCGCCTGCCGCAACCGAAAACAGGCTCAGAAAAAATCGCACCCAAACTTACGCGTGAAGGTTGCCGGATAAACTGGACGTTGCCAGCTCACAATATTTATAACTTCATTCGCGGTTTATCACCCTATCCTTGCGCCTGGACAATGTTGGAAAATAAAGTTTTAAAAATATTCAGAGCGCAATTGCAACTTGAACATCATTCCATCACTCCCGGAAAAATATTTATCAATAAACATGAATTTAAAATAGCTGCAACAGACGGATTTATTCACCCGCTTGAAGTTCAACTTGAAGGTAGAAAAAGAATGGCTGTGAAAGACTTTTTAGCCGGCTTAGCAGGTAAATGAAATATTTTTTTACCATTAAAAATCCGACAATATTGCCTATAAAATATTGTTGACAAAAAAATTACAGGGATTTTTTTGTACTACATTTGAAATAAAGCTATAAAGTTGTAGTTTTACGCCTTCTTTTTAAAAACCTTAAACAAATAAACAAAACATCATGAAAAGGTTAGCAATTGCTTTTTTAATCTCATTCAGCGTTAGCGCTGCATCCGCACAGTGTATAGATACTCTGTATCAATACATTGACAGGGCTTCCGGACTTGTTGGATTTTTTGGAATCCAGGGAGAATCCGGCTGGGTTAATGGTACCAACAGTATCACCCGTGAAGTCGGAAACAATTATGATTTCGGTAACGGTCGTGTGATCGGAGCTTACATCTGGTTTATTGGCAAAACGGTTGTCGGCACCGCGGATTCTTTTGCGGTTTCCATTTACAACACCCGCGCACAGGACAGTTTGCCGACCGGTGCAGCTTTGGGCAGCAAAAAAATCTCAGTTGACGATATTGACACCAGCGGTGTTTTTGACGATATCAACTTTGTACAGTTTGATACCCCGATTCCTGTAACCGGACGATTTGCGTTGGCGGTGCAGGTCGGCAGCGTTCCCGGCCAGTTGGATGACACGGTCGCTATTGTTGTGAACCAGTCCGGTGACGGATTGGGCGAGCGCAGAGCGATTATGCGCGCTATCAACAATGCCTGGTTGCACCTTGACGAAGTTTGGGTAGGACCCAGTGGCGCGTTGGATGTTGACTTCATGATGTTCCCGCTTGTAGAAATTGATCTTTCCGCAGTTGCTTCTATTGTTCCTTCCGGTACGGTGAATGCCTGCCCCGGACAAACCATCAGCTTGGTCGGTAACTTTTTTACCTGCACTGATAATATCACCCTGAACTGGACAGGTCCGGGCGTGAACAATCCTTTTAATGAATTCACAACTGCAACCATTCCAAGTTCAGCTTCCGGTAATATCTCCTACACATTGGAAGTGACTGATTTGGATAACAATCAAACGGTTACCTCAAACACAGTGACAGTAAACGTGAGAGCCGTTAATATTGATGCAGGTGCTGACACTTCAATTTCATGTAATTCAGTAATTACTTTAAGTCCAACTGTAACCGGAGTAACCGGAGCAGGTACCGCCTTTTTATGGAACAATGCTGTTACTTCGTTAACTAACCCGGACGTAGGTCCCGGAACTTATAGCGTAACCGTTACAAACAGTTTTGGCTGTACCAGCAGTGACGCAATCACTGTTTCTCTCGCAGGAGTTAATCAAGCCTTGAATTTCACCATCAACGCTGCCAATAACATCGGTTGTGCCAATACAGCGATTTCTTTCACAAATACTTCTACCGGCTTGTCAAATTGGAATTGGCAATGGAATTTCGGTGATGGCAGCGGATTAACTTCAGGAGCGCAAGACCCGTCATATACTTATACTTTTACCGGCAGCTTCCCCGTCACTTTGTCTGCGGACAGTGCAGGTTGCACTGTCGCTTCGGTTACAAAAACCATTACGATTCAAACTTGTGTTGGCATCGAATCAGTTCTTTCAAGCCAGATTGAAATGTTCCCAAACCCGACAACAGGATTGGTCTATTTGAATTTCAGCGAAGTAGGCAACAAACAGGGTATTATCAATATCTATGATATTCGTGGCGCGGTTGTTTTGAGTGAGTCTGTAAATACCGTTGAAAACTCACAGAAAACACTAAACATCAGCAATCTTTCTGATGGAGTTTACTTTGTGAGAATTCAGTTAGGTGAAGAAATGGCAATGAAAAAGATTCACCTCAACAGGTAATCTTTCTTCTTTATTTTATAAAGAAAACCCCGGAATTTCCGGGGTTTTCTTTTTTATTCAACATGTGAATTCATTTCATTTATGACATTGGTTTTGTCACGGTAAATACCTTATTCTCTATTGACCAAATGCGGGCTAAAGCCCGTGAGGATTGGGTATTATGATAACCACACGCTAAAGCATGAGGCTATAGAATGCTGTCAATAAGGGGCTTTAGCCAAAAAAAAGATAATTAGTTTGTCAGTTGCGATATTTTTTATCATTCAAAAGGAAAACTAAAATCCGTCTCACTCAAACATTTCCGCCCCGAATTTTCATTGCAAGTTTCCTCACATCATCCTGATTTATCACCAAATCTCTCAGGCTAACCGGTGATTCGTGTCTGAACATCAGCCAGGTAAATAACGTGATGCTCCCGTAA
Source organism: Chitinophagales bacterium (assembly GCA_041748615.1). Taxonomy (GTDB): domain Bacteria; phylum Bacteroidota; class Bacteroidia; order Chitinophagales; family CAIOSU01; genus JBGTCY01. Next base: position 33,578 of record JBGTCY010000253.1, read on the forward strand.
GTAACCGTTGCCGCTAATCCTGCTCCTGTAATTCCGTAGCGGGGGATTAAAAGAAGATTTAAACTCACATTCACTGCCAATCCGATGACGGAAGCAATCAGGTTGATTCCATAGCGACCTGTTCCCGCAAAATGATTAGCAAGAATGATATTGATGCTGAAAATGACAATTCCTGCTGCAAGAAAAAACAACACTTCTTTCACCGCTGTAAATTCATTACCAAATATCAACGCGTAAAAACTTTCGGGAACAAGTAAAGCGGGAATGAGCAGAAGCAATGAACTTGCGACACTGAACCGGAGAAACTTTTTAGTAAGCATAGGCGACTGAGCCGCGTCTTTCATATTAGCGATACTTGTCAGCTGCACCGTACCAATACTTTTAGCGAGCATCCAGACAACATCACACAAGGCTAAAGCGACCGAATATATTCCTACCGCAGCATGGTCTAAATAAATAGCAAGCAAATAAAAACTCATCCTGTAGTTGAGTGTCTGAACAATATTTGCCATTTGAGCCATTCCGCTGTAACGGAACATTTCCCTGAAATTTTCGACAGCATTTTGCCATCCGGTATTCCATTGAATCAATGGCAGAAGATAGATGCAGGCAATAAAAAAAGTAACTGCATTTGAAACATAGAGGGCATTGATGAATACTGAAACAGTTTGTTCTTTAATAACAAGAAAAAACACCGCCAGATACGCCATGTTCAACGCGGCTTTCAACAAAAAAAGATAATTGTGCGCATTGATTTTTTCTTTCCCCAGCAATACATACAACGTGACATTATTCAATGTTTGAAGTACGGATAAGGCATAGAGATGAACGGTATATTCTGCCGGTACGATTTTCAGAAAATGAAAAAGCGCGGCTAAAATCAATGAATTAAAAACTGCAAAGATGACTGAGGGCGCGAGCAACGAAACGGCATTCCTTCTTGGAATCAGATAAATCAAAGCCACACCGCCCACCATTTCATTGACAAGATTGATAAACAAGATGTTTGTCGCAATCAGGCTGGTGAGTCCTTTTCCTTCCGCCCCCAGAAATTTTGAAGTCAGCGCCACAGAAACAAATACCATTGCCGTAGCAAGCAATCGCGTCCAGTAGGTGTGAAATATTTTTTGCAGCACTTTTATTTATTCTCCTGCGTGAAATAAAGACAAATTTTGCTCAAATTGCGACAATAAGTTAACATTCGCATCAACATGTCTGAACATCTGGATTTGGGAAAACGGGGGGAAAAGCTGGCTTACACTTTTCTCAGAAAAAAAGGATACGAAATTCTCGCAACCAATTTCAAACACAACCGAGCAGAAATTGATATTATCTGCCGCAAAGAAAAAAAAATTGTTTTTGTTGAAGTAAAATCCCGCTCATCGGAAGACTTCGGTTTTCCCGAAGAATCGGTTGATTTGAAGAAACAGGAAAAAATAGTGACTGCCGCAGAGCGATTTATTGAATTGCATGATATGATTGGTGAAGTGAGGTTCGACATCGTTTCGATTGTTTTCGATGAAAAAAAAGAAAAAGTGCAACACATCCGCGATGCTTTTTTTCCATACCAGGATTAGTTTAACTGCATTTAATGCACCCTGTCTCCTCTCGGTTCAAGCTGGAGCATGATTTCAGCCTCCGCATCCAAGAATTCCTGCCAGCGCTTTTTAACAGTTGATTCCGAAGCGTATTTTTTTGCCAAATCAATAAACATACGGTAATGACCTGCCTCCGACACCATGAATGAATGATAAAAATCTCTCAATGATTCTTCCTGAATATACAGGCTCAATATTCTGAACCGCTCGCAACTGCGGGCTTCGATGAGCGCGGCAATCAGCAACTTTTCAAGCAGTTGTTCATCCCTGCTCCCACCCTTCTTTTCGATTTTAAACAGCCGGTTCACATATTCATCTTTTCGCTGACGACCTAACTTCAATCCTCTTTTATTCATTTCCGCCAACACCTGTCTGAAATGTCCCCACTCCTCGGTCACCAATGGCGCAACTTGTTCCACCAACTCAGTCTTTTCTGGATATTGCTGAATCAGTGAAATACAAGTGGAAGCCGCTTTTTGCTCACAATACGCATGGTCAGTCAGTATTTCTTCAAGGCTTTTTTCAGCAAGATTTACCCATCGTGGGTCAGTCGGTAATTTTAAGCCGAGCATGTGTTTTTTGGTTTTTTTCTGCAAATGAAATTAAGAGATACGTGCAATTTGAAAAAACGATGGGTATTTTGTGATAACATGTTTCAGTTTTCTCACGATGATTTAGTGCAAAAAAAAGTTCTACTCGATTCTCCTTACACCATCATCTATAAACACAGCGTAACATTCCGCTTTTAAACCTGTTTGTTCAAAGTATTTTTTTTCAACAAATTCAATAAAAGCTTCCGCTTCATTTTTTTTCACAATTGCCAAAGCGCAACCGCCAAAACCAGCACCTGACATTTTAGCGCCAATGCAAGCCGGATGTTCACGTGCCGCTGATTCGATTGCATCTAATTCTTTTCCGGTAACCTCATACAAGTTTTTCAGCGATTCATGGGATTGAAACAGCAATTTTCCGAATTGATGAATCTCGGAATTTTTCAATGCTTGACTTGCTTCAACAACCCTTTTATTTTCAGCAATCACATGCATTACCCGTTTTTTCACCACGGGGTTTATGACATAAGATTCAACATCTTCCGCTGAAGCCTCTGCAAGGTGTTCAATATTTTTTTGTTTGCGTATCGCTTCTAATGCCTCGCGGCATTCTGCCGTCCGCTCATTGAATTTACTATCCGTTAATTCACGTTTTTTATTGGTATTCAGAATCAAAAGGGCGTACTCTCCCAGGTTCACTTCAATAGAATCATGCGAAAGCGAATTGCAATTCAGCAGAAGCGCGTTATTTTTTCTGCCAAAAGCTACTGCATATTGGTCCATGATGCCGCATTGCACACCGATAAAATCATTTTCAACGGACTTACATAAAGTGGCAATTTCCAAAAGAGGTATTGGATTTCCGGTCAATTCCGAAAACATAAATGCAGTTAATACTTCAATCGCAGCGGAAGAAGACAGTCCCGCACCGGCAGGCAGGTCGGATTCAAAAAGCAATTCTCCGCCCGGAATAGCAAAGCCTTTTCTGATTAAATATTTGATGACTCCCGATGGATAATTTGCCCATCCGTTTTCTGTTTGACGAGTAATAATTTCATCAAGATTCAAATTAAAAACCTGTTCGCTCAACGAGGAACGCATCTTCAGCAACCGCGAACCGTCAGCCCTGAACACGGCATGAACACCAATGGAAATAGCCGCAGGCAAAACCCATCCGTCATTATAATCAATGTGTTCACCAATCAGGCAAACCCTGCCCGGAGCAAAAAAAGTATGCAACGGTTTGCCACTGTTTCCAAAATAATTGATAAAATTCCGATGGAGCGTTGATAGGGGTATCATGTAAATAATTATTTACAAAAATACCGTTGCTCCGGTATGCTGAGGAAATCTTTTTTCAATGTAAAAAATGGATTTGAACAATTCCTTAAAATAAAAAATGGAGATACCCGGTTTATTGAGCATCTCCATTGTATTTTAATTTAAAAAATTAGTTTGTCCGCTCATACTCCACCGCTCTTCCATCGGGGAAGGTGATGTGGAGATCTTTATCGGTGATGTACTTAATCACCCATTGTTCCATGGTATTGGCGGATAAATTGGTGACCATGATTTTGTTACAGTTTTCAATGCTGAAAGTAACGCTGTCGCTTATGCCGTCCATTTTCATGTAGCCATTAGAACCAAAGAAAACACGTTGTTCACCGCTCTCTTTGGGCATCCACCATTTTTCTACAATATCCACTTCGAAAACAACACAGGAAGGTTTCAGAATATGATTGTCCAGCGAACAGGAATGAAGCATCGAAAATAAGAAGGCAACGATTGCCAAAGCGATTAAACCCCTCATAGTATCTCTCATACACACAGTTTTTTAATGATAAAAAAGAAGAAAGAACATCTGCATTGCCGGAATATTCTTTTCCAAATCGTTGCAGTAATGATTCTCAATTTTATATTTGTTGCCTGTAAAGTCAAGTTTATTTTTTTAACAGGTTAAAAATGCGACAATGAAACATTTTGAAGAGTTGTTATCACGGGTTTTGAAAGGAAAGGATGTATTCATCGCTCCGGGCGCGATGGTAGTTGGAAGTGTTTCATTGGGTGACAGCGTTTCTGTTTGGTACAATGCCGTGCTCAGGGCTGACTCTGATAAAATCATCATTGGAAACCGCACCAACATTCAGGATGGAACTATCATTCATGTGGACCCGGGACTTCCTGTGACGGTGGGTGAAGACAACGTGGTAGGGCACCGTGCCATCCTGCACGGTTGCACGATTGGCAACAATAACCTGATTGGCATGGGCGCGACAATTCTCAACAATGTGAAAATCGGCAACTGTTGCATTATTGGCGCAAATTCATTGGTTACGGAAAACATGGTGATTCCGGATTACTCGATGGTGTATGGCGCTCCCGCAAAAATCGTGAAACAACTGCCCGAAGGTGTGAAAGACATGATTTTGCTGGGTGTGCATGAATATTTGCAAAAGGCGATGAAGTATTTGCAAAGCAACTAAACCCCAATCAACGGAATTTGAAAATCCTCATTATACGCCTGAGTTCCATTGGCGACATCGTACTGACAACTCCGGTCATTCGATGCGTGAAACAACAAATTCTGAATGCGGAAGTCCACTTCTTAGTAAAACCTCAGTTTAGGGATTTATTAAAATCCAATCCATACATTGACAAGCTGCATTCGTTGAAGGAATCCCTTACCGACACGATTGTTCAGCTTAAAAAAGAAAAATTTGATTGTGTGATTGATTTGCACCGCAATCAACGCACGTTTGTGATTAAAAAATTTTTACAAACTCAACATCATTCTTTTGACAAACAAAACATCGCTAAATGGCTGCTTGTGAATTTCAAATTCAACGGGTTACCCCAACTGCATGTTGTTGACAGATACATGAAAACCGTAAGTTCACTTGGAGTTGAAAATGACGGGAAAGGATTAGATTATTTTATTCCTGAAAGCGAACAGATTGGATTGGAGCATTTACCGCATGCTCACCGGGCGGGATATATCGGATGGGTAACAGGCGCTGCTCACCAAACCAAAAAATTTCCAGCTGACAAAATCATCCGCATTTGCAGAAGTATAAACTTTCCGGTTGTGTTGCTCGGTGGAAATGAAGAAAAAGAAGAGGGTCAACGGATTGCTGAAACTTCCGGGACACAGGTATTTAATGCTTGCGGCATGTTTTCGCTCAACGGCTCCGCCTCATTGGTGCAACAGGCTAAACTCATCGTGACGAACGACACCGGGATGATGCATCTCGCAGCCGCGTTTCAAAAACCTGTGATTTCATTGTGGGGAAATACAGTGCCCGCATTTGGAATGTATCCTTACTATGGAAACTCAGGACAAAAAGCTGAAATGGTAGAAGTAGAAGGTTTAAACTGTCGTCCCTGTTCAAAATTGGGCTACAAAAAATGTCCGAAAAAACACTTCAAGTGTATGGAGTTGCTGGATGAGTCAAAAATCATTGAGTTAATCAATCATTCAGTTTTATTAGCTGAAGGCAAAAGCAAATGATGGAGACATCATCAAAAAAACAAGAAGACTTGAATTTACGGCATTAGTTCCCGTTAGCTTTAGCTAACGGCAGCGACTTCACGGGCAACTGCTCATTTTCAATCATCCGGATGATGTATTCCAAATCCGGATTTTCTTCCACGATATAAGCTTCTTTCAAATTTTGGTCATA
>JBGTCY010000254.1:0-15372 GCA_041748615.1 Chitinophagales bacterium
CCCTCCAGTAAAAAGGAGGTTTCTTTCTCGGTTTCACCGGCAAGAGCGAGTAATGTTTTATTAATCAGTTCCACATCAATTAAGGCTAACGCTCTTGATGCGGTTTTGACGGAGGTGAATGATGAGGTGTAGGGGTTTGACATATATATAAATACATTAATTCAACAGTCTTAATTTTTTCAATTTACCGGGAAGCTGACTTGTGTGAAACAAACTCAAAACTTCAATGATATTTTTTCTCATTCTATAAACAATCAGGTACCTTTTCCAGATAATATTTCTATAGATTTGATTTTTAGTAGGTAAAAAACGACATTCCGGATGTCTCCAACAGAGGGGTAAAATTTTTTCTATTTGTCTAAAAAAGCCAAGCCTGAATTTTTCAGCATTGTTGACAGAGTATTTTTCGAGAAAAAAAAGATATTCTTGATGAAGTTGTTGTAAAGCAAATTCTTTAATAATTACTTGATATTCTTCTTCCATGTTTCGCTGATGGCTTTCGCTTCAAGTAGCGGGATGGATTTAGATTTCTCAGCCTTCCTGATTACTTTTCTGGCTTCGTAAACGCTGATAGGTTCGTTTAACAATTCTATCAGATTGTCATTCTCAAGGTCTTTCAGCAGTTGAAAAGCCTTTTTATTTTTTATTCTGACAGTTAAGGTTTTCATGTGCCTCAAAAGTACAAAATTCAAAGAATATCAATTACACTTTGCTTTTACAGTTTCATTTCAAATACAAATAATCATAATGCACCAATGACGGTTGTTTCTTTTGTAAAATGCGCTCTTTTGTTTTTTCGGAATTGTAGCGGGCGATGCCGATTCCGAGCAAGCTGCCGTTTTCGTCTAAAATTTTGATGACGTCTCCTTTCTCAAAATAACCTTCTGTTCTGACAACGCCCACTGGCAGTAGGCTGGTCGCTTTTCCGGATTGTGTGAGCGCGGCTTTCGCGCCTTCATTGATATAGACTTTCCCTTTCGCGTACTCTTCCGAATGCGCAACCCACTTTTTGACGCCCGATGTGTTTTTTTGCGCTGGAAAATGCGTACCGCAGGATTTTCCCATCAACAAATCAACCAGAATATTTTCCGTTTTCCCGTTGGCGATATGCACGTTCACACCCACCTGCGCCAGCTTCAATGCCATGCGCGATTTGGTCAGCATGCCGCCTCTGCCGAAGTTGGATTTTTCACCCGACACGTAAGAGAAATCCGCGTTCGTTTCATTCACTACGGGGATGAGTTTTGATGCCGGGTCGTTAGGTTTGCCGTCATACAATCCGTCAACACTCGACAATAAAATGAGCGCTTCCGCTTCGAGCATAGACGCTAATAAGCCGCTGAGTTCGTCATTGTCGGTAAACATCAACTCGGTGACGGAAATCACATCGTTCTCATTCACTACCGGGATGATGTTATTTTTTAGCAGATTGTTCACACAGCTTTTCATGTTGAGATAATGCCTTCTGTCACGGAAGTCGCCTTTTGTCACCAGCACCTGCGCGCAGATAAATCCATGTTGCGCAAACAATTCAGAATAAGTATGAATAAGTTTAATTTGCCCCACGGCTGCCAATTGCTGCCGTGCCGCCACCGGGTCGGTTTTTTCGGGAATGTTGAGCACGCTGCGTCCTGACGCCACCGCGCCTGACGAAACTAACGTAACCTGTATTTTCAGTTTTTTCAACGCGGCAATCTGCTCCACGATTTTCCCGATGCGCTCCACATCCGGAAACCCGTCCGGACGCGTAACGACATTCGAGCCGATTTTGATGATAATGTTATTGTAGAGGGGCATGGATTTCAATTATATCCTCCAGAAAGCCTCACCCCCGTCCCCCGCTCCAAAAGAACGGAGGAGTCCAGGCTGTGTACTTTTTCCGGGCGAAGGTATTTATTAGCTTAATCTTTTGTATTGTGAAGTGCGATATGCGTATTGCGACTTGCGCTGCCGCAACCCTCCTTCGCTAGCGCAAGTGTCTCACTTGTGCCATAAAAAGAGACTTTCAGGCCCGCGACCATTAGACCATCTAACTGTCGTCTGTCGTCCGTTGACTGTGGACTTTCTCACATCTCACGTCTCCCATCTAAAATCTACTTCTTCAATATCTCAAACTCCACCCTCCGGTTCAACTGTCTGCCTTCTTCAGTTTCGTTGGTAGCAACGGGTTTCGATTTGCCATAGCCTTTGGCAACTAAGCGGGATTTGTCTATTCCCTTGCTGATGACATAATCCACCACGGTTTTCGCGCGGTTTTGCGAAAGGTTGAGGTTGTAATTGTCGCTGCCGCGGTCATCGGTGTGTCCGGAGAGTTCAATAACAACTTTAGGATTTGTTTTCAGAAATTCTACGACTCTGTCCAATTCTGGAAATGATTCGGGACGTAGCGTGGCTTTGTCGTAATCGAAGAAAATATTATTCAGCCTGACGATTTCTCCGACTTCAACGGGAGCGAGGTAGAGGTCTTTTTGAATTTCCTTGTATTCGGCAACTTCAGTTAAATCAAGATTGTCGGATACAGAAATAAAACCTTGCGCCAGCGCGAGAAATCCATAATTTTTTCCGTAGGGCAAAATAATCTGATAACTACCGGTTTCCGGTTCGGAACGGGCAATGCCGAGTTCTTCACCGCTCGCGAGTAATTCATATTTGATATTGGCATTACCGACCGGCTTGTTAGTTTTCTTATTATAGACCGTACCATAAACGAGAACAACCGGGTCAGGACGCACTTCCTGCGGTAGTTTGATTCTGAAAATATCAGTGCCACCCAATGAATTTTTCGAAGAAACGAAATAAGCGTATTCACCCGATGCGGGAATCCGATAGTACGCATCAATCCCAGGAGTATTCAACCCTTCGCCAAGATTTTGAGGCTCGCTCCAATTTGTCCAGGTGGAGTCTAATCGTTTTGAAATAAAAACATCATAACTGCCAAACCCTGCCCTGCCGGTGGTAGAGAAATAAATCGTTTTTCCATCAGGCGCTAAGTACGGACTCGCTTCATCACCCGCTGAATTGATGGAAGGACCAAGATTCACCGGTTCAGACCAATTGACGTCATCAATGCGGTTGCTCACATATAAATCTCGCGCGCCATGTGTATCATCCCGCTGCAAGGACATGATGAGCGATTTTCCATCACTGCTTTGTGAAATTTCCATAAACTCAGCCCGGTTGTAAAAATTTTCAATCTTCAGATTTTCAGGAAACTGCCATCCTTTTTTTCCTTTAAATGAAACAGAAACACCTCCATCTGTTGAACCGTCTTTGTAATAGCGATTACCGAGCAGCAGTGTATTCCCGTCCGGTGAAACGGAACTCACAAAATTATGATGCTCATTGTTGAGCGGATAACCGATATTCACCGCTTCAGTCCAGTTTCCGTTTTCATCCATTTTCGAAAACCAAATATCATCGTTGTTGCCGGCATTTTTGATGTCATAGTTATTAGGATGGTCTTTCCGGACAAAGTAAAGGCTCTTCCCGTCAGGTGAAATCACCGGCAATGCCTCAGAATATTGAGAATTGATATTGGAACCTAAGTTTTGCGCTTCTTCATCAAACACCAAATCGGGTACGAAATTGATTTTCGCTTCCACCGGCACCTCGCTGTCAGAAATCGCGATGGCGTCAATCTGATTTTTTCCGGTGACCGCGGAAGGTTTTAATTCAAGCCTCAATCCGTGAACATCATAAGCGGTCGTTGGAAATGTAATGCTCAACACACGGCTCAATTCCTGCGCCAGCGTTGGTGTTCCTTCATATACAACATAACGCGTCCCGCTACCATCAATTAAAAAAACGGATTTTACCGCACCGGGATGCAGATTTTCAAACACCGCCACCTGCCTGATTTTTATCGGCTCTTTAAATCCGACTTCTATAAATTCAAAATCTGAATTAGGATTTTCCGGCATCCAGGCACTGGGATTATCACCTCCTTGAGGCATCGCGTTCGGCTCGCCCAGAATCTGCCTGGCGGAATATTGATTCTTGCCGGCTTCCGAACTGAACTCCTTCACGGTAGCGGCATACTGAACAGTTTGAGCCGACAACCAAACCGATGCACCCATGCTTAATGCAAGTAATAAATGTTTCAAATTCATAAAAAAAGTGAATTAAAGTTTTTCCCAGGGAACTCCAGCAATTATTAAAATCAAAGCCGCAGCATAATAGATAAGCGCGCGCCTGAATTTCATGGCTTCGCGCTTTGAGCGTTTTGAGACGATTCTGCCGACAGTGACAAGTATCACCGCAATCAGCATCAGCGTGGGGTGTTCAATAATTGAAAATCTTAAAACACTATCTTTCATCGTTGCGGACATATCCGCCAACGCAGCCTGAACAACAGGACTCACAAAAAATAATAATATTCCCAATACGAATTGAACATGCACCGACAAAACCAAATACAAACCGAGCCGGTTGTCCTGATGTGAAAACTGGCTTTTCTGATAATGGCGAATGGCATAACGGATGATGACGAAAAGCATCAGCGCCAGCACAACATATCTCAAAATGGAATGAGTTTGTAATAAGTAATAATACATGATTAAAGTTTATTCATGCGAAAGTAGTAAATCTGCATGGGATGAATGGGGGGAATGTAATATTAATTGCAATATAAAAATTAGTAATAATTATATTTCAAACGATGCAGGTTTTAAAAATTTGATTTAAAATGCGTCAAATGAAGATTTTCATGATACCCGGGTTTAGGAAAATTGCACCGCTTTTTATGTTGCGCGTGGAGTCACCCTGAGCGGAGTCGAAGGGGAGCGATTGCCGCCCCACATGGTTTCCCGATTCTCGGGACTCACCATGACAACGTAAGTGCAACTCTCCTACAACCATGATACCCTGTTGAAAGTCTGCTTATTAAAATCATGACTACCTTCGAAAGAAAATATTTACCCGAAGTGTTTCTGCATAAAATTTCCCTTTCAAATTATCGCAACTACGCGGATTCCGATTTTTCTTTTAAAAAAAAAATCACCTGCATCACCGGTAAAAACGGTTCCGGAAAAACCAACTTGCTGGATGCAATTTATTATTTATGTATCACCAAGTCTTATTTCGCATCTACGGATTATCAGAATATCCGTCACGGAGAGAGTTGGATGGCTTTGCGGGGAGAAATGGAAGTCAACGGCAGCCGGCATCAAATCAAATGCAAACTTGAAAACCAAAAGCGCAAGGAATTTTTTCTGGATGACAACCGCTATGATAAACTCACCGAACATATTGGCTTTTTGCCGGTGGTGTTTATAACGCCCAATGATGTAGAATTGATTTACGGGAGCAGTGAAGAACGCAGGCGGTTTCTCGATCTTATGTTATCACAGACCAATCACGAATATCTGAACAAACTTCAGGAATATAACCGCCTGCTCCTCCAACGTAATGCCGCGCTGAAACAGTTTGCGGAAAGCGGCAATTTCAATGCATCCCTGTTAGATGCCTACGACAATAAAATGGCGGAACCTTCTGCCTACATTTACAAGGAACGTCAAAAAGCGGTGACGGAAATCCTGCCTTACATCAGTGAAACCTGTTTTCTGCTTTCCGGAAAAAAAGAATCCATGAGCGTTGAACATGAATCAGATTTACAGCGCGATAGCATGGAAAATCTGTTGGCAAAAAACCGCGAGCGCGACCGCCTGCTCAGACGCACCAGCAACGGAGTGCATCGCGATGACCTGGCGTTTACGATGGATAATTTCGAATTGCGCAAATACGGTTCACAGGGGCAACAAAAATCTTTTCTGATAGCCTTCAAACTCGCCTGGTATCAGTGGTTGAAAAAAAAGAAGGAAGCGTTACCCTTTCTGCTCTTGGATGATATTTTTGACAAACTCGACCCCGCCCGCTGCGCCCGTTTATTAGAACTGATTCAGGGAAATGAGTTCGGACAAATTTTTATCACAGACACACAACGCGGAAGGTTAGAAGGAGTTTTCACGCGCGATGAAGATGTAGCTTTTATCGAGATGGAAAAAATATAAAGGAACAAGTTTGAATTCAGAAAAAATTGGTGAAAGCGATTATCTGCACAAAATGATTTCGCTTACGTTGTCTATGTCGAACATGACTATGGAAGATTGTCAAATTAAATTCCACAAATCCTACTAATCAACCACATAGGCACATAGGACACATAGCTATGTGTCCTATGTGCCTATGTGGTAGTTTTTATCGGCTTTTTACAGATATATATATTGTGGAATTTATTATGAAGTGTTCCTATGATATTTGTGAAACTCTGAATTTTCAAACAACTGTATTTCTCAAGCCATCTATATTTGTATCATAAAATTTATTTAACAACCCGATGCAATCAAAAGCAACCACTCCGGAAGATTATATCAGTGAATTACCCGCTGAAAGGAAACCGGCAATGTCTGAATTAAGAAATGTAATTCTCAAAAACCTGCCGAAAGGTTTTCAGGAAACCATCGGCTACGGCATGATTGCTTATGTTGTGCCCCATTCATTATTTCCCGCAGGGTATCATTGCAACCCGCAACAGCCATTGCCTTTTGCGAGTATCGCTTCACAGAAAAATTTTATCGCGCTTTATCACATGGGCTTGTATGTAAATCCGGAATTGTTGCAATGGTTCATTGCGGAATATCAAAAGAGTGTTCCGTCAAAATTAGACATGGGTAAAAGTTGCATCCGCTTTAAAAAGCCGGAACAAATTCCTTTCAAATTGATTGGTGAACTCTTTAAAAAAATGAGCGTAAAAGATTGGATTTCTCTCTATGAGCAACACCTGAAACCGGTCGGTAAAAATTGAATTTATCTTGAAAAAAAACTGCTCGCTTAAATATTTTCTGTTCATTGGATGTATTTTCATTTTTCCTGAAAAAATATTTTCGCAGGAGGTTGCCCATCAATTTTATTTTATGCCGAAACAACTCGGGTTTTCGAATCATGAAATGGTAAAACATTCGGCATTAACTGAGAGTACGTCTTTTTTTTTTCATAAATTCGACTACTCTCGGTATAACCGGACAAACATCACCCTGCCTGCCGCAGAATCATCACCGCTTTTTCCCCTGAAAGAAAAAAAAGAAGTTTCAGCTTTTTTCTGCGACCAGCAGGCATCTGCCGGAAAAAAATTGTTAAGAGCGGAATTGATGTCGCTCACCCTGCAGGGGTTAGGTTATTTATTCATTTTTGTACAACCCGCGGAAAAAACCTATTGGAAAACAAGCAATGCCCGAAGTAATTATCGCAGGGCTTTTACCAATCCGCCTGTGTGGGACCATGACAATTGGCTCTACAATTATTTAGGTCATCCCGTCACCGGTGCCATTCATTATAATATTCTGCGCAGCCAGGATGTGAAACCGCATTTTTCATTTCTCTATTCCACCGCCCAATCCGTCATTTGGGAATACCTCATTGAATCCTCACAGGAGCAACCTAGCATTCAAGACCTTTTGGTGACCTCCACTGCCGGAACAGTCTTGGGTGAAATCATCCACATCGGCACGATTGAGATGAAAAAAAACGGGTTCACCACCTTCGAAAAAATCGTGGTCACCATCATCAACCCGATGTATGTCATCAACAACGGCTATCGCACAACGCATGAAACAACCAACTGGTGGAGAAAAAAATGATGAATAGCTGTAAGTTTATTCCGTTTTTTTAATTGATAAAAAAATCTGAATGCCCACGTTCACCCAACTTGGTTTGCTGATAATTGGCGGCATCATCGGCACGCTGCTTCGTTACAGTCTCGCAAGTTTCACCTACCAGTTCACCTCCGGACTTTTCCCCTGGGGCACGCGGGCGGTCAATCTCTCCGGCTGTTTCGTCATCGGATTACTCTGGGGCGGACTTGACATTGACCACCTTTCCCAGGAATTCAAAATGTTTCTTTTCATCGGTTTGCTGGGCGCGTTCACCACCTTCTCCACCTATTCACTCGAATCCCTGAATCTTTTCCGCTTAGGCGAATGGAAACTCGCAATATTCAACATCCTCCTCAGCAACCTGGGCGGCATCAGCTTCACGGTGATTGCGTTTTACATCAGCAGATATTTGAGAGGCTGGCTTTGAAAAGTAACTTTTGGTTGGCGCTTGCTCCGTTCGTTTATGCCTTGCTTTGATGGGTAGCGTTGCGCGATGTGAGCGCGTTACCTCCGAATGAGAAAGGATTTGCACGTCTTTGTCTTGTTCATCATCTTATCAAAATCTTATTCACTGAATCCCGTACTTATCAGGGTGTTCAACCAACAATAGTTTGTTACTTTCCACGGTCAGGGTTAAACCCGGATTATGCATTAGAATAATTAAAAGGGGGGGCTTAGATTCTGAATTTGGGAGAAGATGCCATCCATCCAAGGTCTTTTTTTGACTGGTAAAGAGATTTTTAAAACTTGTTTATTGGCATGGTTTACCTTCCAGGCTCCTAATGCAAAGCAATAGGATTTGAGTGTTTTTAAAGTTGCCCTGTTGTGGTGGTTGAGCGCAAAATGTCTGAATAGACTCATCAGGTTGTAGGCTACCATGATGAACCTGAATGAAGCCTCAGTCCCCCAAAAATCCTGTAGACAAAAGCTCCCTCGCATAGCGCAAGTTTGTGCGATTGCCTTTAGCGCTGGATAATTTGTGCTGACCATTTGTAAGTTTTTTTAACTTACCCGCTTAAAATTCAACATGCCTTATCAACTTTAAACCTTACTGCCGCCCCGTTCATTTTTTCAATTAATCTTTTCGGACACAACAATTCGGAAGTGTTCATTATTATTGAACACTTTCATTTCTCCTTCGTAATTACCCTGAATATTTCGTTATATTTGCGCAACTTTTTTTTAACCTAAATAAATTTTTAAATGCAAGGGAAAGGTTTGATTCGTTTTTTTATCATCGCGCTTATCGTTGTATGTATCTACCAGTTGATGTTCACCTTCGTGGCGTGGAGGGTAGAGAAGAAGGCGGATAACTACGCTAAGGAAAGTGTTTGGACAGGAGGCGCTGAGCCGGTTTTTCAGGGGGCTGAAAGCGAAAAAGCCGTTTTTCTGGATTCCATCAACCGCGAGCTGTCGAATGCAAGACGCAAATATTTAGACTCCGTTTCCAACCAAACGGTTATTGACATTTTAGTGGATAAATACACCTACCAGCAGGTGAAATCCCGCCAGTTGAGCTTAGGTCTCGATTTGCAGGGCGGCATGAGCGTGGTGTTGCAGGTTTCGCTCGAAGAGTTGGTGAAAGCCATGTCGAACCACAGCAAAGACCCCACTTTCCTGAAAGCCATCGAACAGGCGAAAGAAAGACAGAAAAATGACCAGCGCGATTTCGTCACGCTTTTCGGAGAAGAATTCAGAAAAATTGACCCGGGTGCGCAGTTGGCAGCCATTTTCGCCACTCCGGAAAACCAGGATAAAATCACTTATAATTCCACCAATGAAGAGGTGATTACCGTTATCCGCGATGAAGCGCAGGCGGCAGTCAGCAGGACTTACAGTATCATGCGTTCGCGTATTGACGAGTTTGGCGTTGCTCAGCCTAACATCACGTTGCAGGAAGCCAGCGGCAGAATCATCATCGAATTGCCGGGTGTCAGCGACCCTGAAAGAGCCAGAAAACTTCTGCAATCAACAGCAAAACTTGAATTCTGGGAAACATGGGAAAACCCGGAAGTGGTCAACTTCCTCGGAAGCGCCAATGACGTGTTGCGTGAAATTCTCGGTTTGACAGACACGGGAACTGCCGAAAAAGACACTCTTGAAGGTCAGGTAGTTGAAGACCCCATGAAACTGTTAACCGATGGTTCTGAAACGGAATTAGAAATTGACTCAGACAGTGACCCGCTCGGACTTGGAGTGGTTACGGATACCACAGGCGTTTCAGACCAACTTTTAGACGAACAGGTATCCGACCGCAGGCAGTTTCCGTTGTTTGGTTCCAACTCCATCCTGATGCCTGCTACTTTTCAGGATGAAAACGGACAATGGTCGCTTCGTCCAGGACCGGTAGTGGGATATGCTTTCGCGCAGGACAGGGCGAAAGTCATTCAATATTTATCCTATGAACAGGTCAGGGCGCTTTTCCCGAAGAACATTAAGTTCCTTTGGAGCGCGCGTCCGGTAGGAAATAATCTGTATGAACTGTATGCCATCAAAACCAACCCGAATGAAGAGGTAGCGCCCCTGGCAGGAGATGTCATTATTAATGCCCGCCAGGATTATGACCAAAACGGCAAGCCGGATATTGACATGGTGATGAACACCGAAGGCGCGCGGATTTGGAAAAGGCTCACCAAAGAAAACATCGGCAAAGCGGTTGCCATTGTGATGGATGATGTGGTCTTCAGCGCTCCCGTGGTGCAAAGCGAAATCAGCGGTGGTCGCTCGCAAATTACCGGCAACTTCACGATTAGCGAAGCAAAAGACCTTGCCAGCATCATCAAATCCGGTAAACTACCCGCACCGGCAAAAATCATTGAAGAAGAAATCGTAGGACCCTCCTTAGGGAAGGAATCCGTGAACGCGGGCTTGCTTTCATTATTGATGGGTATTATCATCGTGTTGCTGTTCATGGCGCTTTATTATTCTACCAGCGGCATCATCGCGGATATTGTTTTGATTCTGAACATGTTTTTCATCATGGGCGTGTTGGCTTCCTTTGGCGCAGCGCTCACACTGCCCGGCATGGCGGGCATCGTACTCACTCTTGGGATGGCGATTGACGCCAACGTGATTATCTATGAACGGATTCGCGAAGAACTGGCGAAAGGCAAAGGCACCCGGCTCGCCATTTCCGATGGTTACACTGCTTCCTATTCAGCGATTGTTGATGCGAACCTCACCACATTGATTACCGGATTCATCCTGTTGTTTTTCGGATTAGGTCCGGTGAAAGGTTTCGCAACCGTGTTGGTCATTGGTATTTTCACTTCGTTTATCACTGCCGTTGTCGTTTCAAGAATGATTGTAGAAGGCTTGATGGAGCGTGATAAGAAAGTGAAATTTTCTTCAAAACTCAGTGAAGGACTTTTCAAAAACATCAACTATGATTTCGTGGGTAAAAGAAAAATCGCTTATGTGATTTCAGGGGTGATGCTCATTGCGGCTTTTTCTTCCTTTGTGCTAAAAGGTTTTGAATTAGGCGTGGATTTCAAGGGTGGAAGGTCTTATGTGGTCAGGTTTGACAGACCGGTAAACACTGTGGAAGCGGCTACGCAGTTGAACGCGGTGTTTGGCGCTTATCCCGAAGTGAAAACTTACGGAAGCAGCAACCAGGTGAAAATCACCACCGCTTATTTGATTGATGACGAAGAATTATCAGCAGACAGCTTAGTGGAAGCGGCTTTATATGCAGGCGTAAAGACTTTATTTGACAGAGAGCCGACTTTCGATGAGTTTCAGTCAAATCACAAAATGAGTTCCGTGAAGGTCGGTCCCTCAATCGCGGATGACATCAAGCAGGGTGCCGTACTGGCAGCCTTATTCTCCATCATCGCCATTTTCCTCTACATCTTCATCAGGTTCAGAAAGTGGCAATATGGCTTGGGAGCGATTGCTTCCACCGTGCATGACGCTATCTTCCTGCTTGGCATGTTCTCCATCTTTGGCGGCTTGATGCCGTTCAGCACCGAGTTAGACCAGACTTTTATTGCCGCGCTGCTCACCGTGATTGGTTATTCCGTGAACGACACGGTGGTAGTGTTTGACCGTGTCCGCGAGTTCCTCGGACTGCACCCGACCAAAGACTACAAAACTGTGGTGAATATGGCGATTAACAGCACCTTGAGCCGTACCGTGATGACTTCATTAACCACCCTGATGGTCGTGGTGGTCTTGATGATTTTCGGTGGAGAAGTTATCAGAGGTTTCTCGGTAGCGTTGTTCATCGGTATTTTGGTTGGTACCTACTCTTCTATTTTTGTCGCCACACCAATTCTTGTAGATATGCAGGGGAAGAAGAAAGTAGCATAATCTTTATTGAAAGATTGTTAGTTGTTATTGTTTTATTGAATCTTATCACAGGAAAGGATTTGTATCTTAGGCTCCTGATTTGAAGAAATAAAATCAATGACTCAAAAACAATTAGAAGACTATCTCTGGGGAGCAGCCAACATCCTGCGCGGCATGATTGACGCGGCTGACTTCAAGCAATATATTTTCCCTTTCCTGTAGAACAAATGGAGAAATTTGGCAGCCTTTGAGTTTTCAGTCCCGATATAAAAACTCAGGGGAAAATTGTGGAAGTGTTTCAGCAATTGGAAACCACCCTTGTTCTAATCAAAACTCAAAAGCAAACCTTAAACCAACTGAAACAGAAATTGCTGAACGAGATATTGGGATAAACAATGAATATTTTGCAAATTGTTATGCTTCAAACAACATGATGATGAAAAAAGAAAACGAAATAAAAATTTTTGAAGACAAGAAAGTAAGGACAGCTTGGGATGTCGAACAAGAGAAATGGTATCTGTCAATCATAGATGTAATTGCTATCCTTACGGAAAGCATTGACCCGAATGCTTATTGGCGAAAGTTGAAGCAAAGGTTAAAGGAGGAAGGAAATGAAACCGTGACGAATTGTCACGGTTTGAAAATGTTGGCTCCAGACGGAAAAATGCGAATGACCGATGTTGCCGACACGGAGCAACTTTTCCGACTCATTCAATCCATTCCTTCGCCAAAGGCGGAACCATTCAAACTTTGGCTGGCTCAAGTAGGTTCTGAAAGATTAGATGAAATGCAGGACCCTGAACTCTCCATTGACCGGGCTTTGGAACAGTACCTGAAGCTGGGTTATTCGGAAAACTGGATTAACCAGCGTCTGAAAAGCATTGAGATAAGAAAGGAACTGACAGACGAATGGAAAAAAAGAGGATTAAAAGAAAGCGTTCAGTTTGCAACGCTTACCGACATCATCACCCACGCATGGAGCGATAAAACCACCAAAGAATATAAAATCCTAAAAGGATTGAAGAAAGAAAACCTTCGGGATAACATGACCAACACGGAGCTGATTTTAAACATGCTGGCTGAAGCGTCAACAAAAGATATTTCAGCGGCTGTCAACCCGAAGGATTATGAAGAAAGCAAAAAGGTGGCGAAACAAGGAGGCAATGTTGCCCGGGTTGCGCGAAAGGAACTGGAAGCCAAAACGGGCAAGAAGGTAGTCACATCATTAAATGCAAAAACTGCTTTGCAGCTACCGGATAAAAAGAAGAAAAAGAAGTGATGTCCTTCACCGAACATATCGAGGATGTGTTGCCCGAAACAGAGCTGAACGAAGGGCTATGCAGGTTTAATCCCGAAACTACGGAACCAGATATTAGGTTAAAGAAATTCTATCTTTGAAACAGATTAATAAAACAGCGCAATGAGCAGAATAAAAATAAAAAACTTCGGACCCGTTAAAGCGGGCGTCACCGATGGCGATGGTTGGCTCGATGTAAAAAAGGTTACCGTTTTTATCGGTAATCAGGGTAGCGGCAAAAGCACGGTGGCCAAGTTGTATTCCACCCTAAGTTGGATTGAGAAAGCAATGGTTCGCGGACAAATTAAATCTGATGGATTGAGTACCTACAACCGCTTTTTGAAGCAACTGAAATATCAGCGCATTGATAATTATATTCGAGAGAACACCGAGCTTGAATATAAAGGCAAATCATTTCATTTTCATTTTGAGAACGGACAGT
This sequence comes from Chitinophagales bacterium, assembly GCA_041748615.1. Taxonomy (GTDB): domain Bacteria; phylum Bacteroidota; class Bacteroidia; order Chitinophagales; family CAIOSU01; genus JBGTCY01. The sequence continues at coordinate 13,679 of JBGTCY010000254.1, forward strand.
TTTATGCTAAAAAAGCTGCGGAGAACGGCTACTTGTTGCCTAAAATAATGTATGTGCCTGCTGAAAGAAATTTTTTGAGCGTAGTTGACCACCCTGAAAAACTAAAAAGTTTGCCCAGCACCATGTTCACCTTTTTAGATGAGTATGACAGGGCAAGAAATTTATTCGCCAAAGGAATTGAACTGCCAATCAATAATGTCAGGTTTGAGTTTGACCCGCAAAATAAATTAGCCCACATTTCAGGGGAAGGTTTTCAACTGCGGCTGTCCGAAGCGTCAAGCGGATTTCAATCTACCGTTCCTCTGTTTTTAGTTACAAAGTATTTGGCTGAATCGCTTCAACGTGAAGAAGACCCATCTATTAAAACTCAATCCATAGAGGAGCAGCGCAAATTGGCAAAGGAGATAGAGCGCATTATGAATGATACTGCATTAAGCGAAGAAGTTAGGCAGGAGTCGTTGAGGCAGCTATCCGCTAAATACAAACCTTCATGTTTTGTAAACATTGTCGAAGAACCGGAACAAAATCTTTTTCCTGCTTCGCAAGAAAAACTATTGCACAGTTTGCTGGAATACGCCAATAAACACGAAGGCAACAAACTGATAATGACAACTCACAGCGCCTATTTCATCAATTATTTAACGCTTGCAGTTAAAGCTGACATGGTAAAAGGGGTTGTAAAAACCGATGAAGCAAAAGGTAAACTAAATGAAATTGTTCCGCTACAATCAACAGTTAAACCGGGTGATTTTACAATTTATCAAATGGATGAGATTGCAGGCACAATAAAAAAATTGCCCGATTACAAAGGATTGCCATCTGATGAGAATCTTCTGAATTATGATTTGGAATATTCCAATGAGTTATTTGCTCAACTACAAGAAATTGAAAAGGGATGGCGATAAATTTTTTTGAAGCAGATTGCACCGACAGCACTAATGAAACAGTTTTTGGAATTTATGATGTTCCACCCGCCACCCTTTCATTTGCAGATTCTGAAAATTGGCATGTGTGGGTTGATAACGAAAATGGAATTGATGTAACATTTATTGCCATTGACCAATGTCTGGAAATTCCTAAAGCCGATGGCGAGCGATGCGAAGGCATGTTAACATACAACGATATGCTGATTTTTATTGAATTAAAAGACCGTGACGGAGGTCGCTGGGCAGGTAAATCACGCGACCAACTGATTAACACTATCAGACTATTTAAAAGAGATGCAGACATTACACCTTACACCCGCTTATACGGTCATATAGCCAATAAGCAACGCCCCAATTTCAAAGCAGGCGGCAAAATTTTTTATCAGGAGTTTGAAGATGAAACGGGATTTATATTAAGAGTAAGCGATGTAATAAAAATAGAATAAAATGTCCTTCACCGAACTCAATACCGTTGAACACTTCATCTTCACCGATTAACAGGAGTGAACCTGAATGCATACAATCGGGCATGGTGGAGCAAGAAGCCGCAGGATATGATTCCGTGAAATGAGGCAATCAAAAAGAGCAATTTTTAGAACTGCCCTAAAATTAATTTACTTCGTTTTAACCTCAAATCCGCAGACTAATATAGCTCAACAATTCGTATAGCGTGAACTTGGAATAAAACATTAAATTCACTAATTTGATGTTAGAAATTGGGGTGAGATAATACACCGCCCCCTTTCCCCCAGTCGGGATGATGGCGTT
>JBGTCY010000255.1:0-18839 GCA_041748615.1 Chitinophagales bacterium
CAATTTGCGCAGTTGAGCGATGTCATCCGCGGAGCGCACAAACGAAACAGCAATCCAGTTGGCTTTATGTGCCAGCGCAAACTTCAAATCTTTCGCGTCTTTTTCCGTGAAAGAAGCAATAGAGAGTTTTGTATCGGGAAGGTTTACGCCTTTTCTGGAGGATAATGGTCCTCCATGCAAAACCACCGCTTTTATTTGTGTTTTTCTGTCGGTTTCAATCACCTCCAATTCAAGTTTTCCGTCATCCATTAAAATCCGGTGTCCGCGCTCCACCTCCAGCGGCAATAACTCATAACTCACAAATAATTTTTTCGATGTTCCCGCCAGTTCTTTATTAGTGAGTGTGATGATATCCCCTTTTTTCAACACCACATTTTTTTTCACCTCTCCGAGCCTGATTTTCGGTCCCTGTAAATCAGCAAGAATTCCGATGTTCAACTTGTAGGTTTTATTGATTTTTCTCAGATGTTCAATCACTTTTTTATGGTCATTGTGCGTTCCGTGCGAAAAATTGAGGCGAAAAACATCCACTCCGGTTTTCACCAAATCCAGCAAAGTCTCATAGCTGTTGGAAGCCGGACCTACGGTAGCGATAATCTTAGTTCGATTATTATTTCTAATCACAAATGAATAATTTAAAACTGCTTGAAATTAATCTTCCAAAAAATAAATCATGAATAATGCAAATCAAATATCAGGTTTTCTTTTGAACGCAAGGTTAACGGTTCGGATTTAAAAATTTTCTCGATGCCGGGAGAGTTTTCTAACAAGTGTGCAGTTTCGTCAACAAGCGTTGCTGCCGCATCACCTTTCAGCAGCATGAAATAATCCGCCTGCTTCAGTTCAGGAATCAAATAAATACCGGATGATTTGTTAGTGACCAGATAATAGCGGAGCAGATTAATTTCATCCTCATAAAAATAGAGATTATGCAATGACTCTGTTTTTTTCCGGCTGTTGGAAATCAAAAGGTCGGTATTCCGGCAGAGGTCAATGTTCAAAGCCCTGTTGATGAGCCAGCAAATCCGGTAATCACGCTGTGATGAAATGATGGATATCATTTCAAAATCATAATCAAACTCGGTATATAGTGTGTGTCTGCTCAAGAAAATGTCAGTTAATTGTTGCATCAAATTTAGACGGACGGTTTGCCCGCACCGGGTACCCTGATTAACAAAACAGTGGGTATTGTTTGGTAAAATGGGCGAGAGTTGGTTACTTTACAGTCATTAGGCAGTTCTAAAAATTCTACCTATTACACCCTCTCTTTCGGAGAGGGATGGGGTGAGGCAATACAAAAAGCAATTTTGAGAGCTATCATTAATTTAAGCAATAACATTATTCGTTTTTTCCAATCAGGGCTTTTAAAAAAAGTCAAAAAAAATAACCGCACACTCCTTATTTTATTTTTCAAGCCCGATGGAACACCTTTTTATTTTAGGACTCATAACCCTGGCGCTCGTCCTTTTTGCGATGGAAGTTGTCAGGCCCGACATTGTTGCGCTTGGAGTTACACTTATTTTGCTATTGACCGGTACCGTGACGATTGAAGATGGATTTTCCGGATTTAGCAATCCTGCTGTTATCACGGTGATTGCCATGTTTATTCTCAGCGAAGGGATTGTGAAAACGGGTATTACCGATAAGATTGCAAGCTATTTAATCAGGATAGGCGGCAACAATCCGATTATCCTGACTGTGCTTGTGATGCTCACTGTTGGAGTGATGTCCGCGTTTATGAATAACATAGGTGCAACCGCAGTGTTGCTGACTGCGGTTTTTGCCATTTCACAAAAAACCAATTACCCCGCAAGCAAACTGCTTATCCCGCTCTCCTTCGGGTCATTGCTGGGCGGATTAACGACTCTCATCGGTACTCCACCCAACCTGCTGGTATCTATGGCCATGGAAGATGCCGGATTCGCAGGTTTTAAAATGTTTGATTTTTTTCCGACAGGTTCAGTCATTCTTTTAGTGGCAATCATCTACATGGCATTCATCGGCAGAAAACTCATTGCCAAAAGAAAGATGAGCGGTGATTACATGAATCAATATCAGTTGACCGATTACCTGACTGAAATTTTTATCAAACCCGGTTCGACCCTGGCAGGAAAAACGCTCCAGCAATCCAACCTGACAAAAGAATTTGAAATCACGGTATTGCGCATTCACCGGATGGAAAATGATTCCGAGCGTGTTATCCTTCCGCGACATGATACTTTACTGAAAGAAAACGACCGCCTGCTGGTGGAGGGAAATATCACGCGTTTGATGCAGTTTAAAGACAACGACCGCTTTGAAATTTCCGCTGAAAGAAAGTTTGACGATGCAAGCCTCAAAGGGGATAATGTGGTGATAGCGGAAGTTGCAATTGCGCCAAATGCGAATATCATCGGTCAGTCCATTAAAAGAGTGGATGTCAGGCGCAGGTTTGGCGTGCTGGCAATGGCATTGCGCAGACAGGAACAGGTTTTCGCTAAATACACCAATGTACCATTGGATACTGGCGATGTTTTATTGGTACAGGGAACACAGGAAGCGATGGTCAGGCTGGCTGAAAATCCAAACTTTTTGGTGGTGAACCGATTGGAACATGAAATCAGGAACACCAGCAAAGCGCCATTTGCCCTGGCGATAATGTTTATGATAATTACGGCTGCATCTACCGGAATATTACATATTTCAACAGCGGGATTTCTGGGTGTTTTATTAATGATTATCACAAACTGCCTGAAAGCGCAGGACATTTACCGCGCGGTGGAGTGGCGGGTCGTTTTTCTGATTGCCTTCATGATGCCGCTTGGAATAGCGATGAATGACGACCACACCGGCACGGCACGCTGGCTGGCAGGTCATATTGTTGGGTTTGCGGGTGAGTATGGACCATACTTTTTGCTGGGATGTCTTTTCCTTTTCACAACACTCATTACAGAAGTAATGTCAAATGCAGCGGCTGCGGTGTTGCTGGCGCCTATCGGAATATCAATTGCAACAGGGATGAATTATGAACCGCATCCGTTTATGATGGCGATTGCCATTGGCGCTTCCACAACTTTCCTGACACCAATCGGACATCAGGCAAATGTATTGGTCTATGGCGTGGGGGGTTACCGTTTTACCGACTTCACGAAAGTAGGGCTGCCGCTGAATATCATCATTTTTATTGTGGCGATGCTGCTCATTCCCTTTGTTTGGCCCTTTATACCTTTGAGATAATCTTTCAAAAAGTTAGTATTAGTCTTTGTAAATTATAGATAAATTTCATCCTCATAAATTACGATTATTTAGTTTTATTTTTCCCCTCCATGCGTAATACCACTAAACTCAAAATCCTGTTACAGAAATATACGGTCTCATTTGATATGGATGAAGATGGATTATTTACATTGCTCTTAATTGACAAGAACAATAACTATACTCAACAATTTGATGGAGAGTCTTACAGCAAAGTTTTGGCAAAAGCTTACAGCTACCTGTTGAAGTCATTGAAAAAGAATCCGGAATAATTAATTTCCCGCAGCTATCATCCTGCCGCTCGCGTAAGGGACACCCTCAACGGTGAAAATAAAAAAATAAATCCCAGGAGGTATTGCTGCATTGTGATAATGCACGGAAGTATAATTCCTGTCCGTATTTACAGGCAGGCTCTCAATTTTTTTTCCATAAACATCATAAATCATCAGGCTTGCAGCGCGGTGCAGCAGTGCGTCATCGAGCGTCAGGTTAAAACACACCGCGTGACTGAACGGGTTGGGAAAAGTGGAAAGCACAGTGACGCCTTTTTTCGAAAATAACAATGTGTATTCATCATCAATAGATGTATTGGTGCAAACCGTTTCCGGAAATAATAAAGTGTCGCCCGCAATGTCAGTTGTGTTTACGAATGAAGTAAACGCGATTTCATTGGAAAACAAACTCATCACGCCTTGCTCGTTGACGGTAGCAGCGCTCACACGATAAGCGACTCCCGGAATGAGTCCGGGTAAATCATAATGCGCGGAATCTTTGAAACTAAAAATCACATCGAAATCATGTGACGTTGTTCTGACACCTATTCGATAATGCAGATGTTGTCCATGGTCGGTAATGAAAACGACCATCTTGTTGTCAATTAAATTCACCGCAATCTCAGGCTGCTGCGGACCGAGCGCAGCGATTGAAGCCGCCATCCCATTGATAGCGATGTTGCGGGCGAGGTAGTTGAAGTTCACAAAAAAACTGTCAAGTACACCATCGCTGTTCGTGTCCACTCCGAGAATATCATTGCTCGTGTGCTGACGGTCGGCATAGCCGGGAGTGGAAGGGTTGCCGTGCCCGTGTTCGTTGGCGGATGAAAAACGCACAGCCGTAAATCCGCGCTGCCGGAACGGGATGTGGTCGCCCCCGCGCCCCGTGCGGTCTTCGGGCTGCATGATACTCACCATCATCGGCACGCGCGCTTCGGGCAGCAGCCACTCGCGGTAAGTCAGCTTGATAAAACGCGCGTAGCTTTTGTGTGCGGAGTTGTTCGTGCCAAATGAAAAGAGTCGTACCTGCGTGCTGTCAAGATGCGCCACTGCGGGACAACTTGGAAGAGACGATGTTTCTCCACATTCGATGCCGCCCACAATGTCATTGTTCTGCACCACCCGGATGGAAATGCCGTTGTCTTGCGCGTATTTGGCAAAAGCGGTAGCTCCAAACAATCCCTGCTCCTCGCCCACCGTCAACATGAATACAATCGTGCGCGGAAAAGCAAACCGGCTCAACACTCTCGAAAGTTCAAGCACCAATACGGAGCCACTGCCATTATCATCCGCGCCATGCGCCTGACAGGTGATGTCACAGGCATCTTCACAGCGGCTGTCAAGATGTGCTTCAATAATCATGATTAATTTGTCGGTGGTATCCGTGCCGGGCAAAATCGCTAAAACATTCCTGAACACCCCGCTGCCGCACAATGCGGAATTATCCATTTCAAACTGCATGTAAGCCGGGAGCAAACGGTTTTCATTTTCAATGCTGAACCGCCCGAACATATTGTATGCCCATCTTCTTGCCGCCCCGATGCCGGTTGTGTTTGAAACAGTATCCGCATACGTGTTGCGATTGTGAAAAGAAGAAAGTTTCAGTAAATAGCTGTTCAGCGAGTCAGGCAAAATTTCTTCGTGCAAAGCACAGGCGATTTGAGCGGGATTATTTTTGATTTCAGTGGGGAGGTAAATCTGCGGATTATAATTGCCTTTCAAAATTTGTTCGACAACCGGATTGGTAATCGTGATGTTAAAAGGGGTTTGCGCGATTGCTGAAATCAGCGGGTTGATGGATATGATAACTAAAATGATGAGCAAGCGAAACATGGATTAAAGATAAGGGAATGTATCTTGCAGGTAAAATGAATTTAAAATTTCTCCATCCCCAATTTCATAATTTTACCTCATGCAAACTGCCACTTACCAACCCAAACACCACGTCCGCATCGTCACAGCCGCCTCGCTGTTTGACGGGCATGATGCCGCAATTAATATCATGCGCAGGATTTTGCAGGCGTCAGGCGCAGAGGTCATCCACATCGGGCATGACCGCTCGGTACAGGAAATTGTGGATTGTGCGATACAAGAGGATGCGCAGGCGATTGCGATTACATCCTATCAAGGCGGTCATGTGGAGTTTTTGAAATACATGAAAGATCTGCTGAAGAAAAAAGGCGCGGAACATATCAAGATTTTCGCGGGCGGTGGAGGAACGATTTTGCCGGATGAAATCAAAGCGTTGCACAAATACGGTATCACCCGCGTGTATTCTCCCGATGACGGGCGCGAGCTCGGATTGCAGGGGATGATTAATGATTTATTGAAAAAAAGTGATTTCCCGTTAGGCTTGCAGGTGAATGGAGAGTTCAATCATCTCGAAAAGAAAAACCCTCACGCGATTGCACGGTTAATTTCTGCCGCTGAAAATTTTCCGAAGGAGGCTGCTGAAATTCTAAAACTCGTCAGGCAGAAAGCGAAGAAAAATAAAGTGCCCGTTTTGGGAATTACCGGAACAGGCGGTGCCGGAAAATCATCGCTCACCGATGAAATCGTGCGCAGGTTCACGGCTGATTTCACGGGCAAAACGGTCGGCATCCTTTCCGTTGACCCTTCGAAGCGCAAGACGGGCGGGGCGTTGCTTGGCGACCGCATCCGCATGAATGCGATTAACAATGAGCGCGTGTATATGCGCTCGCTTGCTACGCGCGAAGCGAATATTTCCGTTTCAAAACACGTGACGGATGCGATTGATATTCTGAAAGCGGCACAGTTCGATTTGATTATTCTCGAAACTTCCGGCATCGGACAATCCGGTTCCGAAATCGTGGACTACGCGGATGTGTCGCTCTATGTGATGACGCCCGAATATGGCGCGGCTACACAATTGGAAAAAATTGACATGCTCGATTTTGCCGACATCGTGGCAATCAACAAATTCGACAAGCGCGGCTCGCAGGATGCTTTGCGGGATGTGCGCAAGCAGTTCAAACGCAACCGGAATTTATTCGATGCGAAAGATGAAACATTGCCCGTTTTCGGAACGATTGCTTCGCAGTTCAACGACCCGGGCACGAACAAACTTTACAAAGCGCTCGCGAAAATGATTTCCGAAAAAACGGGCGTGAAATTTCAATCGTCTGTTGAATTGCTCGAAGGTGAAAGCGCGAAAATTCATATCATCCCGCCCAAGCGCGTGCGCTATTTGTCGGAAATCGCTGAGAATAATCACAAATATGATGAATGGGTGAAAGAGCAATCCACGCTCGCGGGTAAATTGTTTGCGCTTAAAAAAACGATGGAGACATTGCAACTTTCTAAAAGTTCTAAAACTTTTGGAAAGTTTCTGGAAGATGAAATAAAATCGTTGGAGAAAAAATTGGATGAGGATTGCAAGAAGATTATAGACGAGTGGGATGAAAAAGTGCAGCGGTATAAAAATGAATATTACGAATTCGATGTGCGCGGAAAAATCATTAAAATAAAAACCTATTATGAAACGCTTTCACACACGCACGTTCCTAAAGTGGCGTTGCCGCGATACAGTTCGTGGGAAGATATTCTGAAATGGAACTTGCAGGAAAACGTGCCGGGCGAATTTCCTTACGCTGCGGGCGTGTTTCCGTTCAAGCGCGAGGAGGAAGACCCGACAAGAATGTTCGCAGGCGAGGGCGGACCGGAGCGCACCAACAAACGCTTCCACTACGTCAGCAAGGACATGGCAGCGAAACGTTTGTCCACCGCGTTTGACAGCGTGACGCTCTATGGACGTGACCCGGACACGCGCCCCGATATTTACGGCAAGGTCGGCAATTCGGGCGTTTCGATTTGCTGCCTCGATGACGCGAAAAAACTCTACAGCGGCTTCAACCTCTGCGACCCCAAGACTTCCGTTTCGATGACGATTAACGGACCGGCTGCCACGATTACCGCTTTCTTCATGAATGCCGCGATTGACCAGCAATGCGAGTTGTATATCAGAAAAAACGGATTGGAAAAAGAGGTTGCGAAAAAAATCAAAGACCATTTCAAAAAGAAAAAATACCCGCAACCCGAATATCAGGGCGCTTTGCCAGAGGGTAATGACGGACTTGGCTTGCTACTGCTCGGCATTACAGGCGACCAGGTGCTGCCGAAAGCAGTCTATGAAAAAATCAAAGCGGAAACATTAACGCAGGTGCGCGGCACCGTGCAGGCGGATATTCTGAAAGAAGACCAGGCGCAGAACACCTGCATTTTCTCCACCGAGTTTTCGCTGAAGCTCATGGGCGATGTGCAGGAATATTTCGTGAAAAACAAAGTCCGCAATTTTTATTCGGTTTCGATTTCGGGCTATCACATTGCCGAAGCGGGCGCCAACCCGATTTCGCAGTTGGCGTTCACGCTTGCCAACGGCTTCACGTATGTTGAATATTACTTATCAAAAGGCATGAAGATTGACGACTTCGCGCCCAATCTTTCATTCTTTTTTTCCAACGGCATTGACGCGGAATATGCAGTGCTCGGTCGTGTGGCGCGCAAAATTTGGGCGAAAGCCATGAAGCATAAATATGGCGGCAACGAGCGCAGCCAGAAATTGAAATATCACATTCAGACATCCGGTCGCTCGCTGCATGCGCAGGAAATTTCTTTCAACGACATCCGCACCACGTTGCAGGCGCTCTACGCGATTTACGACAACTGCAACTCGCTGCACACCAATGCCTATGACGAAGCGATTACCACGCCCACCGAAGAAAGCGTGCGCAGGGCGGTCGCCATTCAGATGATTATCAATCATGAACTCGGTTTGGCAAAAAATCAAAACCCATTGCAAGGCGCGTTCATCATCGAAGAACTAACCGACCTCGTGGAAGAAGCCGTTTACACGGAATTCGACCGGCTGACGGAACGGGGCGGTGTGCTGGGCGCGATGGAAACGATGTATCAGCGCGGAAAAATACAGGAGGAAAGTTTATACTATGAAACGCTGAAAAATTCCGGTGACTTGCCGATTATGGGGGTGAATACTTTTCTTTCATCCGATGGTTCACCGACCATTCTTCCGAAACACGTTATCCGTTCCACCAAAAAAGAAAAGGAGTATCAAATCGCCATGCTGAAAGAACTTCATGCGCGAAATGAAACGGATTGCAAGCAATGGCTCGAAAAAGTGCAACAAGCCGCTTTGCACAATCAAAATGTTTTCGAAACCCTCATGGAAGCCGTGAAATACTGCTCGCTCGGGCAGGTGACGGAGGCGTTGTTTGAGGTGGGTGGTCAATACCGCAGAAATATGTAATAGATTATTGACCGGAGATATCGCTTTAGCGGATGGGGGGCAGTATCGGAGGAATATGTGAGAATGGAAAGCGGGGGAGCGGACTAATACACCTCTTGTTCATGGTGCTGGGTGAAGCGGTGCAAAGATTGCCTTCCGAATTTATCATTTCACATTCCGAAATTGAATGGCAGAAAATCCAATCAACCCGGAATGCTTTGGGTCACGGTTATGATAAAATTGACGACCGCATTGTCTGGAATATCATATCCAATATTCTTCCGGGATTAAAGAAGCAGTTTGAGGAATTAATTGAGCAATTATGACACAAGCTAATCTCTTTACGCTTCCTCCTTCATAAATAGCCAAATAGTCTAATCCCTCACGCAACGGCAGGAAAACCCAAGTTCCTTGTAGAAGTCGTACCGGGTCACGCCTGAATAATTGTAATCCAGGCCCCGGTACCACGCAAGGTTCGAGCTGCCCTCCGAAGCCGACCAGAAGACCCCGTAATCGCCAACATCGAGGAAACTACCATTGGGGTTGCGGAGACCTCCGGGCAACGCTGTGAAACCGCTGCTGTTTGTTGCGCCTGTATTGGGCGCGTTCCAGCCTGTTGTTGATTTCATGGCTCCTCCCGCCACTGCATCACCGCCAAGATGGTCAACTAACACCTGCCATTCGGCATCCGTTGGTAAATGCCAACCACTTGGGCAAGCGTTTAATGCGGTTTGCCAATCGTACAAACGGCCGTAAGTGTTGCAATTAGATATATTGTTATCATAACACCAACTATTTCCCGTAGCATAGTTCAGGTTTTCTGCAAACCAGCATTGGTTGCCGATTTGCACAACAGCGTAGGTTTGTCCATCGCGAGGGTCAGTTATATTAGTTATACCGCCACACCCGCTACTGCTTGTATCTTGTGTAACACTGATATAACCGGATTTGGTAATAGCATCGGTACCCGCTGCATTGGTGGCAGTCAGCGTAACATCATAAGTTCCGGATGAGTTGTAAACAATCCCCGAAGGATTTTGCTGTGTAGATGTGGAGGGTGTTCCGCCTTGAAATGTCCATTGCCATGAAGTTGGATTTCCTGCTGATAGGTCTGTGAAGTTGATAGATTGACCAGTATTAATAGAAGTTTGAGAAGCGGAGAAGTCAGCAACCGGGTCAGACACGGGTGGTGAGACAATGATATATCCGATTTTTGTTATTGTGTCACTCCTACTTTGATTTGTGGCTGTAAGTGTAACATCGTACGTGCCGGGAGTATTATAAACTATTCCGGATGGATTTTGCTGTGCAGATGATGCGGGTGTTCCGCCTTGAAATGTCCATTGCCATGATGAGGGATTTCCTGTTGATTGGTCTGTGAAGTTGATGGATTGACCGGTATAATAGAAGTTTGAGAAGCGGTAAAATCTACTGTAATCAGTTCATCATCATTTTGTTCTTCCTTACAAGCGTTCAGGAAAAAGGCGAGCAGTATAAAAAGGCTGATGTAAGTCTTGGTTTTCATATTAGTGTGTTTATTTATATTATGTTTTAATAGATTGTGCCTCAAACATACATAATTTTTCTTGAAAACCCAAAGGAATACAAAGAATTCACGAAACACACCGTCTCATTCAATCGCTGAATGTTTCACTAAAAAAATGTTGTCAAACCCTCATTGAAGCCGTGAAATACTGCTCACTCGGGCAGGTGACGGAGGCGTTACATCATTATAAAGCTTTCCAGTTGCCGCATCTCAAATAACTTGCAATGGGAATTTGCATAATGATTGTATCTTAGAGATATGAAAATCATCATTGATCCGCATACCTTGCAACGCGCAGCAGAAAGGGGAGCGAGCGAAAAAGAAATCATTGATACGATGAATACGGGATTATTATCGGTGGCTAAGGGCGGAAGAAAATCAAGGTCAAAAGTGTTTGACTTCAACAGTGAGTGGAGTGGAAAACATTACGAGCAGAAGAAAATTGAAGTTATCTTTACGGAACAGGATGACAGCATCATTACTGTTACCGTGTATGTTTTTTACGGAAAATGGACTGAATCATGACAATACACTATGACGCACAAACTGATTTGCTTTACCTGCGTCTCGACCCTACAGCCCAGCAGGTGGTTAACCGGAAGGTTTCTGATGATGTCGTTCTTGATATTGGCAAAGACGATAAGATAGTCGGTATTGAAATTCTTGATGCTTCACAAAAAGTTTCACTTCAGGATTTACTTCCTTTAAATTACGTGATTAAAAAAGCAAGTTGAAATTTTTCGCTCGCCTTCAGCTAAAGGCTGAACCGCATGAAGAAATGACGAGCGGATTTTTTTTGATTTCACCCAATCACCGGTATATCTCTCCCGCTTATAGCGCAAATATGGCGCGAGCTGCCAGCCCCAGTTGCGGGGTCCGCCCCGTACCAACAATCTTTTCGCAGTTTACCGCACTTTAGCGGGTCCGCTTTTGGAGAACACGCTAATAAGGGCAGCATCTATATTGTAATTTTTTTTTACTATGATTCCCCCGCCTCAATCCTCCTTGCACAATCAGCGTGTTTTCAAAACCCTCATGGAAGCCGTGAAATGCCGCTTGTTCGGGCAGGTGAGGGAGGCGTTGTTTGAGGCAGAATGTCCCGCCTTTGCCGGATGGCGGCAGTACCGGAGGAATATGTGACACGTTTGCCTTCTGACACGAGGTTTGGGGCAACAAGGAATGATAAGGTCATAGTTCATCTGCCAATTGAAGCATTCTTTGGTACAAATTTTTTGAAATCCAAAAACCGGTTTTTGTCATCAGCGTATTCATCATGGGCTTGACAGCTTCGATGTGATTTAGCTTTTTCGCTTTGAGCAACACACCCAGCACACCCAACACCGCTAATCCTTCGCTGCTCGCTATAGCCCTGCCCAATTGCTCATCCATGAGCAGATAGTCAGCGCGAAGTTCTTTGGCGAGTATAATAGTCTGTGCTTCCGCAAAATGAATGTCTCTTGATACCAACTCGGAAACGGAAACCGTATCTGCCGGAGATTGAATGCGAACCCAATGCTGACTTTTCAGATATTACTTCTGTTCATCAGAAATTCTGGAGTTGAGCAATTCTTTCTCTACACTACCGGGAATTACAACTTCATTGAAAAGCAACGGTAAAAGCCTGAGTTGATGGAGGTATATCAAACTCAGAATCGGGGAAATATCACTTACCACTATCATTCAGCATGTTCAGATTTTTCATGTCCTCATCTAAATCGGCAGATGAATATTTAAATGGAATCTTTCTTTTGCCCAGTTCGCGTAAAAACTCTTCGCGGGTCAATCCCGTCATTCTTGTTCCGGTATTCCATGAAAAATCAGTTTTTTCATAAAGCATGCAAGCCAACTCGATAAGGAAATCTTTTTCACTCCAGTTATTGGCGGAAAGAATTGAATCCGGAAGTTCAATTTTCATCTCTCAAATTTACGATGTCAAGCAAAATGTTTTCCTGCTTTGAAATAAAATAGCTGACCCAGACATTGGCATCAAGTGTAAATTTTCGCACTCTCATTTTTTGCGGGAATCATGCTTTATTTTATCAACTTCCTTCATAGAAGGTATTTTCTGCTTTTCATTGTAAGTTGCAACCGGTTTAAAATTCCTGCGCATTTTTCGCGCCCGCAGTTTAATCAGCAAATGCTGTCGCTCCTCCTCATTCATTTTGCACTTCTTCTACGATTTTCTCTAAAGTGTCGTTTGTAGGTTTTAACATGAATTTCTGATTTTACACCCGTGAAGTTAGTAAATATGAATAATCCGCTTATATTTCTTGCCCGCAATTCAAAGGAATGCTATGGATGATTTGAAAAAGCGCGGCAAGTGGTCGGAGTGCAATACCCCACAAAAATATTAATCGAAAAACTTCTGAAGTCATTCAACATCAGAATCTTATTTTTGCGCCCGTCCGTTTTTACTTATCTACAATTAACTATTTAAATGAAACATTTTGTTACGTCAATTCTTCTGACAATAATTTCAATTTCCGCTTTCAGTCAATATTTTCCGGGCTATGAAACCGGTCGTTTTTCGGGAATCAGCAGCGCGAATATCCGTCCGGGCGGCATGTCGCCCATGCCTTACAAAGTGGATGCGACAATTTTGGGAGTGCATGTAAATTCAAAACCTCAAAATATCTTCAGCAAAAATGCGCTGGATGTCATCTTCACAGGCGGCTTGAACAACCTCACCGGCTATCATGAATTATTGAATCGAACGCATGTCTTTACTAATCTTCAGGGACCTTCCATTCAGGTGCAGGCAAGTCCTAAAGCTTCCGTTTCTTTTGTTTGGAACACCCGAAATATCTGGCTTTCCAACCTGACCGAGCCGGGTGTCGCTCAACTGTTTAATCCTGAATTGCCGGACCTGATGCTGAACAGCGCTAACGAATCCGCCAACATCATGATTACCGGATGGAATGAGTGGGGAATTGGCGCTGCAGGGGTTGTGTATGATGAAGGATTTCACAGTTTCTCCATCGGTGGTTTCGCGAAAATGGTTTTTGGAACAGGTCATGCCAACATCAACATGAACAACATCAACCTGACCACCAGCGGCAACACCGTCAATAACATGAGCTTTGCCATGAATACAACCATCACCGAAAACCTTTATCGCCAGATTGATGAAGGCAGATTCAATTTCGCGGATCAAATCGGGTATGGATTTGATTTTGGACTGGAATACAAATTCTTAAATCCCCGCTCCTGCCCGGGTGGTTCCAACTACCGCGCGAAATTCGGATTATCATTGACAGATATTGGAAAAACAAGGTATCAATCCGCCACGCATTACACCAATGACAATGCAAGTATCACCGGAATCAGCAGGGATAATTTCCTTCATGCTTCCGTCAAAGACGCCACAGATTCCTTGCAGCAATTATTTAATATCACAGGCACTCCTGCTGCGGATTACAGCGTGATGCTGCCCATGTCCATGCGCGTTTATGGTGAAATCAACATCAGGCGCAGAGCGATTATTTACAATGAATTTCATTTTATGTTCGCGCAACTGACCAATCCTGATATGCCCGTTTTTTTTCGGTACAATGTCACTCCCCGCTTTGAAGATGACCGTTTCGGAGTTTATGTTCCGCTCACTTTCACCAATTATATTCCGGCAGATGCCGGTCTTGCCATTCGTTTGAAACCGTTGATTATCGGCTCAGGAAATCTCTTTACATTCTGGGCGTATGAACAAAGAGGCAAAGCGCTTGATTTTTATGTCATGCTGAAAATTCCCATCCTCAATGACGATGAGCGCATTGACTGGAAAAGCATGATGAGTATCCGGGCTAAAGGGAATAAGAGATAATCATTAAGTATGGTAGTTTAATTTTCATCCTCAATTTGTTCAATTTGATTTTAGATTTCAGACTTGAGATTTTAGATTATTCCGGAATGCGCCTAAACTCCTGCATTTTTGTCGAATTGAAATTACAAATCACAAAAAGCAAATCACAAATAATTTCCAATTACTAAAAAACTTCAACCAATAAAACAGTGTGTCTGGATTGATTTGTGTTTTGAATTTTTAGAATTGAGTTTTTGAAAAACTAAAATAACAGGCGTCATTGCGAGGGAATGATTGTATTGAGCGAATGCCATTCCCGAAGCAATCCTCTCTTAGAAAGGGATTGCTTCGCTCGTTCCTCGCTCGCAATGACGAGTAAATTTAGTTTTTAAAAAAACTATTATTTATTTAAACATATTTCGGCAATCTCATGAACTGGAAATTAAAAACCGTCCTGCTTTTTTCTAATCTGCGCAAACCAATTGACCCGCGTGAGGATGCAAATATCTCTGCGATGCGCAGGGAGGCGAACAGAGCGGTAAAACTCGGCTCGTTTTTATATGATAAAAAAATCAACCTGTTTTCGGTAACGAATCTAATTGCCGAAAACATTCCGGTCAGGATTTATAAAAACAACGATTCTGCAAATCAACCTGTCCTGATTTATTTTCATGGCGGTGGCTTTGTGTTGTATGACCTGAATTCTCATGATAATGTTTGCAGGCGGCTTTGCAAAATGAATGATTGCATCGTAGTTTCGGTTGATTACCGCCTTGCACCCGAGTATCCGTTTCCGGCAGCACATGAAGATGCGTTTACCGTTATTCGCTGGGTGCAGTCAAACATTAAAAACGAAGGCGGGAATCCGGAAAAAATAATTCTTGCCGGTGACAGCGCGGGAGGAAATCTCGCTGCCTGCATGGCGCACAAATGTAAACGGGAAAATATTCCCGTGCTCGCGCAAATACTGATATATCCCTGGATTGATGGAAAACTTTCAAACCCGTCAATAGATAGAAACGGGAATGGATATTTATTGCAGAAGGAAACAATGTTTTGGTTTCAACGGCAATACACTCCGCGCAAAGAAGACCATTGCAATCCTTTGGTATCACCTATTTATGAAAATGATTTTTCTAATCTTCCTCCTGCTTTTATCCTCACGGCTGAATTCGACCCGCTATTGGATGATGGATTTTTTTATTATCAGAAATTGAAAGAAAACAGCAATCAGGCGGAGTATAAAGAGTACCAACAACTGATTCATGGATTTTTTAATTTACCGTTCGTTTCAAAAGAAGCGATGCAGGCTTACAGGGATATCAAAATCTTTTTAGAAAAAGTGTGAATCGGGATTCCACATAATAACACCCCTCGTTCCTTTCCGGAGCATGCCTCATCCTGCCCTTCTCCGATGGGAGAAGGTGTCCGAACTGTTTTCTTTTCCCCGACAAAAAATGACTGTTTTTCCTGTTGAATCGTAGATAGTTCGGACTCCGGACTCCTTCGGAGGGGTGAGGCATTCAATTTCTTTTTTAAACTTCTTCCCCGCAGTTCCTTATTTTTATACCGATGGAAAACTCAGAACTTGAACTTGCCGAACAATACGCCCTTCATACCGGAAGAAATATGTTCCTGACCGGAAAAGCAGGAACAGGAAAAACCACCTTGCTGAAAAAGATTGCCGAAAAAACCACCAAGAATTTTATCATCGTTGCGCCAACGGGAGTTGCCGCCATCAACGCGGGTGGCGTCACGATTCATTCAATGTTCAATCTGCCGTTGACATCGTTTATCCCGACCAGCGATTTTGTGGATATGAATATAGTGACCAACCGCAGGGTGCTTCATGGTCATTTGCGTTTCAGAAAAGAAAAAGTGGCGGTGCTCCGCGAAATGGAAATGCTGATTATAGATGAAGCCAGTATGGTGCGCTGCGATATTTTAGACGCGATAGATTTTGTGTTGAGAACTGTCAGGCGCAATCAACAACCTTTTGGCGGAGTGCAGGTGATGCTGATAGGTGACTTACACCAGTTGCCTCCCGTAGTTAAAAATCCCGAATGGGAAATACTACAACACTACTATCGCTCGCCCTTCTTTTTTGAAGCGCTTGCCTGGAAAGAATTGGACGCGGTGGAAATTGAATTGAAAACAATTTTCCGGCAGCGCGATGAAAAATTTCTTCATCTCCTCAATAACATCCGGCATCAGGAAATGGATGAAGATGATTTTGAAGAACTGAAAAAACGATACAACCCGCTTTTCAAACCGACTGAAGAAGGCTACATCCTGCTAACCACGCACAATCGGAAAGCGGATAGCATCAATGAAATGGAGTTGAGAAAACTGCCCGGAAGGCATCATTTATTTGAAGCGGAGATCACCGGGGATTTCCCTGAAAATATGTATCCCTGCGAAAGGGTCTTGAATCTGAAGGAAGGCGCGCAGGTGATGTTTATCCGGAATGATGCCGAAGGCGGACGTTACTACAACGGCAGAATTGCCACTATTAAAAAAATTGACGATGAAGACATTACGGTCACTTTTAATGACAATCATGAAGATTACGTCTTACGGTTAGAAATTTGGGAAAATATTCATTACAGCGTTAAACCCGGCAGTGAAAAAGTTGAAAAAAAAGAACTCGGTTCGTTCAGCCAGTTTCCAATCCGGTTAGCGTGGGCGGTCACGATTCACAAGAGCCAGGGATTGACTTTCGATAAAGTAATTATTGATGCCGGACAATCATTCGCTGCCGGACAAGTGTATGTGGCGCTGAGTCGCTGCAGAACTCTTGAAGGAATTGTTTTGCACTCGTTGATTTATCCGCAGGTGATTTATGGCGATGAAAAAATTCTGGAATTTACGGCTTCGCATCATCGCAAAAGCGAGTTGCAGAATATGCTCGGAGCAGCAAAAATTGATTTCACCAGGGAACGCCTGAAGCGAGTATTCAACTTTGAAAAATTCCGCGATCAGTTGGCGGCATGGCGGGAACTTATTATTGAAAAAGAAATTCCTTCACAGGAAAAAGCGTTGGAAACTTGTGACAGCACCATCGCTCAAACGGAAATGCTGAATATTACTTCCAAAAAATTTCAACCTGAATTAGACCGGCTGCTTTCCGAAATTTCTGATGATGCGAATAAAATTACAATGCTGAAAGAGCGGTGCGGAAAAGCGATTGCCTATTTTACCGAAAACATTTTCAATCAAATCATTACTCCGCTTCACGAACACATCCGCGATTTTGCATTTAAAAGTCGTGTGAAACGCTACGTGCAATTCGCGCAGTCGCTGGAAGATTATTTCTGGAATAAAATGCATCAACTCTACGAAGCCGGCTTTTTAAATGAGCCGCTCTACTCTGGAGAAAAACGATTTACAAAAGAATCCTTCAAGACGATTGACACGGCAAATACCTCAAAAAAGAAAGAAAAGGGCGCTACGTACAAAGACACGCTCACCCTCTATAAACAGGGAATGAAATTAGATGAAATCGCGGCTGTCAGAAGCCTGACCTTGTCCACGATTAAAGGACATATCGCCAAATGGATACAAACGGGAGAAATAGATATTCACGAAGTGTTGCCGGAAAATATCATTCAACGAATCGAAAAATATCTTGAAAATAATCAGCCCGAAAGTTTTTCAGCAATAAAAAGTCACTTTGGCGATACCGTTGATTACAGCGACATCCGGATGGTGATAAATCACCGGGCAAAAATGCAGGGAGAGAAAAAAGAGGCGGATTGAAAATGAAGAACTTCAGTTTGGATTCCAAACATAGTGAAGTTGTCAAAATAATATCCGCAATTTGAAGCCTGCATTAGCAGATATTAGGCATTAGATATTAGTTGCATTGAGGAAGTTATTTTGGAAACGTGCCATAGAAAGAGGTTGCTACAAAAAATAATAACTCCACAAACTATCTTGTAGTTGCCTGTTGACCGAGAGAATAGTTCGCATTTAAAAAAAATCGAAGCGCCAGACTTTAAAACAATCAAGGTTGAATTTTTAATTTTTTGTTAACTATGAACTCACCAACTATCCGTCCAATTAAAACCGATTTGTTTGCCGCCCATTTTACGACTCCTTGCTTTTTGCTCATTGTTCAGTTTCCTGTGGTTTGATTCGTTTTCACAAGCAGGAAGCACTGACACGATTATCCGGCTTTCCAAATCGAACCTCACCTACTCTACCGGATTGGACAGCCAGACAGAATCATTTGCCGGAGAACCTTATCGCATTGATACCGGACTGGCAACCATGCATTATTATGACCCGGTTGACCGTGTAAATTTTTCCTTACGCAACACCGGAATTTTGGGAAGCGCTCATTTCCCGCTGGTTTGCTGTCCGGAACAACCATTTGGCTTTCAACTCGGATTTCGTCAATACGATTTGTACCGTTTTTCAAAAAGCAATTTGAATTTTTACAATAACACCAGACCATTTACCCATCTGAATTTTCTCATCGGACAGAGCCGCGAACAGGTATTTGAGGTGACGCACAGTCAGAACATTCGCAAGAAATTCAATTTCGGATTTCATTACATGCGCTTTGCCACACAGGGTGATTATCAAAATCAGCGCACCAGGCATAATGATATCGCTTTCACCACCCGATTCAATTCTCATAAACGCTATCAGTTGAAAACTATGCTGATTTTCAACAATGTAAGAGCGGAAGAAAATGGAGGCACGAGACAAACAAATATTTTC
>JBGTCY010000256.1:0-18238 GCA_041748615.1 Chitinophagales bacterium
TGTTTCATCACTTCCGGGCGGAGTTTATTTCATCAGCGTCACCACAGATGGAAAAAGAACCGTGAAGAAGATTTTCGTGCAGCGGAATTGATTTTATCCAATTTTATATAAAGCCATCAACTGAATGATTGGTTCTTTGAACAAATATGCAGTTGATGGCTTTTTTTATTTCTAAAATTTTTTTTATTGAGTGTAATTTAAATCTATGCGGAATGGCAATTGCGCTCCTTCGACTTCGCTCAGGATGACCCGCGCAAATCAAAAAAAGTGACGCTAATTTTTCTACATTCTTCAATCAATTTTTATGAGCCGTATTTTTTTTATACCGATTATGATTTTCATGCTGACAGGATGCAGCAATTTGAAAAAAGAAAAAGACTCCGGAATTGATTCCAATCCCGTGCTGGAAAAAGTTTTCAGTGACTACAAGGAATATTGTTTTCGCAACTACCCCACCTGGGCGACTTACGAAGGCGACCATCGCTACAATGACCGGCTGACTGATGTTTCAGATACCGCTGTGCAGGCGCGTCATGATTCAGTTAATAATTTTTTAGCGCGGTTGCAGGAGCTTGATGATGCTTCTTTGAATGAAAACAACCGGCTGAATTTTGATTTATTCCAATGGATGCTGAGTCGCAGTCTTGAAAGGCAGTCCTTCAATGACCATTACACTCCCATCGGACAACAGGGAGGTTTGCACCTGAGCTTTCCGCAACTTGTCAATTTTCAACCATTTGAAAACGTGCAGGATTTTGAAAATTATTTCGCGCGGCTGACAGGCTTTGAAAAACAAGTATCGGATGAAATCGCGAACATGCGCAAAGGAATGGCAAGCGGACTTGTTCAGCCAAAATTCATTATGGAACAGGTGTTAAAGCAAATTGAATCTATGCTCAATAAACCAACCGACTCCATCGCGTTCATGCTGCCGCTCAATAAAGAAAAAGAATTTCTCAGCGACAAGGAAAAGCAGCATTTGAGAGATACGCTTAATGAAATAATTAATAAAACTCTGAAACCAAACTATCAGCGTTTACATGATTTTATTCAAAACGAATATTTGCCGGTTTGCCGGGAAGATGCGGGCATCTGGTCTATTCCAAACGGTGATAAACGATATGCTTACGCGGTGCGGTATTACACCACCACCGACCTCTCTCCGGATGAAATTTTTGAAACCGGATTAAGTGAAGTAAAGCGCATCAAGGAAGAAATGGAAAAAGTGAAAAACACCATCGGATTTGAAGGCACGCTCAATGAATTTTTCAATCATCTGCGCACTGACCGGAATAATTTTTTTACAGAAAAAGAACAACTGATGGCAGGCTATCGTGAAATTCTCGCGCGAATGGATGAAAAAATTCCTGACTTGTTCGGAAGGCTTCCCAAAGCGCCTTATGAATTGAAAGAGATTGAAGATTATCGCGCGGTGTCCGCCCCGCAGGCTTATTACAACAGTCCTCCCGAAGACGGCTCGCGTCCCGGATATTTTTATGTGAACACGCACGACCTCGCATCCCGACCGATTCACAGCATGACCGCGCTGGCTTTGCACGAAGCGGTGCCGGGACATCATTTGCAAATCGCCATTGCCAAAGAATTGGAAAATGTTCCCTGGTTTCGCCAAAGTCTGCCGGTGACCGCTTACATTGAAGGCTGGGGACTTTACGCGGAATCATTGGGCTATGAAACCGGAATGTACGAGGACCCCATTCAACATTTCGGAGCGCTCAGTTTTGAAATCTGGCGTGCGTGCCGCTTGGTGGTGGATGTCGGGATTCACGATAAAAAATGGACACGCGAAGAGGCAGTACAGTACATGCTGGAAAACTCCGCAAACACAGAAAAAGATGTACGCTCAGAAGTTGACCGCTATATCGCGTGGCCCGGACAAGCCCTTGCTTACAAAATCGGAGAACTCAAAATCAAAGAAATCCGCGCGAAAGCAGAAAAAACGCTGGGTAAAAAATTTGACATCAAAGCGTTTCACGATGAACTGCTCGGCAATGGCGCATTACCCCTCAGCCTGCTCGAAACAAAGATGGATGATTGGTTGAAAAACCAGCGAGAGTTTGTTCAGTGATTTTTGGGAATTGTTATTTATTAATTGTTATTCGTTATTCGTTATTCGTAAATATCAGCAAGGCGACACTTTCCTGTGCCGTTTTGAAACTCAAAAGATTGAAGGATTGAAAAATAAAACCGATGAATTCATTGCGATAGCGGGCAGCACGTGTTTGTGATAAATTTTTAATCAGCAGCGTATCCAGGAAATACTCGCCTTCTTCATAATCATCCGGAATGCCGAGAATGTTGAGCAACGTGGATTTGCCCGAGCCGGAAGACCCCATAATCGAAACCAACTCACCCTTTTCAATCCGGAGATTGATTCCCTTCAGCACTTCTAACTTTTTATTCCCAATCGGATAAGATTTTTTCAGGTTGCGGGTTTTTAACATTGGAAAAAATAAAAGTGGTGAATTTCTTTGAAGGAGCGTAAAATTATGGAAAATAGGGGGGTGATTTTGAAGTTGACTTATCTGGCTTCCAAATGAAGTAATTTTGTATGATTCATTTTAAGAGTTCTTTGAAAAACTTAATTTTCTCGTCCTTGCGAGTGAGGAACGAACGAAGCAATCCCCCTGCTTAGGAGATTGCTTCCCGAAAAACCGGGACAGGTTTGGAATGGCAAACGCTCCAGAACTAATATTCCCTCGCAATGACGTCTATTTTTTAGTTTTTCAAAGAACTCTTTTATTTTTTAAACATCATTCACACCTGATGCTATCACCCGTTCTGCTGCTGGGGTTTGTTCTGGCTTTTATTATCCTTGAATATTTATTGGAAAGATTTTTGGATTTTCTGAATTCAAAAAACTGGTCGTCAGAAATTCCGGCTGAAATGACGGGGTATCTTGATGCAGATAAATACAAAAAATCACAACTTTATGACCAAACAAAAAAAAGAATCGGATTAATTATTTCTACTTTCAGCCTGATGCTCATCAGTACATTGCTGCTTACCGGTGGTTTTGGGGCTTTGGATGGATGGGTCAGGCAAATCACCGAGATTCCGGTGTTGATGGCGCTCATTTACTTCGGGGTTTTGTTCATCATTTACGACCTCATCTCACTGCCATTCGCCATCTATGACACGTTTGTGATAGAAGCAAAATTCGGGTTTAACAAAACAACTCTAGGCACTTTCGTTTTGGACAAAATCAAAGGAGTTGTACTCACCACGTTCATCGGTGGCGGCTTACTGGCGCTGATGATTACGATTTATGAGGCTACCGGGCAATGGTTTTGGCTGATTGCCTGGGTGGTGATTACATTATTTTCCCTGTTTATCACTGTTTTTTACACTTCAATCTTAGTTCCGATTTTTAATAAGCTGACGCCATTGGAACCCGGTGAATTACGCAACGCTATCAATCAATATGTCCGCAAGGTTGGTTTTCCCCTGAAAAACATCATGGTGATGGACAGTTCAAAGCGGTCTTCCAAGAGCAATGCCTATTTCAGCGGGTTGGGCGCTAAAAAAACCATCGTGCTTTTTGATACCTTGATTCAAAACCATACTACCGATGAATTGGTCGCAATCCTCGCCCATGAAGTCGGGCATTATAAAAAGAAACACATTCGGAATGGATTAATTCTGTCCACGCTCCAAACCGGAATCCTGCTGTTCATTTTCGGGCAATTCGTGGACAGCCGCCTCCTCGCAGAGATGCTGGGGGCTGAAAAAGCAAGTTTTCACATCGGCATGATTGGTTTTACACTGCTTTTTAACCCGATTTCATTAATCCTGGGTATTTTATTTAATCTTTATTCCCGTAAAAATGAATTTGAAGCAGACGCTTTTGCCAAAGAAACTTTTGAAGCCCAACCGATGGTGGAAGCCCTGAAAAAGTTGTCGGTTCACAACCTGAGCAACCTGCGACCTCATCCGGCTTACGTATTTTTTCACTATTCCCACCCTCCCGTGCTGGAAAGAATCAGCCGGTTGAAGCAGGCGGAAACTATCTGAAATTCCAATTTGGCGGTATTCAATATTAAATTTACCTTTGCAACCTCTTAAATTTAAAGCAAATCATGGCAGTTAAAATCAGATTACAAAGACACGGGAAGAAAAAAGCCCCTTTATACACGATTGTAGTGGCAAGTTCCCGCGCACCGAGAGACGGAAAATTCATTGAAAGACTTGGCACGTATGACCCGACCACGATTCCGGCTCTCATTGAAATCAACAATGACAAAGCCCTTGACTGGATAAACAAAGGCGCCCAACCTACGGATACGGTGAAAGCCATTCTCCGCTATAAAGGCGTGATGTTTAAAAAACATTTGGACAGAGGCGTGAAAAAAGGCGCGCTGACCGCTGAAGCCGCTGAAAAACTCTACAATGATTTCCTCGAAAACAGAAACGACCAGGTGCGCAAGAAAAAAGAGGAACACCTGAATAAGTTGAAAAAATCCAAAGAATCCCTGATTGCCGGAGAAGTGAAAAAACGTGAAGCGATGGAAGCCGCGCGTAAACCTGTTGTAGAAGAAGTAGTGGCAGAAGAAACTCCGGCAGAAGCAGCAGTTGAAACTGCGGAAGCTCCCGTAGTTGAAACCACTGAAACTCCCACAGCAGAAGCTACTGAAACTCCCGCAAGTGAAGTTGCTGAAACTCCCGCTCCTTCGGAATCTGATGGAACGCCTGAAGAACCGAAAGCCTGATTCCTTATTTCTGAGTTCTCATCGCACAACAGCAATCAGATTTGATTGAAATCGGCTACATCCTGAAGCCTCATGGCATTAAAGGTGAATTAAAAATTAATTTCCGCTATCCGCTGAATGCTTCGGCTTCATTTGCCGGACAATCTTTTTTTATTGGCGATCTGCCGCGTCCGCTCCCTCATTTTATTCAACAAATTACCCCGATGGGCAGGGAAGGATACCTCCTGAAATTACAGGAATCGGACGACCGCAATCAAGCGGAAACCTTTACCGGCAAAAATATTTTTGTGACGGATGAAATTTTTGATTTACTGTTTCTGGAAGAAGAAGACATCCAATACGGCAACCTTGAAGGATTTACCGCTTTGGATGAAAAAGGAAACAGCATCGCTGTCATCCATGACGTATTTGAATTCAATCACCAATTCATCGCCCAGTTTTTTATTTCAGGCAATGAAATTTTACTTCCCCTCAATCTAACGACCGTCATAAAAATCCAGAAAAGAAAAAAAACCGTGACTGTCATTCTGCCGGATGGATTGATGGATGTTTATCTGGAGTCACCGGAAAAAAAGTGAGCGGGGAAAAGTGGTTCACAGATATTAGTCGTCAATTTGTAATAGTGATAATTTTAGGCGCTTATTATTTGTCCATAGTCCATAGTCCATAGTCCATAGTCCATAGTCCATAGTCCATAGTCCATTGTCCATTGTCATAGCCCCCCTATCCCCTAACTACTAAACCGGAAAAACTGAAGCCCCAGCGGGGCGACCTTATGGTAAGGTTTATTTTCTATTGTGGAACCGCCACCTGAAGTAACCTCTAAACCATCAATTTCACTGATTTTAAAGGGTTCTGAAATTTTAGATTTCTGGTGTCTTTGGATTCATCAACATGAGTACTACATGAAATCAGAAACAGAAGATGAATATGGTTGCTATGTTTCGTTTCATTTGCGAATTAATGCCAACGGTGTAGTAAAGGCAAAGTCCGCAGCGAAGCTATGATTTTGTATATATAGTGTTAGGAACTTTTATTTCCTTTTACAGTTTCTATCGTTTTGGTGATAATATCAATTAATTTAGGGTCAAAGTCGTTTGAATTTAATTCGTGAAAACCTGATTTCTTTTCAAGATTCCACTCTCTAAAAACTTCTTTGATATCTCCTTTATCAATGGAATTACCAAATACTTGTAAATAAAACTTTCCAAAAGAAATAGCATGAATTCTATCCGAATTTTTTAAGGATTCATTCATATATGTCTTAGCTAAATTAAATGAGTATTTAGAAGCTGAAAGTAATAAAAGTATTATAAATGCGGCTTTAACAGTTAATAGCAAAATGTGAGTCCATTCATTTTTTGTGCCTAGTCCAGTAATTGTGATATAAGAAGCTATTCCAACGCCTATAATGAGTGCTATATATCCGAGAAAATACCATAAGTCAGCTTTCCGTTTCAAATTGGTTTCTTTATTTTCTAGCCATGAAATAGTTTCTTGTATATAATCTGCAGCAGATACTTCCAGTGTTTCTCTTAATTTTTCAGCCCTTTTTTCTTTAGCAAACCTCCTTCCTTCAAACCTACTTATTGCTATTTGAATAGATTCTACTATTGCTAAAATATTATCAGACTCACCTTTTATATAAAGAATTTTATGAAAAATAGGTGGGGGATTTACATTATCTATAACAACTGGAATAAGAAGCTTTTTACCTTCATTTTGGCTTACATATTCAGAAAACAATCCAAACTCATATACCACCCAATTAGATTTAATTGAATTTTCAGTTATAATAGTGATGAAAACATCAGCAACTTCTAAACTGCTTTTGATTTGTTCTTTTAAATCTTGGCCTGTAGCAATTTCTTCCCCTGTATGTAAAATTTCATGACCTAAATCAATTAGCCGTTCTCTAACTCGAGCAACTAATGGTAAGTCATGAGATGAAAAAGAAAGGAAAATTTTCATTTTGAAATTTTTACATTTTTAATTGTTCCTAACGTTTTCAGCATTCGTTTCTTTTTTACTCGATTGATTCACGATATAAATGTAAAAGATTATTATATTCTTGTTGGGTTGTAGCTTTCATAAGTGCTTTTATTGGTTCTCTTTGTTCTTTTTTTATTTCCATTATAGTAACAAGAAAATCGGTGTAAATATATGATGTCACTGTACTATCTCCTTCATTCCAATATGTTTCAATTATTTGAAATAATTTCTCAATTTCCCCCAATTGGCCTGCGGCTGACCAATTTCTTACTTCTCTGGCGATGTCTGTCATAATAGCGCAGTGGTCAATACCTCCATCAACACTCCAATCATTTTCATCCCATGTTTTTAGCTCATTTAGATTAGGAAATTTGCTCCTAAGCTCGTTGTAGAACTCTTCAATATTTTTCTTCTTCACTAACATTATACTAATGAATGCTAACATTTTGGTGTGCAAGAGAAGGTGGGGCTTCTGTGCCATACACTTATCCGCACGACATAAATATAAATAGAATTCTGCACCCCACAAACCGATTCCGCCCCGCTTTCTCTTGCACGCCTTTTGTGTGCTGGCTATTTATCTCGCACCAGTATTTCCTTTCCGTATCCTTTTTCTCCAATTAGGTATACATAAATTTTGTTATCTCCAGCGTCATCACGTACAATACATCTTTTCAAACCAAAAATATGCTGCTCCTTACCCTCCTTTGTTTTTGGAAATCCAATATACCTCCAGGCAATTGACCCTTTTGATTCAAGTTCCATAAATATTTGCCCTTGCCATTCATATTTAGTTGATAGTTCTTTAAGATGGATATCGAGAAAGTTAGTGTCTGGAACATACCTGATTGTGGCTTCGCTACAAGGTTTATCTTCCAAAGTAGTCTTAAAAAGTAATTTACCATCATCATCACGTTTTTGTACTCCGTGCTCGTCAAGGTCTTTTTCTAAACCAAAACCAAAATAATGTCCTGCTGCCTTTCCATATTTTTTTCTTAAGTCCTGAGTTTGTTTTCGGTTTACGATGATGTATGTCGCAATCGCAACAATAGTAGATGCGATTATTCCGATAATTAGATTGCTAATAATATCAAAACCAGATGTCGCGCAGATGGTCATTTTGTTTTTTTAGCTGGCACACAACTTGTTTACATGAAGACTACACTGTTACATAACATTCCCCCATTAGTTGCTATTGTAACAGTTTTTGCCTTTCAGACTGTGATAATAACACATTTTAGTCAAATATCCATTTTATCTATCGGATTATTCATTCCCCCGGTTCCATCTGCCGGAATGCTTCGCTCTTGTAATGCCAATTCAGGAATACAGCCGCTTCGTGTCAATGCAAAACAGGAATAACAACCCAACCCGTCAAACCCGATTCACACCCCTTCCCCAAATCTCAAAACAACTTCCTCTCCGGTTTATACTTGGAGCCGACAAAAATTTCCTGCGGGTCTTTTTCTAATAATTCCTCGAAAGTAACTTCCGGGTATCGCGCGGCATACGCTCTCACAATTTGCCAGCCGACCCAACTGCCGACATTTCCCGGTGATTCGGGCGGCATCCCGCTCGTGGAAGGACCGGGATTCACAAACACCCTGTTTTTCAATGCTTCGGTGGAATACAGCAATTCCCGCTCAATAAAAAACTGCCAAATCTGCGGCTCATTGGATTTGCACCAGGGAATATCATCCGGTTTAAAGCCAATCTTTTTGTAATCTTCCATTTGCGGCATCACCAAATCCGTGAAATAAAGCGAAAGCCCGTTGCTAATCATCTGGCTGAGCAATTGATTGTCCTTGGGTTCAATTTTGAAATGCAACGTGCCGAGCGCTTTCATCGCGTTGGCGGTTAAATAATCGGGTGAAAATTTTTCATACAAATACTGGGGGTAAAGCGAAGGGTAATATTTGAAATTTCCACCGAGGTGCATATCAAGTCCGATGCACAAATAAATGGAATCATAAGTGATTGCGGAATAGCCGAAATTGGAAATGAAAGTCACGATATCCGGGATATTTTTAGCGGGAAAATAAAAAGCGAAATGGCGCAGTGCAAGTTCTAATTCATTGCTGTAAACGGTGAAATCGTCAAACAACAACGCGCAACTGTCGCGCACTTCCCGCACATAAGGGTCCTGAAGATATTCATGCACTTTGGAAAATGTGAGGTCTGAAAACTGACGGACATTTCCAAATCCTAAGATTTCCTCCACGTAAAATGAAGCGAACTCCTGGTATTCGGTATCTAATTTTTCAAATGCTTCCGGAAGATTGTCGGCAGAGAGGCTGAAAAAATCTTTATCAAACCGTTTCACTTGCAGAGAAACGTCAATTCCAGACAGGTTCACTTTTTTCTTACTTTTGTTGCAATGACATCCTGATAACCCTGCAAGAATAATCAGAACGAGTATTACGCTGTATTTCATGAATCGCTTTATTTTTTCAAAAGCTAAAACTAACAAAATGCGAATCACCCGATTATTGTTGCCCCTCATCTTGCTGTTTACCGTTAACGCGTTTAGCCAGACTGAATTTCAATTCGGTCTGAACGCCAACCCGATGCTCACCTGGATGAAAGCTGAAAACAGCAAAGTCAACAGCGGCAAAGTGAGAATGGGACTTGAATACGGATTGATGATGGACATCAATTTCTCACCCAACTATATCCTGGCAACCGGAATCACCGCCACATTGAATGGCGGTAATTTAATTTACACGGATTCTTCGCTGATGCGCAGCGCAACAGACACTCTGCTTTTGGGTGATGTCAATGCGAAGTTTAAGTTGCAATACATCAACCTGCCGGTGGTTTTTAAAATGCGGACGAATGATATCGGCAACTTCAGATATTATGGCGGCATCGGTTTGGTACCGGGCTTCCGATTCAAAGCGCGCGTGGATGCTGAATCAAGAGGGAATCCCATTTTTGAAAATGCCAACATCGTGAAACGCAAAGACCAGACGGATAACGCGTTTCGCTCTACATTTTTCGATTTAAGCCTGCACGTGGAAGGCGGCATTGAATTTCCGCTGAACGGAAAAACATCGCTCATTGCCGGTATTTTTTACAGGAATGGTTTTGTGAATGTCACAAAAGACCGCGATGATGACCGCATTTCACTCAACAACGCTGGAATGAGAATCGGCATCCTCTTTTAAATCAATCAATGAAAATCGCGGTCGCTCAGAATAATTATCACATCGGCAATTTCCAAAGCAATTTTCAAAAAATGAAAATCGCCATTGAGCGTGCAAAAGCCAACAAAGCCGACCTTGTTTTATTTTCAGAGCTTTCCGTTTGCGGATATCCGCCCCGTGATTTTCTGGAGTTTGATGATTTCATCAGCCGTTGCGAAGAAGTGATTCAAAAAATCGCAGCGCTCACTGAAGGAATCGCTGTGATTGCAGGATGTCCCGCGCGTAATCCCCGCATCGAAGGGAAAGACCTTTTTAATTCCGCATATTTTATTGAAAACAAAGAGGTGAAAACAGTGGTACATAAAGCCCTGCTGCCGACTTACGATGTGTTTGACGAATACCGCTACTTTGAACCAAACCGTGAATTTCATGTCGTGCATTTTCAAGGAAAAAAAATCGCGCTCACGGTTTGCGAAGACATCTGGAATGTAGGCAACGACAACCCGCTATACACGCTGTGCCCGATGGATGAAATCATTAAAGAGTTGCCTGATTTTATCGTGAATATATCCGCGTCACCATTTGATTATAACCAAACGGAAAACAGATTGCGCGTTCTGCGTGCAAACGCGGAACGTTACCGGCTCCCGATTTTTTATGTCAATCATGTGGGCGCTCAAACGGAATTGATTTTTGATGGCGGTTCGTATGTGATGAATGCAAAAGGAAAGGTGTTTGATGAACTGTCTTATTTCAAAGAAGATTACCGCGAGTATATTTTAGAAGAAATCATTGAATCGGAAAATACGTTGCATCATGATAAGATGCCGGTGCTGTCAAAAATTGAAAAAATACATGACGCGCTTGTGTTAGGCATCGAAGATTATTTCCGGAAATTGGATTTTCAAAAAGCGATTCTCGGACTTTCCGGTGGCATTGATTCAGCAGTCACGATGGCGCTTGCAGTGAAAGCGTTGGGCAAAGAAAATGTAATGTCCGTGTTGTTGCCCTCCGAATATTCCTCCCAACATTCCATTGATGATTCGGTGGAACTCTGTAAGCGGATTGGTTCGTCTTATGATTTGATTTCAATCAAAGAAACCTATCAGGCTTATCTCGAAACCATGCAACCGGTTTTCACGGGAACCGAATTCAATATCGCAGAAGAAAATATCCAGGCGCGCATTCGCGGCAACATCCTGATGGCATACTCCAATAAGTTTAAATACATCTTACTGAACACTTCCAATAAAAGCGAGGCAGCTGTCGGCTATGGCACGTTGTATGGCGATATGTGCGGAGGGCTTTCCGTGTTGGGCGATGTGTATAAAACACAAGTGTATGAATTGGCTGCTTACACCAACCGTGAAAAAGAAATCATTCCTAAAAATATCATTGACAAAGCGCCATCAGCCGAATTACGACCCAATCAAAAAGATTCCGACTCATTGCCGGATTACGCGGTGCTTGATGAAGTTTTGTTTCAATACATTGAACAGCGGCAAGGACCGAAAGAGTTGGTGAAAATGGGTTTTGAAAAAACTTTGGTTGACCGTGTTTTGAAATTGGTGAATCAGAATGAATTTAAAAGATATCAAACACCTCCGGTTCTGCGTGTTTCGCCCAAGGCTTTCGGTATGGGCAGAAGGATGCCGATTGTGGGGAGGTATTTGAGTTAGATGTTAGATGTTAGATTTTAGACTTTAGATTGTTAGATGTTAGATTTAAAAAAATATTCATGAACATCAAAAGCAAATTTGACCTGAAAGGAAAAGTCGCCATTGTCACCGGAGCGAGTAAAGGCATCGGATTGTCCATCGCCACAGCATTGGGGCAAAGCGGGGCGCGGGTGGTTGTTTCAAGCCGCAAACAGGAAGCCGTTGACGCGGTGGCTGCCGAATTAAAAAAAGAAGGTATTGACGCGATTGCCATAGCGGCACATGTGGGCGACATGAATGATGTGCGCAACTTAGCGGACAAAACGAATGCGCATTTCGGAGGCATTGATATCATCGTCAACAACGCGGCAGCCAATCCCGTGTTCGGTCCCGTAGTGGAAACGGATGAATCCGCATTCAATAAAATCATGGATGTGAATGTGAAAGGACCGTTTGAATTATGCAAGCGCGCCTACCCCATCATGCAGGCGAGAGGGGGCGGTTCCATCATCAACATCAGCAGCATTGGCGGTGTTTCTCCCGAACATTTTCTGGGCATTTACAGTGTCAGCAAAGCCGCGATTATTTCGCTCACACAGGTTCTTGCCAAAGAATGGGGTCCTGATGGCATCCGCGCCAATGCGATTTGCCCGGGTTTAATCAAAACAAAATTCAGCCGCGCCTTGTGGGATAATGATGAGATTTCAAACCGCTTCATCAAATCATTACCGATTCAGCGCATCGGTGAACCGGATGATGTCGCAGGGCTTGCGCTGTTTCTTGCTTCAGATGCCTCCGCCTACAGCACCGGTGGCGTGTTCCTGGCAGACGGTGGTTATTTGATTTGAAAACAAACATTCTGGCAGACTGTTATACCGAGAGTAGTCGAATTTCCGAAGGAATGAGACGTACTCTCGGTTAATACCGAAAGTTTTACCGTTTCATTATTCGAAAAACTAAGTTGTTTCGGTAAAAAGGAAGTTTCCAGTCGCAATTCATTAAGTTTGTGAGAGGTTTTTTTATCATTCGTTTTCTCCCGATTTATTTTTTTGAAATGAATTTATTCTGTCGCAGATTCATTTTTATTTCTGCTTTTTTATTTTTCAACCTTTCTCTTCCCGCTCAATCGCGCAATGAAAAAATCAGGATTAACGGGTATGTAAAATACCTGCTCACCACCAACTTTTCAGATGGATTAGACAATGTTGTCACGGATAATCTGCTGCATCATCGTTTTAATTTTCGCTACTACCCTGTTTCGTCTCTGCTGGTGAATATTGAAGTCCGCAACCGGATTCATTATGGAGAACTCGTCAAACTCACCAACACATTCAGCCCGCTGACCGGAGTCACTTTTGGCGACCTGATTGACAACAATGATATTTATGACATGTCTGTCCTTTTGCTGGATAAGCGCTCGCTCGCGTGGCATGTCATGTTGGACAGGGCGTATCTGCGCTATTCAAAAAACAAGTGGGAAGTGGTGGCGGGAAGACAACGCATCAACTGGGGCGTCACGCTCATTTGGAATCCCAATGATATTTTCAACGCGTATTCATTTTTTGATTTTGATTATGAAGAACGACTTGGCAGCGATGCGGTGAGAGTTACTTTTTTTCCAAACACCTCTTC
The DNA here is from genome assembly GCA_041748615.1 of Chitinophagales bacterium. Lineage (GTDB taxonomy): Bacteria > Bacteroidota > Bacteroidia > Chitinophagales > CAIOSU01 > JBGTCY01. The sequence goes on from JBGTCY010000256.1 coordinate 13,156, forward strand.
CTCCATCGAAATTGCGGGAAAGGCTGCGCGAAAAAAAGAAGATGTGGTTGCCGCGATGATGTATAAATGGAATAAAGCGCGATATGATTTCCAGGTGTTAGGCGGAGTCGCCAATGAGGACATCACGGCAGGCGGAGGATGGGCGGGAAATATCAAGAACGCGGGATTCAAAGGCGAGTTCACTTATTTTCATCCTTACAATAATTTCACTGACACCTCCGGTGTTTTTTCCGGTACCGTCTCGTTTGATTATTCCTTCAAAAAAAATGTTTTCATCAATGGTTCTTTTCTTTACACCAGCAACGGCTCCTCGAATATATCATCGCCATTATTGAGCACATTGGACATCTCCGCGAAATCATTGTCGCCTTACAAATACAATTTTCTCACGAATGTCACATACGCTTTCACACCAATTCTAACCGGCTCATTGGCATTGCTGTACAGTCCTGGCGACCACGCGCTGTTCACCAACCCCGTGTTGACTTACAGCATCAAAGAAGATTGGGATATTGACGTCATCGGACAATTATTTTTCTCCAACGCATCTCGAAAATATGAACCCCTTGCGAAACTGTTGTTCATGCGCCTGCGCTGGAGTTATTGATGCCCGGAAAATTGATGATTCAAAACCTGATTGAAGTTTTTCAGGCTTCAATTGATTTGTTCGAAACATCCTCTAATTGAGATGTCAAAGACAAAGATTGCTCAGATTTAAAAGATGGAATTCGTTTTATCAATTCATTTACATTCGCCTGATTGGAGAAATTTTCAGAAAGTATTTTTTCTCTATTTGCTATTTCAGTTTCGGTGAATTCAAGATTGATTAAATCAAGAATCGCTTTTTTCATTTCGTCCGCGTGGTTGGCAACAACACAGAGGGATTCTAAACCGGTGTTGCTGACCATCTCGGAATTCACCACACAAAAACGCCCGTTGAACAACGCGTTCAACAGTTTCAATTTCACGCCAGTCGCCTGAAAAGTCGGCAGCACATTGATCTGCGCATTGGTAATCATGTGCTGCATCGCTTCATCATAAGGATTAGGAATCAAATCAAACCGCGCATTCGGTTTTTTGGATTCTTTTATCAAAGTGGCAAGCGGTTCTTTCCCGGATATTTTAAACGGGAATGAAATATCTTGAAAGACTTTATGAATAAGAAAAAATGCCGCCTGATTATTTTCCGCCACACTCAGGTTGCCGTGATAAATCGCGTAATCACCTTTACCCGGCTTGGAGTTTACTTTTGAAAAAGGATGAAAAGCCGGTGAGTAATGAACAGTGGAAAATTTTTTCTCAAGGTATTCTTTGTCGTTGGGCGAGATTGCTAAAATGAGATTGGCATGTTCCAGCACATCTTCAAACTGCTTTAGTTTTCGCGATTCGGTGTAGAGATAAAATTTCCGGAAAAAATTAAGTTCCGATTTTCCGAGACTATGATAATAGTCCCATTCGATATTGTGCATCCGCACAATTTTGAAACGCTCTTTTAGGGAAGGATGGTTGAGATAAAAACAAGTATGCAACCCTTCAAACAAAATCGGGTAATCATCCTGCACGAGATTTGGAAGTAAATCATCACTCTTGCGCGAGCCGACAATGTAGGGCACACTGCTGTATATCGCCTGGTAAAATTTTTGTCGAGGATAATACTGCACGGAAGCGCAGATTTTTTCCAAATCCGGTGATTGCTCTCGACCATAGTGATACGTATGCAAATGCACGTTTACACCTTCATCATGCAGCGATTTGATTTTGTAAAAAATATCAATCACGCCTCCATAATCCGGTGGGTATGGAACATTAAAAGAAACGATGTGTAAATGGCGCTCCAAAACGAAATTGCAATTTAAGGTTTTTGGGGCTGAAAATCGACAGATTTGAGAAGATAGGGGTAAGACAAATTGCACTAATTGTGTCATGCCGGACTTGTTCCGGCATCCCCATGTGTTTGCAATCAGCAGGGGATTCCGGCATAAAGCCGGAATGACAACTTTACAATTTGGCTTACACCCAGAAGATAGAAATTAGTCGTTTGTTGCCTTGAATTTCAGGGCTTTTCATGAAAAGCAATTTCCAAAACAGGCGGAAATTTTATTCCAAGAATAAAAGTTTTCACCTTCCGAAAACTCACCGGATGTGATAGGGTTTGTTCAGCAAAGGCGAATTTGATTGTTATCTGACGATAAGCGTTACGTTCCATCCATTTTTTATCCAGAAAAGTGCAAATCCGCTGCATCCTGCAAGAATGCTTCTTGGCACAGAAAGTAAAAAATGAAAGCAGGGTTCAACCACCAAAGCTGTAGCCAAAGGTCAGCTTGAAAAATGAATCGTTTGCTTTAAGCAAATCTGGACCACCCGAAAAGCGGGTAAAAAGGTTGCCCTTGAGCGCAGAAAATTGAATGTAAGGACCGATCCACTGATAGACGTCATCTTCACCATTTTTCGGACCTCCGTAAAGATGTTCCCAATGGGCGCCAGCGGAAAAGTAGCGGGTAATCTGATAACCGGCATTCGCCCAGTAGTGGATGTAGCTCGCAGTTGAAAGTTCATCGAATTTTTGGCGCAATGGAGCGTAGTAGCCGAAATACAGTTCTCCTTCCACCTTGCTTTTATCTAAGCCTACCGTGAGATTTGGCACAATGCCATCGCCAAAAATGGCAGGACCTTCCGTATAACTTGACAACAGGTTACCGCCAACAATACCTAACTGAGGATTGATATCTAATCCTTCGACCGGGATGAAGTTAACCCCCATGCCGAACTCCGTCCAGTTGCCCCAGTTGCCGCCTGTGCCGCCCGACCAATAGATGCCGTAGAATGTAAATTGAAATTTTTTACTGAATGTCAGCGCTCCCGTTGCCATCGGGGCAAATCCGAAAAACTGATCAGCCGTAACTGCAAGCGTCATGCTGAATTTGTCTTCCTCTTCTACTACCTCCTGAGCATAAACAGTTTGAGACATCAGTAAGAAACTGAAAGTGATGATTAACATGACGCTTAAAAACGTCTTTTCTACAGATGCATGTGTGATTTTCATGGTTGGTGTAATTTTTTAGGTGAAAAAATATATTTCTGCAAATAAGCAATATTTTTTCATAAAAAAATAACTTTTTTTCATTTTTTAGATAAAATAAATGAAAAATATTCTTCCATATGCTATAATTATTGAGTTATCAACGTATTTTTTTGTTTTATTTAAAACAGCTCAATTATTGCTTACAATACAATAATCGCGAATATCAGCAGGTAATTTGATTGGGATTGGGTCAGAATAAAATCAGCGAGGAGAATATTTTTTTCAATTTTTCTTCCTCATTTTCCCAGTTAAGTTCGTTGCGGGCACACAAACAGTTTTGCCGTAACTGTTTGTAGGATTCAGAGTCATTTTTCAACTTATTTACGACAGTGATAATATCCTCAACTGAAAGTTGGTCTAAAAGTATGGCTACCCGGTATTGAGCATTCAAAGCCCGATACTCCGGAAAATCCATATTGACAGAAGGAACACCATGCTGGATGTAATCGAAAAATTTATTGGCGAGCGAATAGTAGTAACTCAGACTTTTGTTTTCGAGCAGATTGAAGCCAAGCCAGGCTTGTGCGGTGAGCGGATTTAATTTTTCAGGAGATATGAAACCTAAAAATTCAACTTTATCTTCCATTCCCAAAGCTTTCGCCTGCTGCCTTAAATTTTCGGACAGGTCGCCTTCACCGGCAATTTTCAGGGGCATGTCAATTTTCTGCATGGCTTCAATCAGATGCTCCAGACCTCTGCCTTCATTCAGCGCGCCTTGATAAAGCAAATACTTGCCGCTGGCGGTTGTTTCAATTGGTTGTTTTTTCTCCGGCACATTGCGGATGACGTGAAATGACTTTCCGTAGAGCTGCTCAAATTCTTTCGCCAGGCTTTCGCTCACCGTAATAGCGACATCCGCTCGTGGGATAAATATTTTAGCCACAGTTGACCAAATGAATTTCGTAACCGGCCGTCCCGTTACTTCCGGCACTTCCTGGAAATATTCATGCGCGTCAAATACTTTCTTTTTGCCTTTCAAAATGGCAACCTTAAATACCGGAATAATTGTATCCAAATCCACCGCCCCGTACACATCTGCTTTCATGAAAAGCAATTTCCAAAACAAGCGGAAATTGTATTCGATGTAAAATAGTTTTCCCTTATTGAAATAACACCGGATACGCTGGGTTTTGAAAGGCAGGTTGGTGAGCGCGGGCGAATTTGGAAGCTGCCTGCCGATGAGCGTTACGTCCCACCCGTTTTTTTGCAGCGATGCACAAATCCTTTGCATCCTGCGGTCATAGGCAAGGTCGTTGGTGACGGTGAAGATGATGGTAGAGTGATGCACGCCTGGACTTTTATAGTACAGGCATAATTATAAAATATTAACTAAATAGGGTGTAGGATAAATTGCACCACTTTATATGTTGTGCGTGGGGTCACCCTTAGCGGAGTCGAAGGGGAGCGATTGCCACCCAGCATGGTTCGACTCCGCTCACCATGACAACGCAAGTGCAATTTCTCCTACACCCACTAAATACCGTTGAATGCAATAAAAGGTTTGTTTGTGTATATTTGTATAAAAACTGGTGTATGAGAACAAATATTGATATTGATGACAAACTCCTTACGCAGGCAATGAAGTTAGCCCGCTCAAAAAATAAGAAAGAAACTGTTCACTTAGCGCTTGAAGAACTCATTCGGGCGATGAAACGTGAGACGCTCTCCCGCCTGAAAGGCAAGGTAATTTGGAAAGGTAATCTCAGTCAAATGCGCAGGGCATGAGAAAATTAGTTGATACCACTAAATGGGTTGATTTTTTCAGAGGCAAGGATGACCGGCTGGAGCAGATGCTGCTCAATGACGAGGTGGCGATTTGTCCCGTAATCATACAAGAAGTGTTGCAGGGTATCATTGATGATGAAAAATATTATGAGGTTAAAGAACAAATTGACGCGCTTGAATTGATTGAGGCTGACCCTGTAACGGCTTCCATTGGCGCAGCCAACATTTATCGTCATTTAAGAAAAAAAGGATACGTCATCAGAAAAGCGAATGACT
>JBGTCY010000257.1:0-3320 GCA_041748615.1 Chitinophagales bacterium
ATTGACACTGATATACTTGTTTCACACTGTGTGAATGATACAATTGATGAGTTGGTTGTATTAATTACCGATCCTGATATTACACTTTACACTTGTTTGGAGCAATTTGAAGAATTGGAAAACGCGCTGAATTATGACAGAGTCAAAAAATATTTAGCAGCCCCTCCAAATCAATATCTAAAATTATTAAAAAAGATTTCGACTACAATTATCATAGATAAAAGGTTTGACCGTGTCTCCGACCCGAATGATAATTACCTGTTTGACTTAGCTTATGCAGCTAAAGCCTATTTTCTTATTTCAGGAGACAACGAAGTTTTGAAATTGAAGCAAGTAAACCGGATAAGGGTGATTTCGTGGAGTGAATATAAAAGAATCCTTAAGGCATCTATAAAGGAATAAAGCGCTGGCAAAATAATCTATTCATGAAAGGCACTGATACAAATAAAACGCTTCAAAGAGATAGCCTCAACGAATTTCTTCAAAAACGCCAATCAGACTTATCCATCCGGACGCTTACTGACAAATCGCACCTCATAGATTTTTGTTCGAATGACTACCTCGGGTTTTCGCGTTCGGCTTTGCTAAGGTTTAAGGTAGAAAAAGAATTGCAAAAGGCGGGCAACTATCCTTTAGGTAGCACCGGCTCGCGGCTCATCACCGGCAACCATCCATTGTTTGAAGAATTGGAAGCGTTCATTGCGGACTATCATCATGCTCCGGCAGGGTTGATTTTTAACTCCGGATATGATGCCAATGCCGGTTTTTTTTCATCCGTTCCACAGCAGCATGATTTGGTGTTGTATGACGAATTGGTTCACGCTTCTATCCGGGATGGCTTGAAATTATGCCGCGGAAAAACGGTGGAATTCAGGCACAATGATTTGGAGGATTTGCAGGAAAAAATGTCCGGGGAATTTGAGCATATTTATCTCGCGGTCGAGAGTGTTTATTCGATGGATGGTGATTTTGCCCCCCTTGAAAACCTCGCGGAAATCTGCCGGGAGTCCGGGGCGAAGTTGGTCGTGGATGAAGCGCATGCCACCGGTTTGTTTGGAAAAAAAGGGGAGGGGAGGGTCGTGGAACTAGGATTGGAAAAAGAAGTTTTTGCCCGCGTTCATACCTTCAGCAAAGCGCTCGGATGCAGCGGGGCAATCATCCTCGGCTCCGAAACATTAAAACAGTTTATTATTAATTTTGCCCGCCCTTTTATCTTCACTACAGCGCTCTCTTTTCCTGCATTAATTGCCATCAAATGTGCCTATGACATTTTGTCAAACCAACAACATAGAGTATTACAAATCAGTAGTTTAAGACATCTACTTCAACAAAAGATTGAATTATCAAATCCGGCTTCATTAATTTCAGGACAAGGTCCTGTCCAAAGCATTTTATTGCCGGGAAATGAGCGGGCTTTAAAGGTTTCCAAACACTTGGAATCAGCCGGTTTTTATATCAAAGCGATTCTGTATCCGACCGTTCCGAGGGGAAAAGAACGTATTAGAATTGTATTGCATAGTTTCAATTCAGAGGAGGAGGTTTTGCGGTTAGCCGAAGCCTTGAATCAATTTTTTATTTCTCCAAAAACGGAACATTGATTTCACGAAATTCCGTGAAAAAGTGTTTTGAAAATCTGCAACAAACAAAACAGTCGCGGATACTTTGGAAGCTAAATAACCCTACTTTTGAACCATGAAAATTTTTGTGACCGGCATCGGAACGGGAGTCGGCAAAACGATTGTTTCCGCGATTCTCTGTGAGGCTTTTGGCGCTGATTATTGGAAGCCGGTTCAATGCGGCAATCTCGATGAATCGGATACACTTTTTATCAAAAGTGTGGTTGTAAATTCTTCCTGCCGGTTTCATCCTGAAACTTACAAATTTCAATTACCCGCCTCTCCTCACACGGCTGCGGCTGATGAAGGGAAAACCATTGAATTAAGCCGGTTGCATTTTCCGGCAACGACTAACCATTTGGTGATTGAAGGCGCGGGAGGGCTGCTGGTGCCGCTCAACAAAAATCACCTGATGGCGGATTTTATCTCACTACTTCAGATTCCGGTGGTGGTGGTTTCAAGACATTATCTGGGCTCCATCAATCATACGCTGCTGACATTAGATGTATTGAGGATGCGCTCCATTCCGGTTTTGGGGGTGATATTCAATGGAAATGAAGACCCGTGGACAGAATCCGCTATTTTGGAACACGGCAAAATACAGTTTCTGGCAAGGGTCAGGGAAACTGCTTTAGAGATAAATCAGAAATTCATTCAGGAAAATGCCCGGGATTTTAAATGGAGGATGGGTGAATTTTTTAAATAGAAGTCAACATATAGAACCGACCTACATTATTAATACATGAATCTCGTTCAAAAAGACCAAAAATTTATCTGGCATCCTTACACGCAGGTTCAAACTGACCATGAGCCTAACGTGATTACGCATGGGAAAGGAGCTTACCTGTTTGATGAAAAAGGAAATAAATATTTAGATGCGATTTCTTCCTGGTGGGTAAATATTCATGGACATGCCGAACCGTACATCGCCAAAAAAATCGCGGAACAGGCAATGAAATTAGAGCAGGTGATTTTTTCCGGTTTTACGCATGAACCCGCTATCAATTTTGCGGAAAGAATTTTAAAAAAACTGCCGGGAAATTATGCAAAGGTCTTTTACTCCGACAACGGTTCCACTGCCGTGGAAGTAGCCTTGAAAATGGCGTTGCAATATTTCCACAATAAAAATCTGCCCAGAAAAAAAATCATCGCTTTTAAAAACAGCTATCATGGCGACACCTTCGGGGCAATGTCCGCCAGCGAGCGTGGAGTTTTTACAAATCCTTTTGCGGAGTTGCTGTTTGATGTCATCCATATCGAACCGCCAACAGCCGGGAAAGAAAAATTGGCGATTCAGCAGTTAAAAGAAGTGATTGGGAAAGTTCAAGGTTTAAAGTCTAAAATTAAAAGTAGCAAGAAAACAAACTTTAAACATCAAACATTAAACTCCAAACTTCCCCCCGCCTGCTTCATCTTTGAACCGTTGGTATTGGGCGCGGGAGGCATGTTGATGTATGAACCGGAACCGCTGAATGAGATGCTGAAAATTTGCAGGGACTCAGGAATCCTGACCATTGCGGATGAAGTGATGACGGGATTCGGAAGAACAGGTAAATTATTTGCGACCGAGTTTTTGGCGGAACAACCTGACATTATTTGTTTATCAAAAGGTATCACTGGCGGTTTCATGCCGTTGGGATTGACGGCTTGTACCGCTGAAATTTTCAATACTTTTCTCAGTGATGACCGAACGAAAACTTTCTT
>JBGTCY010000258.1:0-22062 GCA_041748615.1 Chitinophagales bacterium
CTTCTTATTCTTTTCAATTTTTAATTCCAATATCTTCTCTGCAATTTGTCTATAAACCTGATTTTCAGTTGACTGTCTGTCACTTAGATGCCCAGCTAATCTGCGGAATGCAGGTCTTGCTGATTTATAGTGTCTATCTCCTGTTTGTCCGATGTAATAATATTTACCTTTTACTAAATGGTTAATCTCAATTACATAGATCAGATAATTTTTTTCAAATTGTTTTCCTTCAATATTTATTTCAAAATATTTCATGTTCTGTTTCTGTCTTTAAAATTTAGATTTAACGGTTCAGTAGGTAAAGAAAAAAGTGGTCAGGCGTGAAGTAAATTGGTAGTTCTGTGTCTAACCTTATCACCAATATCAATAGTTTAATTATTTAATTTCTATTTCTTTTGAATTTATTACTTGTGAGACGGACCATACACTTTCATCTTTACTATCCTCTAAACTAATCATGAAAGGATATTGCACTTTAAACCCTGATTTGGAATTATCAACTATTCGCAACTTATATTCTGAATTGTTCGACTTGCTTATAACATTATATTCAGTAGTGGAATTAGAAATAGGAACGATTGATTTGATAGTATAAGTCTGTGTTTTATCCCCAAGTTTTACCTTAAAATTATTTGTGGTTTGAATAATTTCTACTTTTTCTCTTTTTAGGTTATTCATTGCTTTAACAAAATCTCCTGCGTTTCCGGCAAAATCAATCCAAAATTCTGCAGAATAAAGAATTCCTCTCTGTGGTTCTTGAGAAATACAGAAATTGGAAGAAATAATCAATGCCAGTGAAAAAAGAATTGTTTTCATTTTTATGATTTTAAAGTTAAAAATTATGTATTGATGGACTTGTTAAAAAGAATTGTAATGGTGCATAAATTATAAATACTCCAATCACCCTGATTTTCATAGTCGGCTTATTTTTCATAAAAATAATCAAATCCCCATATTTTCAATTGTAGTTTATATCACGCAATGTCTATCTGTTGATAAAAGTGTTTATTCGTTCATTTGAAGATACATCCCCTGCCCACTTCCTACGCCATCCTTCGACAACCTCTGGATGACGGCTTATCTCGTCCCTCGACACCGCTCCTCGTCCCTCGACACTCGTCCCCCACCCCTTCCCTCACCATCCATCGACAAGCTCTGGATGACACTCCCCACTCCCCTATTGTTTGTTTATTTTTGAAAAAAATTACGGATGACCTTAGAACCGCTTACCGCCATCTCCCCGATTGACGGGCGCTATCACAAAAAAACAGTTTCCCTCTCGCCCTATTTTTCAGAATACGCCTTGTTTAAATATCGCGTACTGGTGGAAGTGAAATATTTTATCTCGTTGGTAAAAACCGGCTTGACTCCGCTGAAAAAATTTCCGGTTAAACATTTTTCCACGCTCGAAAAGATAGCCGCTGATTTTTCATTGGAAGATGCGAAAAAAATCAAGGAAATTGAAAAAATCACCAATCATGATGTGAAGGCGGTGGAGTATTTCCTGAAAGAAATTTTCGCAGCGAACGGGCTTTCAGCCTACAGCGAGTTCATCCATTTCGGACTTACTTCGCAGGACATCAACAACACCGCCATTCCGCTTTCATTCAAAGACGCGCTGGAAAAAGAATATCAACCCGCATTAAAAAAAATTACCGGCTCGCTGAACGCTTTAGCCCGCGAATGGAAAGACATCCCCATGCTGGCACGTACGCACGGGCAGCCCGCTTCGCCAACGAGGTTAGGCAAGGAAATCCTTGTTTTCACGGAACGGCTTGACAAGCAATTGAAATCGCTCAGACAAATTCCGAACGCTGCAAAATTCGGAGGCGCTACCGGCAATTTCAACGCGCATCATGTCGCTTTTCCCGGAACCGACTGGATGCGCTTCGCGGATAAGTTCGTGAACCAGACGCTCGGTTTGGAGCGCAGCCGCTACACCACTCAAATCGAACACTATGACCAACTTGCCGCGCAGTTAGACGCGCTGAAGCGCATCAATACCATCCTGATTGACTTGTGCCGCGACATCTGGACGTATATCTCCATGGATTATTTCAAACAAAAAACCATCAAAAACGAAGTCGGCTCTTCCGCCATGCCGCACAAAGTGAATCCCATTGATTTCGAAAACGCGGAAGGAAATCTCGGCATCGCCAATGCCGGTTACGAACACCTTTCCGCGAAACTGCCGGTTTCACGTCTGCAACGCGACCTCACCGATTCCACCGTTTTGCGCAATCTCGGAGTTCCCGTGGCTCACACGCTGATTGCTTTCGATTCCATTTTGAAAGGACTCAATAAACTGATTGTCAATGAATCCGTCATTCACCGGGATTTGGAAAGCCACTGGCTGGTCATCGCGGAAGCTATTCAGACGGTGCTGAGGCGCGAAGGTTATGAAAAGCCTTATGAATTGTTGAAAGACTTAACCCGCAATCATCAGCAGGTGGGCAAGCAAGAAATTCACGCCTTCATTGACGGGTTGAAAATTACCGCCAAAGTGAAAAAGGAATTAAAGAGTATTACCCCCTTCAATTACACTGGAGTTTTTTGACTCAAACTCACTGCACCATTGTGCTATCTTAAATTAGATATTAGATGTTAGATGTATTAGAATTAATAATACCTCTTTCCCTTTCCGAAGCAAGCCTCATCCCGTCCGCCCAGGCGGAAGAAGGTGTCTAAACTATTTTCTCTTTCCAAGCAAAAAAAATGCTGTTTTTTCTGTTCAATGGTAATCTGCCCGGGCTCCCCTCTCTTTTGGAGAGGGCGGTCCGAAGGACTCCGGACTCCTTCGGAGGGGTGAGGGTGAGGCTGAGACGGAAGTGAGGCAAAACTCACTACTGCACCACCACTTTCTTTGTCACCACGCCATCCCGGAAATTAATCTGAAGCACATACACGCCTTTTGAAAAATCAGCGAGATTGATTTCTTCTAAGTAATCATGAGCTTGTTCGAGAACAGTTTTTTCAAAGACAACTTTTCCGGTCACATCATAAATCCTGATATTCGTTTGCGCTTCAATTTTTCCTGAAATGTCTAGCATGAATTTACCTTCCGTTGGATTGGGATAAACTGAAACGCTTCTGACCGCGTCCGGTTCTTCAATACCCACACAAGCGTCAACGGTCACTAAGACGCTTCCGAATTCACTGCATCCGTTACTGTTGGAGGACAAATAGCCAACGGCATGGGTGCCGATGCCCGCTGCACGCGGATTGAAAACACCATTGGACACCCCTGAACCAATGAAAGTTCCTCCAGCGGGGAAAGCGGTGATGGTCTCCGGTGATTCATAAATGCAATAAACGCTCTTCAACCCTGAAATGGTAATGAAAGGAGCATTCAGCACTGTTGTTTGTTTAGTGTCCGTTCCTGTGCAGCCATTTGGAGCGGTGTAACTATATGTGACATTATAGGGACCTCCAGAACCTGCAAGTTCAGGGATGAAGGCATTGCCTCCTGTTCCCGTGCCGCTGAAAGTACCTCCAGCGGGATTACCGGTGAGTGTTATCGGAGCGGCATTGACACAATGCGAAGCGTTTAATCCACTGAAGCTGACAACGGGTGTAGCGTTCACCGTTACCTGCAAGGATGCTGTCGAACTGCAACCGCTTAAATTGCTCACAGTGTATTGAATCGTGTGCGTGCCGACACCGGCAGCAGAAGGAGTTATGTTGTTATTGGAAATTCCGGGACCGCTGAAAGTGCCGCCAGCCGGTGAACCTGTCAGCGGCACACTTGTTTGACCGGTACACAAAACTCCCGGCACAAGAATCACGGCTTGCGGATTCGAATGCACGGTGACTACCTCCCTGGTTTCACCCTCACAACCATTTCCGTCCACATAATGATAGCCAACCACAACCGGTGAACTGAATGTAACATCCGGTGGATTGAATGTGTTTCCTGAAATTCCCGTTCCGGAAAAAACACCGCCAGCAGGAACTCCTGTGAGTGTCACCGGATTATCCAATGAACAAAAAACGGCATTCAAACCGCTGATGCTCACAACCGGCTCCGCATGTACAATCACGGACTGCGTTGCAATTCCGGAACAGCCTCCACCCGTTGAGTAAGCATAAGTGATGTTATGCGTGCCGGGTCCGGCAAAGAATGAAACGAAAACATTGTTGCTGATGCCGGGACCACTGAAAGTTCCTCCTGCTGGAATACCGGTTAATAAATGGCGGGTGGTGTCTTCACAATATTCAGGTGCCAATCCGGTGAAGTTTGCCGGTGGCGCGGAGATTACTGTAACGGTAACGCTGTCAACGGAACCGCAGCCAAACGCGTCCGCGTATTGATAACGAATGATATAATTGCCCGGTGAAACTGAAGTCGGGGAAAAAGTATTTCCGGAAACTCCAACACCGCTTAATGTTCCTCCGGCAGGCAACGGAGTCAATGTTTCATCCGCTCCCGTTTCGCAATATGTCAGGCTGATGCCTGATAGGTCAATCACGGGGAAGGGATGCACCGTCACGGTCAATGCCGCGACATCCGTACATCCGTTGTTATCTTCCACCGTCACGGTATAAACCGTTGTAGCCAAAGGCGAAGCGGGGCGCGTTCCCGTAATGGAAGTGTTGACGCCATCACTCCAGAAATAAAAATCACCACCGGAAGCGGTAATGCTTACGCTTCCGCCCACACAAATGTCTTCATCAGGACCGGCAACAGCAACGGCAGCGGGAAACAAACTCACAGTCACATCATCTGTTGCCGTGCATCCGTTTGCATCCGTTACGGTGACATTGAATGTGGAATTTGTAGCAGGAGAAACATTAACGGAAGCTGTCGCATCACCCGTGTTCCAAACATAAGAAACACCGCCTGTCGCAGTTAGCGTAGCGGTTGTTGACGGACAAATCGTTTGAGCAACTCCGGCATCCGCTGTGGGAGGCGTGAATACGGTGACGGTGACATCCGCTTCAGCGGAGCATCCGCTCGCATCAGAAACCGTTACGCTGTAAGTATTGGTAGAGAAAGGACTCACAAGAATTTCATCAGTCATATCTCCTGTTATCCATTGATACGAAGTACCTCCTGATGCTGTCAGCATCACAATTTCTCCCGGGCAAATTGCAGTGTCGGGCTGTGCAACGGCAACCGGTGAAGCAATGACTAAAGTCTGAATGGTAACAGTGTCGGAGCAACTGTTTTGGTCGGAATAAACATAAGTCACCGCGTGATTGCCGGGACCAGCCGCTGCCGGATTAAACTGTGAAAGTCCGGTTGAGTTAAATTGAAGCGAAAACTCCAACAACTCACCGGTGTCTCCGGCAAAATTATCACTGATGCTCAACTGCCAGGTTCCGTTTGGATTGATGCTGCCATTATTTAAATCATTCAAATCATCGCCTAATGATGCATTGAAATCACCTGTGAGCGCGGGTGGCACAAAACTGCATACCGCGTTATTGATGCTGTTTCCGGTTCCCGGAACAACGCAGACATCCAAATCCTGGAATCCAATGCCGCAGGGCATTTCTGCGAAAATAATGGTAGCGCCATTTGGTGCAATCAGCGTGATGTCCAAATCTTCCACCCAGCTATGTTGAATTTTGAAACAAACTTTTTCAAGCGTCACATCTGCTCCCAAAATATTTCCTACTCCACTCACATTAACATCAACCTCCGTTTGTCCGCTATCCGGAATTGGAACCGGTGCACCGGCATAAGCTACAGTGGATACTCCACTGCCTGTTGTTGTAACTCCGGGACCGGAGAAGTTCCCGCCAGCGGGAAGACCGGTGAGTACAGAGGGTGCGTCATTTTCACAATATTCCGCATCCAATCCGGAGAAGTTAGCTGTAGGTAACGCATTCACATCTACCGAAACCGAGGCTGCATCTTCACAACCAAAAGTATTTGAAACGACAACCGTATAAGTTGTATTCACCAATGGTGATACGGTGATGGATGCAGTTGTTTCCCCTGTGCTCCAGTCAAAAATACTACCTCCGGTGGCAGAAAGCGTGGTGCTTTCTCCCGAACAAATTTCAGTATCAACACCTGCATCAGCAACCGGAACAGGATTCACGGTTACCTGCGAAGATGCTGATTTTGAACAGTTGTTACCGTCTGTATAATTGTAAGTGATAATGTGTGTTCCAACGCCCGCTTCCAACGGATTAAAGATTTTTTGACCGAGATATTCAAACTCAAGCGACCAATCGGTTAGTAAGCCATTCGCGGGATTGAAGTTGTCAATGTACAATTGCCAATTGCCGTTCGGATTGGTAAATCCGTTATTCAAATCATCCAGATTATTTCCAATGCCCGCATTAAAAGTGCCCTGAACGGTTGGTGCTATCGCGTTACAGGTTGCATTGTCAATATTATTAATCGTTCCGGGAACAATGCAAACATCAATGTCGGGCTGGGCACCGCAAAGGAAGGATGCAAGCACCACAAAATTTCCTCCGGGCGCTTCAAGAATAAACTGCAAATCCTGTAATGACGGGTGAGCGACATTAAAGCAAATTCTTTTTAATATAATATCATTCCCCAACACTGTTCCCGGAACGGTTACGGACTGAGAAAAAATGTTGGTGGTGTTTCCGGAAACGGTCGTGTTCGCACCCTGATATAATCTTGTTACAGGCACTCCGGTAATTCCGGGTCCGCTGAAACTGCCGCCTGAAGGTGTTCCAAATAAAGAATCCGCATCATCATTCAGACAATATGTTGCCGTCAGTCCGCTGAATGAAACCACCGGTTCGGGAAAGACTGTCACGGTAACATTTTCAGAAGCAGAACAAAGTTTGCTGTCGGTAACACTGTAAGTCAGATTAAATATTCCTGCATTGTCAGTATTGAAATTTGGAG
The DNA here is from genome assembly GCA_041748615.1 of Chitinophagales bacterium. Lineage (GTDB taxonomy): Bacteria > Bacteroidota > Bacteroidia > Chitinophagales > CAIOSU01 > JBGTCY01. The sequence goes on from JBGTCY010000258.1 coordinate 6,839, forward strand.
TAGCAGAAGTCGTGGAAGAAAGCGGAGTGGTATTGCCGGTCCAGTTTCTTGAAATAATTACTCCTGAGCCTGATAATTCATTGACGCTTAAAGAGAAGGGCTGAAACTGACAAACTTCAGCCGGAACGGGTTGAATGTCCAAAACAGGATTACTGTTTACAATCACCGTGATATTATCCGAACCTTTGCAGCCTTTCGCATCGGTAACCGTGTATGTCAGCAAATAACTTCCCGGAATGTTGCCATCAAATCCGGGTTGCGGAAGATTGGTATTCGTGAGCGGAGATGTATCACCTGTCCATTCGTGCAAACTGATTGCACCATTCCCTCCAATAACTGAAGACGTAAAAACAAAACTTTCGCCTTCGCAAATTTCTTTGACATCGGGCACCAAAATCGCGCTTGGATTTCCGAGCACCGTGAGATTGATGGTATCCGCACCGGTGCAGCCGTCAGCATCGGTTGCCGTGTAGATAATGGGACCAAATGTACCCGCCAGCGCAATGTTTACAATCACACTATCGAGATTGGTTACACCGACTAATCCTGGTCCTGTCCACTTGTGAGAAACAATCGGGCTGAGACCGGGAACAGGATTTCCCTGCAAGACAACATCTGTTAACGCGCAGGCTTCAGCAGGAATCGGTGTGATGGATGCCACTATCGGTGAACTGCGCACGACATTCATGGAACAAGTATTGGTATTTCCATAAATATCTGAAACTGTCCAAACCACAGCCGTAGAACCGATCGGAGAATCATCACTGGCATCAGCAGTGTTATTGAAGTCATTGATGAAACTGTCAACAGAACAATTATCGGAAACGGTTGGAGTCGGGACTGTTACGATATTCTGACAGCCGGAAACGAAAACATCAGCCGGACAAGTAATCGCAGGTTGTTCATTGTCTTCAACAGTAATATCATGTACACAAGTCGCGCTGTTGCCGCTGCCATCCGTCACCGTCCAAATCACAGTGGTATTTCCAACCGGATAATCATCACTCGCGTTTGCGGTATTGTTAAAATCATTGACAACACCCGCCACGCTGCAATTATCCGAAGTTGTTGGAGCGGGAATCATAACGGCTGCCAAACAAAGCCCTGCATCGGAATCCACAGTTTGTGATGGAGGACAGGTAATTTGAGGCGCTTCAATGTCAGTGATAGTAATCACTTGGGTGCAGGTGGCGGTATTTCCCGCAATATCTGTTGCCGTCCAGACAACATCATTATTACCAAAAGGATAAACACCCGAAGCATCGGCAGTGCCGGTGATGTTGTTTGTTACAACTGCATAGCCGCAATTATCAGATGCCAGCGCGACACCTGAAATAACATTTGCTATGCAAACTCCCAGCTCCGCATCCAGCGATTGATTGGCAGGACAAGCGATAATCGGAACTTCCAAATCGGTAATGATTAAATCAAAAGTTCCTGAATCCTGATTGGCTAAGCTGTATCCTCCAATTCGAATCAGATAGGTTGTACCTGAAGTCGCAGCCCAGGTGATGGTTTCAAAATCATTGGAGTTGCTGTCGCTGCAGGCGATTAAAACTCCCGGACATGGCGCGAGGTAAATGGCGATGCGCGGGTCAACCGGGTCAACATCACCGCTCATAGTGAGATTGATGGTGGCATCTCCGTCACACACCGGAGTAAATTCATACCACACATCACTGTACAACTGCCCGCTGCCGCCAACCACACAAGCAATATCAGGAACACCATCCGTAGTTTTTCCGACCATGTTAAACGGAATTCCAAAACCGGTTGTGATTGTTACAGCATCTACACACAAATCATTGTCAAACACGCAACCGTTTGGTACAAATACACAAGCGCCATTATCGCAAATATCGTCAGTGCACGGGTCGCCATCACTGCAAGTGAGCGGTGGGTTCTGACAAGCTCCACCGTTACAAATGTCCACGGTGCACGGGTCGCTGTCATCGCAATCTTTCGGAGTGTTGATGCAGCCAATTAACGGGTCGCAGGAATCATCGGTGCAAGGGTCGCCATCATCACAGTTGATGGGGTCATTAAAACAAGTTCCATTATCGCAGTAATCATCGGTACATAAATCATTGTCATCACAATCAAGCGGCACATTGGAACAAACCGCATTGGTGCAATCATCCACCGTGCACGGGTCATTGTCATCACAATCCAGCGCGATGAAACTATCGGTGAGTGTATCAGCGCAAGAATTAGGATTCGTGACATACACCGTGAAATCAATATTACCGCTCAGGGGTACGCTTAAAGTTGAATCTACCGGCAAAGCGCTGGCGGGTAGTGTCAGGTCAATCGTGCCGTTGCTGTATAAATCCAATTCATAAATCGCATTGGAATCAACATTTGTAGAAAAATTGGTAATCAGGATATTGTCACCTGAACAAACATCGGGCACACCGAAAGCAAGCTGCGGATAATCTGGAAGATGCACACAAACTCCATTGTCGCAAAAATCTATTGTACAGGGGTCGCCATCATCGCAATCAATCTGCGTATTGAAACAAGTCAGTCCGGCACAGGAATCAATCGTGCAGGGGTCGTTATCATCACAATTCAAAGCATTAAAAGCACCTGTAAGCGTATCGCTGCAACCATTGGGTTGAATGACATACACCGTAAAATCAATGTCTCCCGTAAGCGGAACCTGCAAGGTGGAATCCACCGGCAAGGCGCTGGCAGGAAGAATCAGATTAATCACGCCATCGCTATATAAATCCAAAAGATAAGTTGCATCCGGATCAACATTCGTGGAGTTGTTGGTGATTAAAATTGAATCACCGGAACAAACATCAGGCACGTCAAACGCTAATTGCGGTTTATCTAAAGTATTCACACAAATTCCGTTATCACATACGTCCACTGTGCAAGGGTCGTTGTCGTCACAGTCGAGCGGATTATTTTCACAAAAACCATTCACACAGACATCATCCGTACACGGGTCATTATCATCACAGTCGAGCGGTTCATTCTGGCAAATCCCATTATCGCAGGAGTCATCCGTGCAGGGGTCGTTATCATCACAATCCAGCGCCTCATTAATGCAGATACCTGTGTCGCAAAAATCATCCGTACACGGGTCATTATCATCACAGTCGAGTAATTCATTCTGGCAAATCCCATTATCGCAGGAGTCATCCGTGCAAGGATCGTTGTCATCGCAATCAATTGCTTCGTTCAGGCAAATACCATTGTCGCAGGAATCAACCGTGCATGGATCATTATCATCACAATCCACCAGCAGGCAAGGGTCATTACATCCGATGATTTCTTCATTTTCGCAAATCCCGTTATCACAAAAGTCAGTTGTACAGGGGTCATTATCATCACAATCGAGCGGGTCGTTGATACATCCAATCAGCGGGTCGCAGAAATCATCAGTACATGGGTCTGAATCATCACAATCAATGGGAGTAAACACACATCCTGTAGAAGAATCACAAGTATCATCGGTACATAAATTGCCGTCATCACAAACAACCTGCGTGGTGATACATTCATTGTTGACACAAGTAATTTCGGTACACGGGTCACCATCATCCACGCAATCAACTTCCAGCACCGGGAAAATCATGAAATCAATGTCCACCGGATTTCCGTTCACCGTCCAAACATCATCATACAAAAACCACACATCATTAATCGCGCGCATGATTGCACGCTGCTCACCCTGCCCGTCACCAAACAAATTCATGGCGATAGCAATCGTATCATCTTGTCCGAATTGATTCCCAACCTCAACGGTGACAGCAAAATTTCCATACACTTTCACCGGGTTGTCAAACTCCACGTAATTGATGTTTGCAAGGAAAACTGCGGGAATAATGGCTGAAGATGAAATTGATTTAAAAGCGAGAGGCACTCCCAATGGGATACCGTCAACATCCACTTCATAAATATTTACTCTGAATGAGTCCGGTGAACCAACAATATCCCTGTAAGTAAACCACACGAAAGCGCCTTTCACGGCAGCGCTGTCAAAAATCAATTCATAGTTATTGCCGAGTTCTTTGGTAATATCATTTGTACCGTTTGCTATTCCCGGTGAGCCAATAATGTTGAGGACATCCGTGATTCCATTGGCGCGTCTCAAATAACGATACAGCGTATCTTGTCCGCACTCAATACATTCATTTTCATGCACACATAAACCATTATTACAATAATCATAGGTGCAGGGGTCGCCATCATCACAATTAACCGGTTCATGAATACATCCTAATACCGGGTCGCAACTATCATCGGTGCAGGGGTCGCCATCATCACAGTCTGACTGAATATTAAAGCAAAAACCGCCATTGCAAAAATCCGCGGTGCACACGTCATTATCATCACAGTCAATCGGCTCATTCAGACATCCGAAAACCGGGTCGCAGGAATCAACTGTACAAGGGTCAAAATCATCGCATTCAACGGGCGGATTGAGACAACCTCCAAGTCCGTCACAAAGATTTTCAGTACAAATATCACCATCATCACAGTCAGGCAACAAACCTGTATTTCCTCCCGAACAAATTCCGCAGGCATCAATCGCAGCCGTGCCTCCGCAATCACCATTGCAATCTTTTTCTTCAATTACAATTTCGCCAACCGCCAGCGCGGTATCTATTGATATCACGAAACCAATAAATAATCGCGCAGTGACGTTGGCAATCAGGTTATAAGTCCCCGGAACGTCCGGAATTCCTTCAATTAAAATGCAACCGCTTGAACTTGAATCAACCACACAATTTGCAGGATTGCACTCATAACCTAATCCGGAGGGTAACCCGGTAAATGAATTCAATGTTACATCTATCAAAGTGAAACCGGATATCTCATTTCCCAAAGCAATCGTAATGACTGAAGAATAGAACTCACCTTCACATCCATTATTCAAATCACCACAGATGATTTCCGCCTGAGTGCACGCGGGGTCAGGCGTGCAAACCTGCGCGGGCAGGATGGAAACGGAAAAAAGCATCAGGGAAATCAGCAAAAAGCAAGTCTGCAATCGTTTCATGTTCAATTTATTTTTTATTGTAAATATTTTTTCATGTAAAAAGCGGAAACCAAAATACAGGGAATATTTCTGAACTTATAACTTTTACCGAAAATATTTTTCCCGGAACCCAATTTGTTATTTCATGTTTCCGGCATTTCCCGTCAACACAGACTCTGCCGGGGCGAACACTAACCTGACAAAATGCAGTTTTCCGATATCCGCCTGAAAAGCATCACAAATCATTAATTTCCAGATGCCATTGGGATTTTTGCCCTTGTGAAAATCATTCAAATCGCCCTGCGGAAAAAATTCACCCACGAAAGGCGGCTTGTCAAATGCCGTTGAGCCGCTGCCCGCGCGACTGAATGAGGCTAACGCCCTGCATCCTTCCACTTTCGGATTGCCATAATGATTGCCGCCCGCCCCGTTTCCCGAAGACAGTTCCACCTCAATTCCGAAAGGCGATTGCAAAAGTATTGATACATCTCCATTCCAGGAATGTTCAATCAAAACATCCACCCGCTCCAGCGTAATTTCCTCTCCGAACACACCTTGCAATCCGTTTACTTCAAAGTCATATATCAAAGGATTTTTTCCGCATCCGTTGTCCGGAATCGAGAGATGCATCATGCAGGGCGATGAAAAAACCTGCGCAGCCATTTGAGATGACTGAAAAAAGAGCGAAATAAAAGTAAGGCAGCGGAAATAAAATCTCACAAAGCGATTGATAAATTAAGAGGCACGATAACCGTCTGCAAGATAAAATCAATGAGAAGTGAAATACAGCCGATTAACTAACAGGATTTTGTGTATAAGATATTAGCTTTGGAAAGTATTAAGCAATCATTGCAATATTATTTCATACCACTTCAGCTGCGCTGTTAAGTTTTCAATCACCACTTTTCATTTTATTTCATGAAACAAGCTCTTTTTTTCATTTGTATTACATCTCTTTGTTTATCGCTGTTTGGTCAAAAAAATCCGAAACCTGCTAAAAATTATCTTGCGGGCGATACCGCAAGTCATGTAACAGGACCTTTGCCTTATGACTACAGCAGCAGGATGGTTTACAAAAAACTGAATTCTTCATCCATGTATCTGCAGATGCGGGATAGTGTGTTGATTGCCGTGAATGTTACATTGCCAAAAGGCTTATCGGAAGGTGAAAAAATACCCGCGATAGTTTATCAGACACGTTATTGGCGGGGGGCGAAGTTTCGTTTTCCATTCAGCCTTTTTGTCAACAACTTCAGCACTGCGCAGGGGAAGATGATTAAAGAAGTCATTCGCAACGGCTATGCCTTCATCGCGGTGGACGCGCGGGGTTCGGGTGCGAGCATGGGCAGCCGCAAACATCCCTGGTCGGAAGATGAAGTTCAAGATGGTGCTGAAATTGTGGATTGGGTAATCACTCAATCGTGGTCAAACGGAAACGTGGGAGCGGCAGGTGTCAGCTACAGCGGAACCACCGCTGAGTTTTTAGCCACTACCTTGCATCCCGCGGTGAAAGCCGTTGCGCCAATGTTTTCATTGTACGATGTATATGATGACATTTCGCTGCCCGGAGGCGTGCAGTTGGAATATTTTACAAAAAACTGGGGGGAAGCCAATTACAAACTCGACAATAATAAATTGCCAATTAAGAAATTTCCTTTGAGATTAATCGTCAAAGGAGTTCAGCCGGTGAAGGGACAGAAAAAAATGGTGAAGGAAGCCGTTCTCCAACATCAGGCGAATCTCAGCGTGAATGATGGCGTGCAAAGCATTATCTTCCGGGATGACACTTCAAAAATGGACGGACAAACGGCAACCGATAATTTTAGCCCACACACTTTCAGTCATTTGATTGACCAAGCCGGTGTCGCGGTTTATTCCATCAGCGGCTGGTTTGACGGGGATTACCAACACGCGGCTGTCAAGCGTTTTTTGACATTACAAAACCCCTCCAACAAACTGTTGCTCGGTCCGTGGGAACATGGCGGCACTTTGAATTGCAGCAGGTTTAATCCCGGCAAATCCGGATTTAATATGGCAGGTGAACTTTTGAAGTTTTTTGATTTTCATTTGAAAGGGTTACCGACCGGCATTGATAAAGAACCGCGTATTCATTACTTCACGATGGGCGCGGAAAAATGGCAGTCGGAAAATTTCTGGTCACCGCAAAACACTCAGTACCGGACTTACTATTTTAACGACAATGGAAATCTTTCATTAACTAATCCAAAATCGTCCGATGCTCAATCATCAATCATCAGTGATAATCATGCAAATGAAAGAATAGGTTACACAGACTACAAGGTAGATTCCACTTTTGGAACAGGCGAATATTCGCGCTGGCGCTCCTTGTTGGGTCAACTGAAAATTCCTTTTCCTTACCATGACTGGCATGAGAAAAGCAAAGAACTGCCCCACTTCACGACCACGCCTTTGGAAAATGAAATTGAAATGACGGGACACCCGATTCTGAATTTATATTTAACGTCCACGAATCCTGATGCCGCGTTTCATGTTTATTTGCAGGATGTGGATGAAAACGGAAAAGCCCACTATGTCACCGAAGGAGTTTTCAGGGCGTTGCATCGAAAAGTAAGTCAAGAAACGCATTTTTATACGGATGCTGAGAATGTTCCTTTTCATTCTTTTCTCAAAAAAGATGAAATGTCATTAAAGCCGGGCGAGGTGGAAAATATTACTTTGGATTTATTCCCGGTTTCATATTTATTTAAGAAAGGACATGCAATTCGAATCAGCATTGCAGGCGCTGATGCAGACCATTTCAAAGCCATCTATCCGGAAGCTCATTGGAAAATTCATCACAGCGGAGAGTATAATTCACATCTCGCATTGCCGGTTGCTGAATGATTTTACAATAGGAATCAGACCGGTACCTGAACAAAATAAAAAATCTCTAACATCTCAAATCTAACATCTGAGTCCCATCTCACTTCCCTCCCTGCAACACCTGCTGCGCCTGACGTTCGGCTTCACGCTCGATGTCATCGGCTTTGGTGTTGGCTTCGCGGATGATTTGGTCGGCTCGCGTGTCTGTCTCCTGGCGCAGCTTGCGGGCGGCTTGGGTGGCGACTTGCTTGGCAATCGGGTTTTTGGCTTCGTCTTCTAATTTTTTCGCCTGCGCATATCCTTCGCTGCGCACTTTTTCAGCAAGTTGCTTGCCTTCATCACGCACTTTCTGCGCGTTCTTTTTGCCTTCGGCAATAATGCGGTCAGCCTGCTCTTTGATTTGCGCGCTCACTTCTTCTTTCACTTCGGTTATTTTTTCATCCACCGTTTCTTTCACAGTTTCGAGTATTTGCTCTCGAACGTTAGCCCCGCCCTTGCCGACCAAGCTCACTTCCATTTTCGGGTCTTGCAGCGTGTTGGTTACTTTCACCCTGAACTTCATTAAGTCGGGCAGATTGCCCATGCTGAAACCGGGGATGGGATTTTTCTTAATTAAATCATTCACCAAATCGCCCGCCTGTCCGAGCATATTATTGGGAATATCCATGAGAATATTATAATCCACTGAATTGTCAATGCCGTGCGAGCCGCCAATATTCATGATGATATTATTCGCCTTAACATCAAACGGCTCCACCGCAATTCTGCCGTTAATAAATTCAAACACCGTCCATGCGTCATTAATATTAATGCTCTGCAATTCTTTGATTTTAAAACGGTCGGCAATTTCTTTTAACACCGGAAAACCTGTTATTACGGCATTGTTCAGTTCCACGCGTCCGTTGGCAAGCAGGGTATTCATGTCTAAAGAAAAATCCTCAAACAGTACTCCATTCATCGTGAGATTGGAGCTGAACTTTCCGTTCATATATTTGAAAGCAGGAGCGAATTTTTCGATAGTACTCAGCGCGTTGAAAGCCTGCCGGATATCAATATTCGTAATATTGTATCCGAAATCCACTTTTGGGTTTTTCTGATCTTTGGTATTCAAAGCGCCATTAATTATCGCGTTGCCGCCCAAAGTGCTTGTGGAAAGGGAAGTCAAAGTAAATGTTTCATCACGGACTGACGCCCTGCCCTGCACATTGTTCATCTCCATTTTTTCATATAAAACCTTTGTAACGCCAAGTGAAAGATTGAGCGCGAGGTTTGCCGGAATCACTACACTCATTTCATCATCGGAGGATGAAGCGGATGAAGTTTCCATCGCCATAAATTCATTGAGGTCAATGTGTTTTGATTTCATATCAAGTTGTCCGGATAAGGTGCCGTCACTGAGTGCGTAACCGAGCACGTTGTTCAATTTGCCGGTAGTATTAAAATCACTTTTACCAATCTGAGCGCTGAAACGTTCGAGTGTTGCATCTCCCTGATTGAGCGTGAGGCTGATGTTGTCAATCTTCGCTTTGCCGCCCGGCAATGTTTTGTCCGTGTAAACAAAATTCTGAACCAGCAAAGTACCATAGCCTTTCAACGGGATAGCCGAATTAGAAACGGCAGGCGTGCTGGGCGCTTTGGATGAAAATACCATGGCAATTTTTTCAGCCGTAATTCCTTCCGGCATCTCCTTGTTTTTGTATTTCAAACCGCTGATATCCACTGTGCCGCTGGCGTTCACTTTGTCGTATTGCTCTTTTTCCAAAGCAGACATTCTGCCTTTCATCGTAGCGTCCACCGCTACATTACCCGCCATTTCTTCGCCCGGCTCTAAAGGATAAAATTGCTTCACATTGGCAAGGTTGATTTTCCCTTTTGCCTGCACATCAAGGTCCGGGTCAGAGATGGGAGTTTTTACATGCAGTTTCATCGCGATGGGCTCGCCTCCCACTTTTAAATCCAATTTTGGAATATCAATCGTCATCTTGTCGAGGTCGCCTCCCGGATGCGCGACTTTCATGTCAAAGAAAATGCCCGTTACCGCGGCAGGCAAATCAGGATACTGGAACATGGCGTTGTCCACTTTCACCGAAACGCCAAACTCCGGGTAGCTTTCGTCTTTGTAAACACCTTTCGCGAAACCTGAAAGGGCGAGATTGCCATCCGTTTTCACTTTTCCAAAATCCTTCATGTAAATAGCGGGTACAAGAGACAGCAGGTTTTTAAAGGAGGTTTCCTTAGCGTTAAATTTTAAATCCATGCTGTAATGACCGGGTGTTCTGTCCGACACCCAACCGTCAACGCCCAGCACGAGCGCATTCAGGCGCAGACTGTTGTCCTTGAGCGTGTAAGTGCTGTTCGGCAAGTCAATGCCAAGGTCAAGTTTCAACTCCAGTTCGGTTTTATTCAGGTAGCTAATGCCCCCGGATGTCACGGTTGCTTTATCTACTTTGGTCACTGTCTTGAAATCAAAAATGTCTTTCGTGAAATCGCCATTCCCTCTGAAATTCAGATTTTCAATCAAAGCCCTCATATCGGATTGCCTGTCGTCATACCGGATGTCAGCGTTATTGATTTTGATAGAATTCATTTTAACCTCAAATTCAGAAGACTCTTTCTTTATCGGCTTCATAATATCATAATTGGCAGTGCCATCTTTCAACACACGAACTTTCAAGCGTGGATTATCTATGGTAATTCCTATCACATCAATGGTATTGCCTCTGATGAGGCTCATGATGTTCACCGCGGTGGAAAAGGATTTGATGGAAGCGAGCGTATCACCCTTGAACGGCTCAATGTTGACGACTGTCAGTTCTTTGAGCGTTAAAGTCAGATGCGGAAAATCTCTGAACACCGACAAACCGATGCCCTTGAAATCAACCTGGGCATTGAGTTGCTTGTTCAACTCAACTTTGGCGATGGTAATGAGTTTGTCCTTGAAGATAAATGGGAGAGCGATTAAAGCGGCTATCAGTAATACGATAACGATGGAGGAAATAATCAATATTTTTTTAAGCATAGTGTTCGATTTTGATAAACCGGAAATCAAAGTTAGTTTGCAGCAATCTTTGTACCTAATTATTGAAATAGTTTTTAGGCTGTTAGCTTCAAGTAACAAGATATTATGAGCTATAAATAACAGGATTACTAATTTATTTTATAATAATATTTTTATTAATTAATTAATCAGGTTATTTTTTAAAAAACTAAAAACTTTCAGCTTAAATATTTATGACCCCTCACCGCGAAGAAAAAATATCCAACGTGTTGCTCAAACGTCAGCCCGACCTGACGGTGATGCTTGAAAACGTACTCGACCCGCATAACATCTCGGCTGTGTTGCGCTCATGTGACGCGGTGGGCGTACAGGAGGTGTATGTGCTGAACGAGGGCTTGCCCCGTCCGAAAAAATTCGGCAGAAAAACCTCCTCCGGCTCCAAGCGCTGGGTCGAGGTCAATTATTTCAAAGAAAGAAACAACTGCATTGAGGCGTTGCGCAGCCGCTTTCAGAATATCTATGCCCTCAGCGCTGATTTTTCCGCGAAAACAATTTATGACGTTGACTTCACCGGCTCCACCGCGCTGATTTTCGGCAATGAAAAAGAAGGCTTGCATCCCGAAACCGTAAAGCTCGCTGACGCCTGCATCACAATCCCCATGACAGGAATGGTGAGTAGTCTGAACATTTCTGTTGCCTGTGCCGTCTCGTTGTATGAAGCCTACCGCCAACGACAACTCAACGGGATGTATGACAGAAAAAATATGCTCCCCGAACAATCAGAAATCTATAAAAAATGGGTGATGCGGGAATTGAGGAGGGCGAGAATGAAGTGATGTGGTGATTAGCAGATTTGATGATTAGCGGATTAGCAGATTAGCAGATGTGTTGATTAGCAGATGTGTTGATTTGGTGATTAGCGGATGGGGTGATGTGGTGATTAGGTGATTTGATGATTTAGTGATTTGATGATTTAGTGATGTGAATAGTTTACTATAGACTGTGTGACTATAGACTGTGCCAATAAAAACCCCATACACTCAGGAGTAAAAGAAAACTGCCTGTACGCGTAAAAAGCGACAGGCAGTTTTCCAACCGGACCACGAAACGTATTTTTAGTTATTCAAAAGAAATTTTTCCCTGAAATAACTATTATATTTTTACAAATCTGTGCATTCCCATCACCTCACCTTTCCGGTTTTCTATACTTACAAAATAAATTCCACACACAAATCCCGATATATTGATGTCATGCTCAATTTTCGAAGACATCGCGTTAAAGCCATAGAGCATCCTGCCATATAAATCATATACTTTAATATTCGCTTCAGGCGCATTATTTTTCAAATCCACCATGAGTTTGATCGTGCCATTCTGTTTATGAATCATGATGTATTCAATTTTCGCAGGGGGGGTGGTTTTGATTTGATTGTCTGATACCACTTGCGCATCATCGGAAACTTCCTGGTAAGCATTGATGAGATTCGGCTGGATGTTCACAACGAACCCGTTGTGCAACTCATAAATCTCACGAGCCAGTTTAATCGCGGTTTTCGGTGATTGATGTTGAACATTATACTCAAAAATGTACGTGAAATAGCCATCCGGAAAGATTGCATCCGGAAAATTCAACTGCTGTAATCCGAATTCTTGTTTAAACGCGTTGAATTTTGATTCGCTCAGGCTGTCATGATTGAAGTTGACCAACAGTAAATTATCCAGGGCAAACCATTTCGCTTCCTTGTAACTCAAGTGAGGAAACAGCGTGATTACAGGAAACTCCGCTTCAAACATCGGGTGCTGTTCAATAACATTTTTCACCGTTTGACGCTCGTTTTCTGTGCATTCACGCTTAAAAAAAATCAAATTCATTTTGTCGCGATGTTGTGCGCGATGTAATAATTTTCCCACACAATGTACATCCATCGCATCCTGCCAGATACTTCCTCCAGTTAAGCGAAACGCGAAGACATCCGGTTGCTCATGCCAATGATATTCTTCGCCATTGACATACCAGAATGATTCCTGAGCGCTTTTCTGTGTCATGCTGGTTAAGCCAACCACCACTCCCGCTCCCAACATTAAACTGAAAATCATCTTCTTCATTTCGCTCAATTTTCTTTTTTACAAACTCCTGCCCGATTCACTTTTTTATCCGAAATCCCCATTCTATTGCACTTTTACAAACTTGTCATTGCTGATGAGCGAACTGCCGCTGATACATCGGACGAGATACATGCCGGGCATCAGGTTGCTCACATCAAAATTCATAGAGCCATGTCCTGCAGGCAGCCTGACCTGCGCCAGCACTCTTCCGCTCATATCCATTATCGCCATTTCATAGCTCGCGTATTGTTCGTTCAAAGAATATTGAATGTCTAAATAATTTTGAACAAATGGCGACACGATGAAACGTGAATCATTGTCGGGTTGAATTTCTTTTGAAATTCCCACCGGTGTATCCGCCAAAGCGTTGTAAGCATTGATTCTACCATACCCCACTTCCAGACTGTGTCCCGGTTTGCTCAAGTCATATTGATAATTGTAGAGTCCTCCCTGTGACGAAAGCTGCACTTTATCAGCCGTTTGTGTTAAACGGTTTCTGACATCCTGCCAATTGGTTGCCGGATTTTTGCTCAGCAACAACGCAGCAATACCGGATACAATCGGAGCGGCTGCCGATGTTTTCTGAAATGCGATATAATCGCCCGGAGCATAGCCGTTTCCGCCTGACAAGTCAGTCGTAAAAATACAAACGCCCGGAGCCGCGATGTCAAGTTTTGAACCGTAGTTGGTTCCCCATTCACTGCCTGTTTCCCATGCATCACCGGGAGTTTTTTTGCGGTCGTCAGGCGTTGAAGCGCCCACGCTGATTACTTCATCATACGCAGATGGATATTGCGGAAAGTCTATATCATTATAATGGTCATTGCCATGCGAAGCGATGACTACCACCCCGTAAGCAATGCCATTGCGCATTCTCCCGTTTTGCTGCAAATTTTTTATTTCCGCCAAAATCGCGGGACTTGGAAAATAAGAGCCGAAACTGCAATTGACCACATCCACATCAAAATCAGGGCTTTTGGCTTTTTGCAACGCCAGCACCACAGATGCCTCAGAGCCGTCAATCAAAAAAGGAACAACTTTCGCTCCATGCGCTACACCGGCAGAACCGAGTTGGTTGTTGGCTTTCGCGGCAATGATGCCGGAAACCGCCATGCCGTGCGCCTGGTTGCTTTGTGTGAAATAAAAATTTGAAGCATTATAATTGGTGTTGTTGATACAGTCCCATCCGGCTAAAAACTGTTCTTGCATATCCGGATGATTGTAATCGAATCCGAAAAAATCTATCACGCCCACTTTAATGCCCTGACCGGTGTAACCCATCTCCCAGGCATCCGCGATTCGCGCGTCAGCATGGTGATTGCCCATCAGGCTGGAGCAGGAAATCTGCTGTCCGCTATTGGCGATATGCCAGGCATAATCAATATAGGTATCATTGGTAGATTGCGGTTCAAACAAGTTGACGCGATTCGGATAAGCCGACTTCACCCATTTCTTTTCCTGCTCCGCAATGATTGCGGAAACCGTTGCGCTGTTATCCGACAACGTAAAATTTTTATACTGAAAAACATAAACAGGATTCTTGTCGGAATATCCATTGCCGGATTCATTGATTAACTGAAGTTCATATTTCCGCTGAAACGCTTCAACTTCTGTTCGGGAAACCGAACGATTGAATGTGACCAACAGCCTGTTATCAATAAAAAATTTTTTCTTCAGCGGTGAAAATGGTGATTCACCGGAGCGGGTAATCGCCATCAGGCGTTGATTGCCTGAAGTCGGATTTTCATTCACAGGATAAAGATTACGGGCGGCAGAATCTGATTGAAGCACCCATTCTTCGCCTTTGGTTTCAAAATAAATTGAAACTTTCAAAGTATCCTGAGCGGATATTTTTTCAGTAAATAAAAATGTAAAAATTACCAGGCACACCAGCCTGCACAGCAACCATCCTCGCATCATACCTCACATAGTTTTCAAGCCCTACAAATCAACAAGCCGCTACAACGGCAACACTCTATCAAAGGAGACGAAAGGTTTTACGAAAGAAGAAAGGAAATGTTTTTATTGAACAGAAAACGGGAGTATTTTAATAGTGGAGTCGTCAAAATAACATCTGCAATTTGAAGCCAGCATGAGCAGATATTAGACTTTAGATAGTAGATACAAGGAAGTTATTTTGGAAACATACCTGAACATTTTGTCTCTGAAAAAAAAAAGTCAATAGTTAAATTTCCCAAAAATGTTTTCGAAATTTGATGTTAGATGTATTATAAATACAAATGGTATCTATCCTTACTTTTAATTCATTTGTCCGGCTTC